>CAZRPB010000160.1:0-2535 GCA_964601955.1 uncultured Klebsiella sp. | reverse complement strand
CCGACCTCGTGCTGCGCGTGCCTCCGGGCACGCAGGTGCTGGAGGAGTCCACGGGCCGGCTGGTCGCCGAGGTCACCGAGCACGGGGAGAAGGTCGTCCTGCTCGCAGGAGGCAAGGGCGGGCTGGGCAACATGAACTTCAAGAGCTCGGTGAACCAGGCGCCGCGTCGCAGCACGCCCGGCTATCCGGGGGAGAAGGGGGAGTACCGTCTGGTGCTCAAGACGATCGCCGACCTCGGGCTGGTCGGCTTCCCCAACGCCGGCAAGTCGACCCTGACGAACCTCATCACCGCCGCACGGCCCAAGACGGCCCCTTATCCTTTCACGACGCTGCACGTCAACGTCGGGGTCATCGAGTATCCCGACCGCCACGGCCGCGTGGTGATGGCGGACATCCCCGGGCTCATCGAGGGCGCGCACGAGAACCGCGGCCTGGGACACCAGTTCCTGCGCCACATCGAGCGTTGCTCGCTGCTGGTCTTCCTCATCGACATGGCCGGCAATGACGGCCGCCGTCCCTGGGATGACTTCAAGGTGCTGGAGCGCGAGCTGCGCCTGTACTCGCCCGTGCTGGCGAGCAAGCCCCGCATCGTCGTCGCCAACAAGATGGACCTGCCCTCCGCGGTGAAGAATCTCCAGGAGTTCACGCGCAAGGTCGCGGCCCCCACGCTCGCCATCTCCTGTCACGACGGTTCCGGGCTGGAGGCGTTCAAGGAGGCGGTCTGGAAGGCCGTCCGGCAGGGCGTCCTGCCGGTGGCGGCCGCCAAGCCGGCCAAGGCCAAGGGCAAGGCCGAACTCAGGAGGCCCAAGCGCGTTCAGAAGGACGGAAAGCGGATCACGAAGGTTGTGCGCAAGCCGAAGAAGAAGGCTCCCAGGCCTGCGGGCAGGAAGCCTCTCAAGCGGTCAAAGCCTCAGAAGCGTCGGGGACGCTGAGGCGTCACTTCGCCGGCTTGAGTTCCTTGAACTTCAGGGACTCGGAATTGAGGCAGTAGCGCAGGCCGGTGGGGGGCGGTCCGTCCTCGAACACGTGCCCGAGATGTCCGTCGCAACGGGCGCAGAGGATCTCGGTGCGGGTCATCCCGTGGCTGCGGTCCTCGATGGTTGCCACGTTGTATTTCGAGACCGGACGGAAGAAGCTCGGCCAGCCGGTGCCGGAGTTGAACTTGGAGTCGGAGGAGAACAGCGGGAGCTCGCAGCCGACGCAGTGGTAGGTGCCGTGCTTCTTGTTGTCGAGCAGGGTGCCGCAGAAGGGGCGTTCGGTCCCTTTGGCGCGCAGGATTCGGTAGGTCTCGGGAGGGAGCAGCGCCTGCCACTCGGCGTCGGGCTTGACGACCTTGTCGACGACCGTCGGCTTGGCGACGCCGCCCTTGCCGTCGTCGAGGGTGACGCGGACTTTGCCGGCGGGGACTTTCTCGTTCTCGGTTTCCACGGGCTTGACAGGTTCCTTGGCGGTGAGGGTGAGGGCGAGCAGCAGGGCGAGGGTCAGGGCGGGGCTCATGGTCAGCTGAAGGATTTGCCGCAGCCGCAGGTGCTGGTGGCGTTGGGGTTGCGGACCTCGAAGCCCTTGCCGTGCAGGCCGTCGTCGAAGTGCACGGTGGAGCCGTCCAGGTAGGCGTGGCTGGCGGGGTCGATGAGCAGGCGCACGCCCTGGCTCTCGAATTCGAGGTCGCCCTCCTTGCGGGCGTCGAACGACATGCCGTATTCGAAGCCCGAGCAGCCGCCGGCCTCGACGAGGACACGGAGCAGGGTGGCGGGGTCCTGCTTGGCGTGGAGGGCCCGGATCTGAACGGCGGCTTCGGGCGTGAGGTGGATCATGGCACCATTTTTGACGGTCATGGGAGGGAGTCAAGGGGCACGGGGTTTTGGGGTGGTCAGACCCGCCCGCGGCGGGCATCTTGAAACAACCCCGCCTCCCCATGTCCGCCGTCATCCGAGCATTCCTCATCTCCCTGCCGTTGGCCTTCGTCTTCAACGCTCTCTTCTGGCTGCTTGGCGCTTTGGTGCTCTGGGACGTGTCCCTCCTGAACGTGAACCAGCTGCTCGGCCTCGATTATCTCTCTTTCGAGGACACCAAGGAGCTGCTGTGGCCGCTCGCGGTCTGGTTGCTTGCCTTCATCCAGTCGTTGCTCGTCTCGGTGCCGCTGCCGGTGACTCCGGCTCCGGCCTCGGCGTCGGCGCTGCTGCCCAGGGTGGCGGGGGCCGCTTTCCTGGGCGGTCTCCTTCTCGCCCTGCCGGTCTTCGCCCTCATCGACGTCGCCTATTTCCTGCCTTCGGTCGACCCCAAGAAGTTCGACTCCTCGTCCTGCATCGTGGGAGCCTTCGGCGTCTGGGCGGTCTCCTGGGCGGTCTGGATTCCGGTGCTGCTCCATCGCTGTTCCAAGGAGGCCGACGCGCTCGAACGCTTCGTCGCGCGTTCCGTCAAGGGTTCTGCCATCGGCCTGGCGCTCTGCCTGCCCTGGTACCTCGTGCTGCGTCGCAAGCAGGCCTGCCACTGCGCGCTGGGGACCTTCATCGCCCTCGCCGCCGGGCTCTGGTC
>CAZRPB010000159.1:0-2572 GCA_964601955.1 uncultured Klebsiella sp. | reverse complement strand
TCAAGGTTTTCATTTTTCAGCACGAGGATTTGAACAAGCAGACGGAGGCTGTTCAGGTTTCCCCGGAGCATACTATAAGTCTCCCTCTGATAGGGGTGGTTTCTTTACGCGAAAAAACGGCACGCCAGGCCGAGCAGATCATCCGTGAAGCGTATGATCGGGATTTCCTTGTGAATCCTCAGGTGAGCGTGCTCGTGGTGAAATACTCCGAGCGAAGTGTGAATGTTATCGGTCAGGTGGGGAAGCCGGATCGAATTCCTTTCCCTCAGGAAAAGGGTCTAACCATCATCGAGGCCATCGCATTAGCGGGCGGGCCCACCCGGCTAGCAGATCTGCGGCGGGTAAAGCTGACGCGCAAATATGAGGACGGCTCCTCATCGGTTGAGGAGATCGATGTCTCTGCAATGATGAACAAGGGCGGCCGCGGTGCGGTCCTGTTGCGTACCGGCGACGTGATTTTTGTGCCCGAGCGGATTCTTTGAGTACTATTCCATGAACACGGATTCGTCGTCAGGCACCAAAAAGGGATCAGAGTCCCCAAGCGGTTACGGGTACGGTTACAATTACTACGGCGGAAATTACGCCGGATATTCTTCGGCCGGCTATGGCGATAGCGGTGCTGGAATGGTGCAGCGCACGCTTCAAGACTACCTGCTCATCTTGCGAGAACGAATTTGGTACATCGTGGTCGTGTTTCTCGTGGTGTTTTCCAGTTCCGTCGTATATACATTTAGCGAAACGAAAGTTTTCCAGTCTAGCGCCACGGTCCAGATCCTGCGTCGCGACCTTACTCCTATGCCTGGTGTCCAGCAGGTTGCTGAGAGCGAAATCCGGTCAGCGGAGGACCTAAATACCCAAATAAAAGTGATCGAGAGTGGAACTCTGATCCGTCGGGTGGCGGAACGCCTAAAAGGAGATGAGCTCAGACAGTTTCTAGCCCCTTACGAGAAGGTCGAAAAGCCTCATGGTGAGACCTTATTTGCCGTCGAGACGATCAACAAAAACCGCAAGGTAATTCCCCAGCGTTTGACGCTGGTCGTTACTGTCGCATTCCAGCACCCGGACCGGGTCATTGCTGCAAAGGTCGCTAACTACTTCGTGGATGAGTACATGAAGTATAATAAGGGCCTTCGTGACACCGATCTAGCCAAGGCGGTTGACGATCTGCAGGTCACAGTCGACACGCAGCGAAAAAAAGTTGATGAGCTAGCCCAAAAGCTGCAAGCCTATAAAGAAAAAAGCAAAACCGTTTCCTTAGATCAAAGGAAGGATATTGTCAGCGAATCCTTGAAGTTATCCAACCTTGAGGCGCAGAAGGCCGGCGTGGCCCTGCAGAGCGCTGAATCCAAGCTCAACCAGATCCGAGATTACAGGGCCAAGGGCTTGGACTTGACCGGGCTTGCTTTCGTAGCCGAACCCAAACTTGTACAAGAACTGCAGCAGCAACTAGCTGCTCGTACAATTGAGGTATCCAAGCTTCGAGAAAAGTATCGTGACGGTCATCCGGATATGAAGCAGGCGAAAAAATCTTTCGATCAGACTAAACTCGAAGTGGAGAGGGCTATCAATTCCATCTGCGATCAGGTGCAGTCTGAATACAACTCGGCGCTAGTTAATTATAAAGCTCGCCAGGAGGAGCTCGAAAAACAAAAGGCTGAATCCCTGCAGTTGGAGGCGTTGGGCGTGGAGTATAGTCAGATTGAGCGTGAATACCTGACTCAAAACCAGATTCTTCAGGGAATCGTGGCGCGAAAGACAGAGACTACAATGACGAGTAATTTCGCCACTCAGAATGCACGAATTGTGGATCAGGCGATCCCGGCGCTTGAAAACAAGCCGATCTCCCCAAATGTTCCCTTGAACCTTGGTCTGGGTGTGGTCGGTGGGTTGGGTCTAGGATTGGCGTTCGCGTTCTTTGTAGCTTTTATCGATGACAGGGTAAAAAGTTCCTACGATATTGAAGGTGTAGTCGGACTGCCGTTGTTGGGTGTTATTCCCGAGGCTAAGAGACTCGACCCAGGCGAGCGTGCCCAATTAGCGGCAACCAGTGCAGACCGGCAGGTTGCCGAGGCATTCCTGACCCTTCATTCCAGCCTGCGGCTCAAGGATGAAAGTAAGAACGCCAAAGCTTTCCTTACGACGAGTACGATACCTGGGGAGGGTAAATCTTTCATAACCACCAATTTGGCGATGACTTTTGCTGCGCATGGTGAGAGGGTAGTGATCGTCGACTGTGATCTCCGGAAGCCCAACGTTCATAAATCTCTCGGGTTGGAGAACGTTAAAGGGACGATCGACGTGGTCACGGGTAAATTAAACATCGACGACGTCGTGGTGAAGGGATTTCAGCCTAATTTGGACGTTATCGTGGCGGGCGGCCGGGCAAAAAATCCTACTCAGATTCTTAATAGTAAGGGTTTTGAGCAACTAATCTTGGAGCTGCGAAAGCGCTACGATAGGGTGTTCATCGACACGCCCCCTCTGGCCGCCGTTAGCGATGCACTAATTATTCTACCCTTGGTCGACGGCTCCTTGTTCACCATATACTTCAACAAGGTGCGGCGGAAGGCTG
>CAZRPB010000158.1:0-2616 GCA_964601955.1 uncultured Klebsiella sp. | reverse complement strand
CCAGCATTTCGCCCGCGCCCTCGCGCAGGCCGGCGCCGACATCGCCATGTCGAGCCGCGACGCCGCCAAGCTGGCCCCGTTCCGGGCCGAGATCGAGGCCCTCGGACGACGCACCTGCGCCGTCGCCCTCGACGTCCGCGACCACGCTTCCATCCAAGCGGGCGTGGCCGAAGTCGAGCGCCTCATGGGCCGGATCGACATCCTCGTGAACAACGCGGGCTGCAACATCCGCAAGCCTGCCCTCGAGGTGTCCTGGGAGGACTGGAACACCATCCTCGACACCAACCTCCGCGGCACCTTCTTCACCGCGCAGGCCGCAGCGCCCGGCATGATCGCACGCGGCTACGGCCGCATCATCAACATCGGCTCCGTCACCTGCGTCGCCGGTTACGCTGGACTCGCTCCGTATGGCGCGAGCCGCGGCGGCGTGAAGCAGCTCACGATGAGCCTGGCCGACGACTGGGGCCGACATGGCGTGACCGTTAACTGCCTCGCGCCCGGCTGGTTCAAGACCGCGCAGAACGCCGTCCTCTACGAGCAGAAGGAGTGGGTCGAGTACCTCTGCGACCGCATCCCCCTCAAGCGCCCCGGAGCCGTCGGCGACCTCGCAGGCCCCGTGGTCTTCCTGGCGTCGGAGGAGAGCCGTTACGTGACCGGACAGACCTTGCTGGTTGACGGCGGCATCAGCGTGGGCGCTACTCGTGCCACGGTCGCCCCGCCGAAGTCCTGATGTTTTACGCCCTGCTCGCCATCGCCGTGCTGGTCCTGCTGGTCACGCGGCTCAAGTTCAACCCCTTCATCGCCCTCCTGATCAGCTCCCTCGTCCTGGGAGCGACGGTCGTCGCGGTCGGCGCCGGAGCCCCCGGACTCGGCATGACCGGGGTCTTGAAGGCCTTCCAGGACGGCTTCGGGGCCACCCTGGGCAGCACCGGGGCGATCATCGTGCTAGGCGTGGTGTTCGGCAAGCTGCTCGCCGAGTCCGGCGGTGCGGGAGTGCTCGCGCGCACCTTCATCCGCACGCTCGGGCCTTCGCGCATCGGCCTTTGCATCATCCTGCTGGCCCTCTGCGTCGGCATGACCACCTGGTTCGCCGTCGGCCTGCTGCTCATCCTGCCGATCGTCATCACCCTGGCCAAGGAGACCGGCCAGCCCTTCCTTCGTCTCGTCCTGCCGTTGCTCTCCTTCCTGTCCGTGATGCACGGCCTCATGCCGCCGCATCCCGGTCCGGTCGTCGCGATCGAGGCGCTCAAGGCCGACATGGGCCTCGTCATCCTCTGGGCCTTGGTGCTCGGCATCCCCGTGGCCGCCGTGGCCGGCCCGCTTTTCGCCCGGGCCGCCGTGCGCTACGTGCACGTTCCGACCCCTGAATACAGCCCTTCCGTGGGGGTCGGGCAGAAGCTGCCCGGATTCGGCCTGACCTTGTTCACCGTACTGCTGCCGGTCATCCTGCTGCTTGGCGGCACCGTCGTCGAAGTCCTGGTGAAGAACGCCATCGTGCCTGACGCCGCGTCGACCGAATGGGGCAGGGCGCTGCTCTTCGTCGGCCATCCCGTGATGGCGTTGCTGCTCTCCGTGCTCTTCGCCATGTGGGCCTTCGGTTCGCGTTGCGGTCGCACGTCGGCCGAGCTCCTGAAGTTCTCCGAAGCCAGCGTCGCCGGCATCGGCATGACCCTCGTGCTCGTCGGCGGGGGAGGGGGCTTCGCCCGCGTGATGCGCGAGGCCGGCATCGACCGTGAGCTCGCCGCGCTGGCCTCCGACGCCGGCCTGCCCCTGCTCGTCTACGGCTGGCTCGTGTCGGCGTTCATCCGCGTGGCCACAGGATCCGCGACCGTGGCCATCACCGTCGCCTCGGGCTTCCTCGCTCCTGCGCTCTTCGCGACGCCCGGAGCCAGCCCCGAACTGCTGGTGATCGCGATCGGCAGCGGCTCGCTCTTCCTCTCTCACCTCAACGACAGCGGGTTCTGGATGGTCAAGGAGTGCCTCGGTCTGACCGTCGCCCAGACCCTTCGGACTTGGACCATCACCGAGACCCTGATCGGTGTCGTGGGTCTGGGCATGGCGTTGCTGGCGGACTTCATAAGGTCCGTTTAAAGATTAATTACAATCAATTAAAGTATTTAAAGACTGATATCAGTCTTTAAAAGTAAAATAAAAGTTAAATTCGCCCCGGTCACTTTCACTGATGGTGAATAACTATTGGTATGGAAAAATAATACTTATGTCGGGTTTTCAGCTCCAAAAGGGTTGCCCTATGGGGTGAATGCCCCAAGCATTCTCTCATCCCCCCAACAAGCGTCACCACCCGGTGACTCTCTCGTTACCCATCTAATGAAAATTCAGAAGCCTCGTCCTCTCATTCCGCGTGCCTCGCTGATGGCTGCAGCGGCCTTGCTGGCCGTCGCCCCGCCCGCCGCCCGCGCCGCCAATCTCTTCTGGGACGTCAATGGAGGAGGTGTCGCTGGTCTCGGAGGAACCGGAACCTGGGATACCACCACGGCCAATTGGTTCAACGCGGGTTCCGCCACCACGACGGATGGACTGCAGCCTACCGCTGCGATCGGCGCATTCACCTCGAATGACGTCGCCTATTTCTCCGGCGCGACGGGCAGTTCCAAC
>CAZRPB010000157.1:0-2668 GCA_964601955.1 uncultured Klebsiella sp. | reverse complement strand
GCGCTTTCACTGGCCTTCGCCGCATCGGCTCAGGCAGGCAGAGTCTCCTACAACCGGGACGTGCGCCCGATCCTCTCGGAGAACTGCTTCCACTGCCACGGGCAGGACCCCAAGCATCGCGAGGCGGACCTCCGGCTGGACGAGCGCGACTCCGCCGTCGCGATCAACGACGGCTCCGCCGCCATCTTCCCCGGCGACCCCGCCCGCAGCGCCATCATCCAGCGGATGCTCTCCAAGGACCCCGACGAGGTCATGCCGCCGCCGAAGTCGCACCGCTCGGTCACGCCGGCCCAGGTCGAGGTCATCCGACGCTGGATCGCCGAGGGCGCCGAATACGAACGCCACTGGTCCTTCGTGCCTCCGAAGCGGGCCGAGGCGCCCGCCCTCAAGGACGCCCGCTGGGCGAAGACCGGCTTCGACCGCTTCATCCTGGCCCGGCTGGAAAGCGAGGGTCTGCGACCCTCGCCCGAGGCCGCCCCGTCCGCATGGCTGAGACGCGTTTCCCTCGACCTCAACGGACTTCCGCCGACCCCGGCCGAAGCGGATGCGTTCGAGGCCGCGGTGAAGTCCAAGGGCGAACGCGCCTACGAGGAAGCCGTCGAACGCCTCCTGGCAGCGCCCCACTTCGGCGAACGGCTCGCCCAGGACTGGCTCGACGTGGCGCGCTACGCCGACACCCACGGCTTCAACAACGACTCCGCAAGGTCCATGTGGCGCTGGCGCGACTGGGTCATCGACGCCTTCAACGCCGGCATGCCCTTCGACCGGTTCGTGACCGAGCAGCTCGCCGGCGACCTCCTGCCCGGCGCCACGGTCGAACAGCGTCTGGCCACCGCCTTCAACCGCAACCATGTCATCAACTCCGAAGGCGGCATCATCGACGAGGAGTATCGCGTCGAATACGTCGCCGACCGCGTCCGTACGACCAGTACGGCCCTGCTCGGCCTGACCGCCGAGTGCGCGCGCTGCCACGACCACAAGTACGACCCGTTCTCGACCAAGGATTATTACCGCCTCTTCGCGTTCTTCAACAATGTGACCGAATACGGCGAGGACGGTCGCGTCGCCAACGCCGTGCCGTTGCTCGTCACGCCCACCGCGGAGCAGACCGCACGCACGCGGGCGCTGGAGGCCGCGCTGCGCGATGCCGAGTCCGCGGTCCGGAACCTGAAATCACCGACCCCTGACCTCCGCGCTCCCGACCTCAAGACTCTGGGCGGACGCGAGCTCAAGGCCGTGGCCGCTCCGGCGGCCGCGACTGCCGCCGCGCCGGCCGCCAAGGCGCTGCGCACCCCGGCGCCCAAGGTGGCCGCCCCGCGCATCGCCGCCAAGGAGGTGGGCGTCGACACCAAGAAGGGCACGACGCTCACCCTCTGGATCCGGCCGGGCAGCCAGGACGCGCGTGACGTGGCCCTGATGAGCGCGCTCGACCGCTCCGGCTCCCCGGCGGGCGTGGGTTACGGCAACGGGCGCGAGCTTCGGCTCGTCGACGGCGAGCTGGAGTGGATCGCGAGCCTGAAGTTCCCCGCCTACGCCACCATCGTGCGCACGCAGGGGGCCGCCATCGTCGCGGGCCGTGCCCGGCACGTCGCGATCATCCTGCAGGGCAAGGAGAACCACGCCGACGTGCGCATCTTCGTCGACGGTGCCGAAGCGCGCACCGTCGTCCGGCACGACGGACTGACCGGCACGCCCGCCGCGCGCGACTGGAACATCGGCGCGGACGGCGTCTCCCCGCCCTTCAAGGGCGTCATCGACGGCCTGCGCTCCTACCCTTCCGCCCTCAACGCCGGACAGGTCGCCGCAGCGCGTCTCGCCGAGGCGAAAGTCCGAGATCCGAACGGCGCCTGGACGGACGAACTGGCCGGGCGCAACGCGAAGCCCGAAGCCTACGCCGCGCTGGACAAGGCCCGGACCGAGCTGCTCGCCCATCTGCGTTCATTGCCGACCACCATGGTCATGGCGGAGACCCCGCAGCCCCGCCCGGCCTTCGTGCTCGTGCGTGGCGCCTACGACGCGCACGGGGATCCGGTGACCGCCGGCGTGCCCGAGGACCTGCTCGCGAAGTGGCCCGAAGGGTCGCCCAAGAACCGCCTCGGCCTCGCCCGCTGGTTCCTGCGCAAAGACCATCCCTTGACCGCCCGCGTCGTCGTCAACCGGTTCTGGGCGCAGCTCTTCGGCACCGGCATCGTGAAGACCGTCGAGGACTTCGGACTGCAGGGCGAGTGGCCCAGCCATCCCGAGGCGCTGGACCTCCTCGCGCGTGACTTCATCGACGGCGGATGGGACGTGAAGGGCCTCTTCCGGACGATCGTGCTTTCCGCCACCTACCGCCAGGACAGCCGCGTGACCCCCGGGCTCCAGGCCCGTGATCCGGAGAACCGCCTGCTCGCTCGCGGCCCGCGTTTCCGTCTGCCCGCCGAGACCATCCGCGACCAGGCCCTCGCCGCCTCCGGCCTCCTCACCCGCAAGGTCGGAGGACCCAGCGTGAGGCCCTACCAGCCCGAGGGACTCTACAAGGGCATCGTCGTCGATGCCCCGTATCCCAGCACCACCTGGGAGAACTCGAAAGGCGAAGACCTCTACCGCCGCTCACTCTACACCTTCTGGAAACGCACCGTGCCGCATCCCGCGATGATCGCCCTCGACGCGCCGGACCGCGAGTTCT
>CAZRPB010000156.1:0-2692 GCA_964601955.1 uncultured Klebsiella sp. | reverse complement strand
CCGCCGCTCTTGATGATGTCCACGGAGAGCCGTCCCATGATGCGGTAGTAGCCGGTCTCGAGGACGGCCATGTCACCGGTGCGATACCAGCCGTCGGGCTCGAAGGACTCCGCGGTCGCCTCAGGCTTGCCCCAGTATTCGTGGAAGACGTTGGGGCCGCGCACCTGGATCTCGCCGGGGGTGCCCTCCGCGGTGATGACGGCGCCGTTCTCTGCCTTGAGGCGGACCTCGACGCCAGGCAGGGCCTGGCCGACGGCCCCGGGACGACGCTCTCCATGCAGAGGATTGGAGATCGCCATGCCGATCTCAGTCATGCCGTAGCGCTCGAGGAGCTTCTGCCCGGTGAGGGACGTCCATTGCTCATGCACGCTCGCAGGCAGGGCGGCCGAACCGGAGACCATCAGCCGCATGCGCTGGAAGCCGGACACGATCGCGGCGCGTTCCTCGGGCGGGGCGGACTCCAGGGCCTGGATCAGCTTCACGTAGATGGTGGGCACGGCCATGAAGAGGCTGTAGGCGCCGGCCTTCACGCGCTCGAGGATCGCCGGCTGATCGAACTTGGCGAAGGGCTCGATGGTCGCGCCGGCCCAGAGGGCGCAGCCCATGACGTTGATGATGCCATGCACGTGATGCATCGGCAGGAAGAGCGGGATGCGGTCCTCGGCCCGCCATTCCCAGGCCTGGATGAGGCTGCCGATCTGGGCGGTGATGTGAGCGTGGGTGGTGACGACGCCCTTGGGCCTGCTGGTGGTGCCGCTGGTGTAGAGGATCATCGCGCGACGGTCGGATGTGAGGTCAGGCAGGCGTCCCGCCGGGCCGGCCGATGCGTCGATGTCCAGCAGGCGAATCCCGAGACGTGCGCAGAGCGGGGCGATCTTCCTGGCGCCGGCGGCGTCGGCCATCACGGCCGAGGCGCCGCTGTCGGTCAGGGCATATTCCCATTCGGGCTCGGTGGCGGTGAGGCAGATGGGGACCTTGACCCCGCCTGCACGCCAGATGCCCCATTGGGCGGCGACGTAACCGTCGCCGGCCGGGGCTAGCAGGGCCACCCGAGCCTCCCGAAGGTCGTCGGCTCCCGCGAGAAGCGCCGTGGCGAGCGAAGCCGAACGGTCCAGCAGCTCCCGGTAGGTGGTGGAGCGGTCCGGGGTGCGGAGGGCGACCGACGCATCATGCGCACGGGCCTGGGCGATCAGGGGAAGGTCGGGCATCGTCTCAGAAGATCAGGCGGTTGACCATGAAGACCACGGACGGACCGAGCAGGCAGCCGAGTCCGGTGAAGAACGTCGCGGTCATGGCGCCATAGGGCACCAGCTTGGGGTCGGTGGCGGCCAGGCCGGCCATGACACCGCTGTTGGTCCCCATCAGGCCGCCGAAGACCATCGCCGCCCGCGGGTTGTCCAGTCCGACGGCCTTGGCGAGGAAAGGCGTGGAGACCATGACGAGGATGGCCTTCACGAGTCCGGCCGCGATGCTGAGGGCGATGACCTCGCTGCTGGCGCCGATCGCTGTGCCGGTGACCGGGCCGACGATGTAGGTGGCCGCGCCGCCGCCGATGGTGGTGATGCTCACGGCGTCGCGGTAGCCGAAGGCGTAGGCGACGAGTCCGCCGACGAGGAACGAGGTGAACAGTCCGGTGAAGAGGGAGACGGCGCCGATGAGGCCGCCCTTGGCAAACTCCTCCATGCGTACGCCGAAGGCCGTGGCCACGATGGCGAGGTCGCGCAACATGGCCCCGCCCATGAGTCCGACACCGGCCAGGGCTGGAATGTCGGCCAGGCCTTTCTTGCCCCCGGCCAGGGCCGCCAGGAGCAAGCCGATGAGGATGGCGATGGCGCTGCCATGCAGCCGCCCACGGGTGAGCCTGTCAGAGGCCCAGTAGGAGACGGCCATCGTGAGACCGATGAGCGCGAAGGCGGTCAGCAGGCCGTAGTCGGTCAGGACTTTCTCCAGGACGCCGCTCATCGGGAGACCTCCCGGCTGCGGCCGTCACGGGCGAGCCATCTGACGAGCGCGAAGCAGACCGCCACGGTCAGGGCGCCGGCGAGGAAGGCCATCACGCCTCCGCCCAGCGCACCTCGGACGTTCTGGCTGGCGGCCATGGCGACCACGATGGGCACGTAGATCTGCCCCCAGAAGAGGACGCCGTTCTCGGACGGCGGGCTCATGAGCCCCCGACGCTGCAGCCAGTCGGAGGAACCGATGAGGAGCAGCATAGCCACGCCGACGCCTCCGATGTCGGCATCGATCCCGACCACGGCGCCGATCAGCCTGCCGATGGAGATGCCGACCAGAAGGCAGGCGGCGAGGAGCGCGGTTCCGTAGATGGGCATGGGGTGGGCGGGGCGGTCTTCTATTAGGAGGAAGGGGGCGGACCGTCATTCATAATCGGAAGGGGATGCGGTTGAACGGTTGGCCGGATGGCGGTCAGCCCTACCGGCGCGGCGGAGCCGCGAGGGGATTGCTGACAGGGGCAGGGACAGGGGCAGGGGCGGGAGATTCAGATGGTGGATAAGAGATGAATGATAGGAGAGGGCCGCCGAAGGGCGGCCGGTGCGCGCAGTGGCACCGGGTGCGCCCTTGTCCACGCGTCACCGTGCCCACGTGCCCGCTTAAACGGCAGACGTATGACAACGGTATGACAGGTGGGGGACTGGCGCTTCGCCTCGGCTTGGTGAAGATGTCTTCACCATGA
>CAZRPB010000155.1:0-2695 GCA_964601955.1 uncultured Klebsiella sp. | reverse complement strand
CCTGGGGCTGGAGAAGGTCCCAAGGGTTCGGCTGTTCGCCGATTAAAGTGGTACGCGAGCTGGGTTCAGAACGTCGTGAGACAGTTCGGTCCTCTATCCGCTGTGGGCGTAGGAGATTTGAGGGGTTCATTTGTTAGTACGAGAGGACCGCAAATGACATGCCTCTGGTGTTCCGGTTGTCACGTCAGTGGCACCGCCGGGTAGCTAAGCATGGAACGGATAAGCGCTGAAAGCATCTAAGCGCCAAGCCTTTCCCAAGATAAGATCTCCCTATAGAACCCAGGTAGACCACCTGGTTGATAGGCCGCCGGTGTAAGCGTAGCGATACGTTGAGCCTAGCGGTACTAATGTCCGATTGATCTGCAATTGGCTTCTTAGCCGTCTCAGAGGACGTCTAGGCCGATAGCGTTACGGTTGGTGGTTTCAGTGTGCGCAAACTGTTTATCTTTCCCTATGACGGCAGCTCGCCCCTGGCGAAGCCATCTCATGATCACCCATCACTGAGCTGCCCGAGGATCCAATCTGGTGATCATGGGCGCATGGAAACACTCGTTCCCTTCCCGAACACGATCGTTAAGCATGCAGCCGCCGATGGTAGTGCAGCCACGCTGCTGTGCGAGAGTAGGTCGTCGCCAGGTTCACGGACCCCGGTCTCCGCAAGGAGGCCGGGGTCCTCTCTTTCCCACCGGGCCCGGCTCAGCCGCGGCGGGCGATCTCGCCGAGGGTGAGCGTGGCCGGGCCGGCTCCCAGCACGGCCTGTTCGGCCTCCGCCAGGGCGCGTGCGGCCGGATCCGACGAGAGGTCCGGCTGGTCGCCCGTCATGTGCGCGTCCACGACCGTCCAGAGCTCGCCCAGGGTCATCCGCTCGAGGGGCCTGGCCGGGCGGTGGCCGCCGCCGGCTTCAGCCGAGAGCAGGCCGGCCTCGCGAAGGAGCTGCAGGCAGCTCTCCGCCACCGTCGCCGGCACGTGCGCGGCCCCGGCCACGTCGGCCGCCTCCGGTCCGGGTTCGCCCCGTTCATAGCGCCGCAGGGTCTCCGCCACGCAGATGAAGGCCAGGGTGCGGCGGGCCCGGTGGCTGAAGCCCTCCCAGGCCTTGTGTCGCGCCAGCGCGCGCCGGTTCTGGAAGGCGTAGGCCGTCTGTCCGCCGAGCAGGATGAACAGCCAGGTCAGGTAGATCCCGAACATCAGCACGAGCACGATGCTGAGCTCCCCGTACAGGCTGCGCAGCTCGGTCACTTTGCCCACGTAGAAGGCCGCCGCGCGCTGGTTGGCCACCGCCAGCAGCGCGACGCAAAGCCCGCCCACGGCCGCGGATGACCAGCGCACGGACGCGTTGGGCATCATGCGGTTGAAGGCGGCGAAGGCGAGGGTGAGGAGCAGCACCGAAAGCGCGGTCGGCCCGCCGCCGTCGACGAAGTCCGCGAGCCAGGCCCCGCCGGGCAGCTTCAGCAGCAGCGCGTCGAGCCAGGCGCCGCCGGAGGCCGCGGCCTTGGCGATCGATGAGGCGGAGAGCATCATCAGCGTCGTCGCGCCCACGAGGAAGAACAGCACGAGGAAGAGCAGGTAGTTCGCGAAACGGTCGCGCCAGCTGCGCCCCTTCCTCACGCCCCAGACGCCGTTGAGCGCGTCCTCGACGCGGCTGAGCATGAGCACCGCGAGGGCGAGGATCATCGTCAGGCCGACCACGCCCGCCTCGCCGCTCGCGGCGTTCGCCAGCAGCCGGTCGACCAGGACGTCGAGCTCGCGGTTCATCTCGCCGAGCGTCGCCTGCCTGCCGCCCGCCGTCGTCGTCTGCGGCGCCACGTACGAGACCGCGGCCACGATCGCCCGCTTGGCCGGATTCTCCGCGCCCGCGCCCGGGCGGGTGAGGATGAAGCCGGACACGGTGAGGGCCAGCGCGAGCAGCGGACCGACCGACATCAGCGCGTAATAGGTCAGCGCCGCCGCCTGCTGCGGCAGACGATTGTCCCAAAGGCCGTGCCACACGGTCGCCGCCACGCGCCAGGCGGCCTTGCGCCCGCCGCTCCAGCCCCGCTCGGAGAGGGCCGCGGGGCTCCAGCAGCCGTCCAGGGCTTCCAGGGCGCGCCGGGCGCGGGGCAGGGGAGAGTCCATGATTCAGCGTGGGGACGGCGCGGCGCCGCGGCAATCTCAGGCCCTGCCGTGAATGGCGTGAGCAATCCCAACAAGACCCGTTTGCATGGGCGGTTCCGTGCTGTTGGATGGCAGGCCGATGGATTTGACAGATCGAGTGTTAAAAAATGGTCAAAAATAGACCTGTGAATAATTATGTTCTGCAAGTGTTTTCTCAACAGCATCTTGCGAATCAACCCTACATTTAGTGCCCAAAAGAGTTTGCCGACCCTACATCTAGTTCCTAACTCTCAATCATACCACCTTCCTAGCGGCCGGTCCCCGGCCTCTGTAAGGACCTTTTCTCCCCAATTACTAAAGCAAACTACCTAAATGGAAAACGCCCCCGCTCCCCGTGACACGACCGTCATAAAGGTCGGCAACAAATCCTTCATCCTGGACCGCGACAAGGCCGAGCAGGCCTTCGCGGCCAAGCGCGTGATCAACGGCCGCGACACGATGTTCTTCAACATCCTGCCGCTGAAATACCAGTGGGCCTACGACCTCTACCGCACGATGAAGAACAACCATTGGGAGCCGGAGGACATCCCGATGCAGAAGGACT
>CAZRPB010000154.1:0-2727 GCA_964601955.1 uncultured Klebsiella sp. | reverse complement strand
CAGCCGCGCGACGAAGGAGTCGTCATGAGGTTCGACCAGCCATGGGAGGGTCCTTTCAGCGCCTACTGCACGGTGATCGATGACGGCGGCACGCTCCGGCTCTACTACCGCGGCAAGAAGAACGGCGGTCCGGACGGCACCGGCGAGGTCACCTGCTACGCGGAGAGTTCGGACGGACGGACGTGGCGCAAGCCGGCGACCGGGCTCTCCGGCGCGCCCGCCGGGAGCAATGTCATCCTCGATGAGCGTGGCGTGACCCATAACTTCAGTCCGTTCCTGGACGTCCGTCCGGGCGTGCCCGCATCGGAGCGGTTCAAGGCGCTCGGCGGCGTGACCAACCACAAGGGCGGGCCGTCAGGGCTCTTCGCCTTCGCGTCCGAAGACGGCGTGCGCTGGCGCAAGCTGCGTGCCGAGCCGGTCCTGACCAAGGGCGCCTTCGATTCGCAGAACGTCACGTTCTGGTCAGCGAACGAAGGGCGCTACGTGGCCTTCTTCCGCACCTTCACCGCAGGCACGGTCGGGGGCGGGGTCTGGCGTCCTTCGGGCCTGCGCACGGTCTCCCGCGCCGACTCCGCCGACTTCCTCTCCTGGAGCGAGACGACGCCGATGGCCTTCCGCCCCGAACAGGAGCACCACTACTACACTTCGCAGACGCAGCCTTACTTCCGCGCCCCGCATCTGCTCATCGCCACGGCCGCGCGCTGGGTGCCGGGCCGACGTCCGCTCACGGATGATGAGGCCGCGGCGCTCAAGGTCGATCCGGCCTACTACCGCTCCGCCAAGGACGCCTCGGACTGCGTCTTCATGACCTCGCGCGACGGACGCACGTTCGACCGCAATTTCGGCGACGCCCTCATCCGGCCCGGGACCGAACTCGGCCAGTGGGTCTCGCGCACGGGCTATCCGGTGCTCAACGTCGTCCGCACCGGGCCGGAGGAGATGTCGCTCTTCACCAATCAGGACTACGCCCAGCCCTCCGCCCATCTGCGCCGCTACTCCTGGCGTCTCGACGGCGTCGCCTCGATGCACGCCCCCGTCTCCGGAGGTGAGTTCACGACGCATCCTCTCCGCTTCTCAGGCCGTCACCTGCGGCTCAATCTCGCGACTTCGGCGGCCGGATCGGTGCGCGTCGAGATCCTGGACGCCGACGGACGGCCCATCCCCGGCCGCGCGCTCGCCGATTCGCAGGACTTCGCCGGCAACCGCGTCGCCCATGATTTCCGCTGGAAGAAGGGCGCCGACCTTTCCGACCTGGCCGGCCAGGCGGTCCGCCTGCGGTTCGTGCTGAAGGACGCGGACGTCCATTCGATGCAGTTCGTGCCCTGAGCTCAGTTCAGGCCGCGCGTCGTCTCGTCGCCGCCCTGACGTCCGATCTCGTTCAAGGCGTCGATGCGCGCCAGTTCGTCCGCGACCACGCGGATGCGGCGCTCGGGCGAGAGGCACTCGAGCACGGTCCGTCTCGCTGCGGAATCGGCGATGAGATGCCCCGCCACGGCGTCGGCCAGGGCGCCCGGTCGGTTGGTCAGCCCGCGGAAACGCGCCATGAGGGGTTCCGCGTCGGCGCCGATCAGCGACGTCATCTTCTCGGAGAAGGCGAGGAGGCGGGCCACCTCGCGCATCACGGCGGGCGAGTCGGGCACGTCCTCCTCGGCGACCGCGGCCACTTCGAGCCGAGGGTAGGGCGTGCGACGCTGCTTGCGCAGGACCTTGGCGCGGCGCAGGCCTTCCAGCATGAGGTGTGAAGTGCCGTCGGGATGCTCGACATGCCCGACGATGCGTCCCACGCAGGTGAAGGGGCAGGGAGGCTCGTCGTCCTCCGGGGACAGGAGGTCGGCGTCGAGCTGCGAGACCGCGAACATCCGGTTTCCTTCCAGCGCCTCCTTGAGCATGCGCCGGTAACGGGCCTCGAAGATGCGCAGCGGCAGCAGCTGCTGCGGCAGGAACACGCAGTCGCCGAGCGTCATGACGGGAACGACTGCCGAGGCGGCCATGGTCTCAAGGTTGCCGGACCGCCATGGAAAGCAAACGGCCCGGCCCGGTCACTGCCACTGGTCGAGGAACAGCCGCTTGGGGTCGGGCTCGGGCGTCTCGGCGAAATACACGGCCATGCGCAGCGCGGGCAGGTAGTGCGCTGGAGGCGTCGACTTGGAGCGCTTGCGGACCTCTCCGAGCAGGGAGTCGGGCGAACGCCCCGCAAGCTGATCCACGCGGTGGTAGCCCGCGTCCAGCAGCTCCCGGGCGAGGTCGACCGGGAAGCGGGGGATGCGCATGAACGGGCTGCAGACGGCCTCGCGCCGGCGCTCCGCGGCCCGCGCTCGCGCCGCCTCGTCCATCAGAGGCGGGCGAGGATCGCCGCGCCCATGGCCTTCGTGCCCACGGACTTCCCGCCGCCGGCGATGTCCGCGGTGCGGATGCCCTCCGCGATGGTCTTCTCCACCGCGCGCTCGATGGCCTTGGCCTCGGCCTCGAGGCCGAAGGAGTGACGCAGCATGAGGGCGGCGGAGAGGATCTGCGCGCAGGGGTTCGCCTTGTCCTGGCCGGCGATGTCGGGGGCGGTGCCGCCCGAGGGCTCGTACAGGCCGTAGCCGAAGCCATGCCGGTTCTTGTTCGCGCCGAGGGAGGCCGAGGCCATCATGCCCAGCGAGCCGCAGATCACCGCCATCTCGTCGGAGAGGATGTCGCCGAACATGTTCTCGGTGAGGAGGACGTCGAACTGCGCGGGCTTGA
>CAZRPB010000153.1:1171-2785 GCA_964601955.1 uncultured Klebsiella sp. | reverse complement strand
TCGATGGCCGCGACGCCAACAAGGACGGGAGACTCAACCGCGAGGAGTTCATGCTTAACCAGCGCGAACCCGAGCAGGCCGCCCAGAACTTCATCAAGTTCGACAAGGACAGGAGCGGGGACGTCAGCCGCGAGGAATACGTCAGCCAAGGACGCTGATTATTGAGCGGAAATGGAGGGCGGTGCGCAGGGGCGGCCGCCTAATCTGTTGCACTCGCACGGGGGCAGCGTATCCGTGACTGACCCCTTCGACCCATGCGATTCCCCCTCGCCTCCCTGCTCCTTTCCCTGTTCGCCGCGTCCGTGCCGGCCCAGGACGGATTCAAGCCCCTCTTCAACGGCAAGGACCTGGCCGGATGGGACGGCAACCCTGAGCTTTGGAGCGTGGAGGACGGCGCCATCACCGGCCGGACCAACGGCCCCGACCACCTCGCCTTCAACCAGTTCATCATCTGGCGGGGCGGCGTCCTGAAGAACTTCGAGCTGCGCGCCAAGGTCAAGTGCTCCGCCAGCAACTCCGGCATCCAATACCGCAGCAAGGAGCTCCCCGAGGCCGGAAAGTGGGTCATCGCCGGCTACCAGTGCGACATCCACGCCAACGCCCCTTACAACGGCATGGTGTATGACGAGCGCGGCCGCGGCATCCTCGTCCAGAACGGGCAGACCGTGATCGTCGATGACAAGGGCGGCAAGTGGCTGGCCGCTGAGCGCGACCCCGTGAAGGTGGACTTCACCGAGTGGCACGAATACACCGTGATCGCCCGGGGCAACCGCCTCGTCCACAAAGTCGACGGCAAGGTCACCATCGAGCTCACCGACCACGACGCCAAGGAGCGCGAACTCGAAGGACTCCTCGCCTTCCAGGTGCACAAGGGTCCGGCCATGGTCGTGCAGATCAAGGACGTGATGCTCAAGGAGCTGCCCGATGAACCCTTGGTCACCCTCGACAAGAGCCCCATCCCGAGCGACGCCCAACGCATCGAGAACCCGGCCGCGAAAGCGAAGGCCAAAGCCGCGGCTCCGAAGGGACCTGCGCCCAAGACCCCTGCGAAGAAGGCGCCGGCCAAGAAGGCCGCGCGTCCTGCCGCCGTCGGTCCGGTGGTCGGCCAGAACCGCGCCACCCCCGTCAACCTCATCAAGGCCCCCGCGGGCTTCAAGGTGGAGCTTCTTTACTCAGTCCCCGGCGTCGACCAAGGCTCATGGGTCGCCCTCTGCGCGGACGACAAGGGGCGCGTCTACGCCAGCGACCAGTACGGCGCCCTTTACCGATTCAACGCCCCTGCGCCCGGCAAACCCCTCAATCCCGCGGACGTCAAGAAGATGCCCGCCGAGATCCGGGCCGTCAACGGCATGACCTGGGCCTTCGGCGCCCTCTACGTGGGCGTCAACGACTACGAGAAGAAGATCCCCAGCGGCCTCTACCGCATCAGCGACGCCGACGGCGACGACCAGCCCGAGAAGGTCGAGCTCCTGCGCGCGATCGAGTCGGGCGGCGACCACGGCGTGCACAAGGTCCTCCTCACGCCTGACGGCCAGGGCTTCTACCTCATCTGCGGCAATAACGCCGTGAAGACCGAGACCGCGGCGACCTCGCCCGTCGCGCCGCTCTGGGGCG
>CAZRPB010000153.1:0-1161 GCA_964601955.1 uncultured Klebsiella sp. | reverse complement strand
CCGCAACATCTACGGCGGCGCCGTCAACCGCGAGGGCGAGCTGTTCACGTACGACGCGGACATGGAGTACGACTTCAACACCCCGTGGTACCGCCCCACGCGCGTGAACCACGTCGTGAGCGGCGGCGAATACGGCTGGCGAAACGGAGCGGGCAAGTATCCGGAATTCTATCCCGACAACCTGCCCGGCACCGTCAACATCGGCCCGGGTTCGCCCACCGGCATCGCCTTCGGCTACGGCGCCAAGTTCCCTTCCAGGTATCAGGACGCCCTGTACATCCTGGACTGGAGCTGGGGAAAGATCTACGCCGTGCACCTGCGGCCTGAAGGCGCCACCTACGTCGGCACCAAGGAGGAGTTCGTGACCGGCGCGCCGCTGCCCGTGACCGACGTCATGATCCATCCCGGCGACGGCGCGATGTACTTCGCCATCGGCGGACGTCGCGTCCAGTCGGGTCTCTACCGCGTGACCTACGCCGGCGCCGAGAGCACTGAGCGCATCACGCCTCCCAAGCCCGTGCTGCCTGCAGTCGCGACCCGTCACGCCCTCGAGCAGTTCCACGGAAGGCAGGATCCCAAGGCCGTCGACGCCGCCTGGTCCCACCTTTCCTCCTCCGACCGCTGGCTGCGCAACGCCGCCCGCGTCGTGCTGGAACATCAGCCTCACGCCGGCTGGGCCGAGCGCGCCTTCGCCGAGAAGGACGTGACCGCCCGCCTCGAGGCGCTGCTCGCTCTGAGCCGCCAAGGCATCCCCTGCCCCTACCACACCGAGAAGGCCGCCAAGCCCGACCCCCGCACCGGCGTCCCGCCGACCAAGGCCGACCCGACCCCCGCCCAGGCCGCCCTGCGCGACCGGGTGCTGAACGCCCTCCTGGCGACCGACTTCGCCGGGCTGACCCGCGAACAGAAGCTCCTGCACGCCCGCGTCGCACAGATCGCCCTGCATCGCGGCGGCGACCCTGAAGCCGCCCTCGCAAGCAAAGTCGTCGCGCAGTATGACGCCGCCTACCCTGACGCATCCTTCGAGGTGAACTGGCTGCTGACCGAGACCCTCTCACACCTGCAGTCGCCGAAGCTCGCCGCCAAGGCCATGGCCCTTGTGGCCAAATATGGCAGCCAGGAGCCGGAAATGGAGATCATGCGCAGCCTGCGCATGCTGAA
>CAZRPB010000152.1:0-2867 GCA_964601955.1 uncultured Klebsiella sp. | reverse complement strand
CCCATGCAGACCAGGTCGGGGACCACGTCATGCAGACCCTGCGTGCCCGCGAGCGAGAGCCGGAAGCCCGTCATGACCTCGTCAAAGATGAGCACGGCCCCGTGCTTCGTGCAGAGCGTGCGGAGCCCCGCGAGGAAACCGTCATCCGGCAGGATCAGGCCCACGTTGGCCGGGAAGGGCTCGACGATCAGGCCGGCGATCTGGCCCGCGTTGGCCTCGAAGAGCGCCTCGAGCGCCGGGAGATTGTTATATTCCGCGACCAGCGTGTCAGCGGCCGTCCCGGGCGTGACCCCGGCCGAGTCGGGGTTCCCCTGCGTGAGGGCGCCCGAACCGGCCTTGACCAGCAGCGAATCGACGTGCCCGTGGTAGCAGCCTGAGAACTTGATGATCTTGTGACGTCCCGTGTGGCCGCGGGCGAGCCGGATGGCGGACATGGTCGCCTCCGTGCCGCTGTTGGTCATGCGTACCTTCTTGACCGCGGGCACGCAGGAAAGGATGAGCTCGGCCATCTCGACCTCGAGCGGATTGGGCGTGCCGAAGCTCGTGCCCCGGTCGAGGGCCTCACGGATCGCTGCGCGGATGTCGGGGTCATTGTGGCCGTGGATCGCGGGACCCCAGGTGAGCACGAAGTCGACGAGCTCACGGCCGTCGGCCGTCGTGAGACGCGCGCGGTCGGCCGACTTCGTGAAGAAGGGCGTGCCGCCGACCGAACGGAAGGCGCGGACCGGGGAGTTGACCCCGCCCGGAATCATCGCGAGGGCGCGCTGGAAGAGCTGCTCCGAAGTGTTCACGCAGACAGAGGTAGCGCCCTCCCGTGCCGGGGCAAGCGCCGACGGCGAACCGGTGCGGTTGACGGCGGCCGGAAAGGAGATACGCAGCAGTCATGGGGAACGAGATCGTCATCACGTTCGCGGGCGGCATGGCCGCCGCCCTGTTGCTCGGCTACCTCGCCCACCGCATCGGCCTCTCCCCCATCGTCGGCTACCTGCTCGCGGGCGTGGCGGTCGGGCCGCACACCCCGGGCTTCGAGGCGGACGGCCGCGTCGCCGAGCAGTTCGCCGAGATCGGCATCATCCTGCTGATGTTCGGCGTCGGCCTGAAGTTCCACCTGCAGGAGCTGGCCGCCGTCTGGAAGGTCGCCGTGCCCGGCGCCCTGCTCACCAGCTGCTGCACCACCCTCATGACCGCCGTCGCCCTGAGCGCGGCGGGCATCGAGGAGAGCCAGGCGCTCGTGGCCGGCCTGGCCGCCTCCGTGGCGAGCACCGTGGTGCTCATGCGGGTCCTCTCGGACAACCGCGACCTCTCGACCCGAGCCGGACACATCGCGGTCGGATGGGTCGTGGCCGAGGACCTCTTCACCGTCCTGCTCATCGTCGCCCTGCCCGTCCTCGCCGAGCACGGTACGCGGGACCTGGCGGCGCTAGGACTCCCGCTCCTGACGGCGGCGGGCAAAGTCGCGCTCTGCGCCGCGCTGGCGATCGTCCTGGGCGGCAAGGTCATCCCCTGGATCCTCGCCCGCGTGAACGCGACGCGCTCGCGTGAGCTCTTCATGCTGGCGACGCTCGCCATCGCTCCGGGGATGGCCCTGCTCGCCTCGAAGTTCTTCGGCGTCTCCGTCGCGCTGGGGGCCTTTCTGGCCGGGCTCGTCGTCGCACGGTCCAACTTCTCCGCCCGGGCCGCCGCGGAGGCCCTGCCGATGCGCGACGCCTTCTCGGTGCTCTTCTTCGTCTCGGTCGGCCTGCTGTTCGACCCCGCGCTGCTCATCAGGGAACCCTTGCCGGCCGTCGTTATCTTCATCGTCGTCGCCGCGGGCAAGCCGGCCGTAGCCGCGCTCCTTTCAAGGCTGGCGGGCGAACCCAAGGGCACCGGCCTGCAAGTCGGTTCAGCGCTGGGACAGATCGGCGAGTTCACCTTCGTCCTCGGGGCCTCCGCCCGGGCGCTCGGACTCATCGGCGACCCCGTCTGGAACGGCCTCGTGGCGGCCGCCATGGCCTCGATCGCGCTCACCCCGAGCGTCTACCGTCGCCTTCGGCAGCGGATCCGGCGCGCGGCCACGCGGCTCTCCGAGACGCAGGCGCCCGCCCCCGGCCACGCCATCGTCGTCGGCTATGGCGACGTCGGCCGTCGCGTGCACGCCGAGCTCCAGGAAAAGGGCGTGCCCGTCACCGTGGTCGACAGCGACATCGTGCTCGTGAAGGAGCTCCAGAAGGCCGGCATACGGGCGCTCTGCGGCGACGGGGGTTCGCTCGAAGTGCTCAATGAGGCGGGCCTTTCGCAGGCGGGATCGCTGCTGGTGTGCTGCGCCATCGCCGACGCCGGACCCCTCCTGCACGGACTCGCCAAACGCATGCCCGGCCTGCGCATCGCGGTGCGCCTGATGGAGGGCATGTCCGGCGACCTGGTGTCCGGCACGGATTTCACCGTGATCAGCGAGGACAGTTCGGCGGCGGACGACATCACCGACGTCGCGACGGGCAAGGCCTGAAAATCAGGGCCGGAGTCTCGCGACCCCGGCCCTGTCTCCAGCCCTGAGCAGCCTTGCCGCGCTCACTTCTTCTCGTCGTCGACCACTTCGAAGTCGCCGTCGACGACCTTGCCGTCCTTGGACTTCTGCTTGCCCTCGGCGGCGGGTCCGGCGGCGCCTTCGGCTTCCTTGGCGGAGGCGGCGTAGATGGCCTGGGCGGCCTCGGAGAGCGGCTTGAGCAGCGCCTCGGCGGCCTTGGAATAGTCCTCCGGAGAGACCTCTTCGGTCTTCTTGAGCAGCTCCTGGGCTGACTTGAGCGCCTCCTCCGTGCGGCCCTTGGTGTCACCGGGGAACTTGTCCCCGTTGTCCTTGAGCTGCTTCTCGGCCTGGAAGACCGTGGCGT
>CAZRPB010000151.1:0-2878 GCA_964601955.1 uncultured Klebsiella sp. | reverse complement strand
AGCAGCCGGTCTTCTTGTCTCCGGAACCGCAGGATCCGTCCTTCTGGCAGCAGCCACAGGTACCGAGGCACTCGCCCGAACCGCAGCAGGCCAGGCAGCAGAAGCCCTTTCGACCCACGAAGGCGAGGTAGAGGCCGGCCAGCACGAGGACGATGACGAGCGGGTCCCAGACGTTCTTCATCAGGACGTTGACGAAGAAGATGTTGAAGAGGAGGGCACCGGAGAGCACGACGCCCCAACCCCGGGTGCACTTGATGATGAGCAGGATGCCCGCGACGATCTCAAGGGCCTTGATGACGTTCATGTAGCCTGATCCGCCCATGGCGGTGAAGAACGCCTTGGTCAGTTCAGCGGCTTCCGGGCCGTTGGGCGGCGTGGGGGCGGGCAGGACGGACTTCACCGCCGGCAGGAAATGCGCGACGCCGAAGATGATGAAGGCGACCCCCAGAAGGAGGGCGACGATGCAGGGCAGTTTTTTCATAGCGCGGTAAGACTAATCCCGACCGCCCCCGGCAGGAAGCCCATACTTGGTCAGGCAAGGTCGAAGAGAAGGGCTTCGACGGGCCCCGTTGAGGAAAATTCCAGCCTGCCCGCTGACTCCGAGCTGACCGCGTCGCCCGGGCCGAGCTTCACCCCGCCGGCTTCGACCTCCCCGGCGATGAGCTGGAACCACAGGCCCCTGCCCTCCCGGAGGTCATGCGTGACCACGCCTCCGGCCGAGGTCTTCACACGGTAGACATCGGCATCCTGGCTGATGGTGGCGGAACCTTCCCGCCCGTCCTTTGAAATGATCAGCACCTTGTCGGCGGAAAGCTGGTCATCCGTGGGCGTCCATTCGGCGTAGCGTGGACGCAGGCCGGGGCGGTCCGGCTCGATCCATACTTGGATGAGATGGAGGCGGTCGGTCTTGGACGGATTGTATTCGCTGTGGCGCACGCCGCTTCCGGCGCTCATCACCTGGATCTGTCCGGGCCGCAGCTGGGCGTGGTTGCCGAGGCTGTCGCGATGCTCGATGACCCCCTCGAGGACGTACGTGAAGATCTCCATGTCCCGATGTCCATGGGGCGGGAAGCCTGCCACAGGCGCCACGATGTCCTGATTGATGACCCGCAAGGACCGGAAGCCCATGTGGGCGGGGTCATGGTAGTCCGCGAAACTGAAGCTGTGCCTGGCCACGAGCCAGCCGTGGTCGGCAAAGCCCCTGTCCGCAGAGCGCCGGATTTTGAAACCCATCGCGCAAACCTATCCGAAACCGCCCCCTGTGCAAACGGCACGGCAGGGGATTTGGGTTGAACTCCGCCTCCCCGCCTGCTCAATGAACGTTCCTTTGTCGGGCTGTGGCTCAATCTGGTAGAGCGCTGCTTTCGGGTAGCAGAGGCTGAGAGTTCAAATCTCTCCAGCCCGACCACTTAAAAGGCCCCGGGGACGTCCATCGTCTCCGGGGCCTCCGTTTGGGTTGTGCCCGCAGCGGGCGCCGGGTCTACTGCCGTCATGCGGATGACCGCCCTGCTCCTGCTCGGCCTCGCCGGACTGCTGTCGTCCTGCGGCGGAAGCCCCGAGGCTTCCCGTCCGCTGGTGCTGGCCCACGTGATGCCTTGGTTTGAGTCCAAGGACCGCTCCGGGGCCTGGGGCTGGCACTGGACGATGGACCGCAAGGATCCGTCCAAGGGCGAGGTCGCCGCCCACCAGCGTCCGCTCATCGGACCTTACGACTCCTCGGATCCCGCCGTCGTGGCCTACCAGGTGGCGCTGATGAAGGCCGCGGGGGTCGACGGAGTGATCATCGACTGGTACGGCACCGGAGGCTTCAAGGATTACGAATCCATCCACCGGGCCTCGCTGGCGCTCGTCGCTGAAGTCAAGAAGGCCGGACTCAAGTTCGCGGTCTGCATGGAGGACAACATCGGTGCACGCTTCATGAGCGAGTCAGGCCTGACACGCGAGCAGGCCACGGCCAAGGTCGCCGAGGCTTTCGCCTGGCTGGACGCCAACTGGCTGCGGGACGAGGCCTATGTCCGACTGGAAGGGAAGCCGGTGCTGCTCATCTTCGGACCCCAGCACCTGCAGGAGAAGGAATGGCTCGCGATCCGCAAGCGCATGACCTCCGAACCCCTGACTTACGCCCTGCCGCACCTCAGCGCAACGCAGGGCGTCGACGGACGCTTCGTCTGGATACCGGTGTACGACGGCCGCACGGTCGCCCCGGAGGCATGGAAGGCCGAACTGGCCGCATGGCAGCAAGGCCCGAAGGACGCCCGGCGCATCGCCGTGGCATTTCCAGGTTACAAGGACTATTACGCCGAAGCCGGCGCGCGGCCCAGCTACGGCCGCATCGACTCACGGAACGGTGCGACCTTCGCGGAATCGCTCGAGCTCGCGATGACCAGCGGGGCGCCGATCGTGCAGATCGCCACCTGGAACGACTACGGCGAAGGGACTGCGGTCGAACCGACGGACCAGCAGGGACACCGCGCACTTGAGACCCTCCTGCGGCGCCTGCGGCCCGGGGCCGACCCGGCCGAACTGACCCGGCTCACGGAGCAATTCCTGAAATCACAAGGCCGCTGAATAGGGAGGCTATTACCCTAGAAAAAGAAAGCGTCCCGGGGTTGCAGTCGTCCGTGCCGCGGGTTTGATTTTCCCCATGAGGGTGCCCCTCCTTCTGCTCTTTTCCGTCGTCTCCCTCGAAGCCGCGGACCGCAAGATTTCCTTCAGCCGGGAGATTCGTCCGATCCTATCGGAGAACTGCATCGCCTGTCACGGACCCGACGACAAGGGCCGCAAGGGCGAACTGCGGCTCGATGACGAGCAGGACGCCAAGCGCGACCGTGACGGCGAACGGGTCATCGCGCCGGGCGACCCCGAAAAAAGCATGCTC
>CAZRPB010000150.1:0-2889 GCA_964601955.1 uncultured Klebsiella sp. | reverse complement strand
CTCATGCGCTACGACTACAAGCGCCAGCGGCTCCAGCCCTTCTTCCAATACGGCAAGGCCGGTCACAACTGCTGGGGCGTGGCGTTCGACGACTTCTTCCAGCCCTTCCATAAGTCAGGCGACCGCGTGGCCGGCTATTACAGCCTGCCCGGACTGGGCGCGACGCAGTCGCCGGAAGAATATGCGGGCACGCATTCGCTCTTCGATTCTCCGCTGAAGTCCAATTCCGTCGATATCGTCGGCACGGCGGCCATGCCGCCGGAACTCCAGGGCGCCGCCCTCATCGGAGGCTACTACGGCAACACATTGGACCTGCATCGGTTCGTCGATGACGGCGCCGGTTTCAGGACCGAGCGGATCGTCAGCCCCATCGTCTCGACCAGCAAGGCCTTCCGGCCGGTCGACGTCTCGGTCGGACCGGACGGAGCGCTCTACGCGTGCGACTGGTTCAATGCGGTCATCGGCCACTATCAGGCCAGTTATGCCGATCCGCGTCGCGACCGTTCGCACGGCCGCATCTGGCGCATCACCGCCAAGGGGCTGCCTCCGGTGAGGCAGCCTGACCTCTTGTCCATGACGGAGCCTGAGCTGTTCGCGCAGCTCCGCTCCCCTGAGCGCTGGACCCGCTATCAGGCCCGTCGTCTGCTCTTCCATCGTCCGACCGAGAAGGTCGCAGCGGCCGCCGACGCGTTCATCGCTCAGGACTTGCCCGAGCGGCAATGGATGGAGGCCCTCGGCGTCATGCAGTCGCATGGTTTGGTCCGCCCGGCCTTGCTCAACCGGCTGGGTTCATCGGCTGACTTCCGGATCCGTGCCTACGCGGCCCGCGTCGCAGGCGAATGGTCATCCGCACTTCCCGACGCCCAGGCGCGCCTGAACAAGGCGGCCGTCGATCCGCACCCGCGGGTGCGTCTCGAGGCCGTGGTGGCGCTCAGTCATGTCGGCGGCCGCGACTCTCTGCGCTCAGCCCTGGGGGCGGCGGATCATCCGAGGGACAAGTTCTTGGATTATGGCCTTAGTCAGACCGTGCGGCATCTCCTGCCTTCGGCCGGCGGCCTCGCAGACCAGCTTCCGCCCGCTCAGGCGCTCTTTCTGAAGAAGATCGCCGGCAGCGGACCTCCCGCCGTTCCGGTCGGTCAGGAAATCTACGAAGCGCTCTGCCTCAACTGCCATCAGGCGGCCGGGCAGGGGCTGGAGGGCGTCTATCCTCCCTTGGCCGGCAGCGAATGGGTCAGGGGTGACAAGGACCGCCTGATCAGGATTGTCCTCCACGGCCTCGAAGGTCCGACCAAGGTCGCCGGAAAGACCTACGGTGTCGTGCCCATGCCTCCGATGGGACTGGACGACCAGCAGACCGCCGAAGTGCTCAATTATGTCCGTGGAACCTGGGGAGGGAAGGGCCTGCCCGCGGTCTCGGCGGACGACGTGGCACGCATCCGTGCCGCCTCCCGCCCCAAGCCGTGGACCCAGCCCGAGCTCGACCGGGCCAAGTGAGGCCGTCATCGGCCGCATCCGTCGTTTGACATCCGGGCGCGGGACGTCTGGATGGTGAACGGGTGTTCACACGCACGAACAGAGGCGCTCCCGGCGCCGCCATCTGAGGAGGTCGCGATGCTCCGCGCTCTCGCCGACTGCAACAACTTCTACGCCTCCTGCGAGCGTGCGCTGGACCCTTCGCTGGTCGGCGTCCCGATCGTGGTGCTTTCGAACAACGACGGCTGCGTCGTCGCGCGATCCGCGGAGTCGAAGGCCCTCGGCATCCCGATGGGCGCGCCTTACTTCCAAGTAAGACGTCTCTGCGAGGCCCACGGCATCCGGGTGTTCTCCTCCGACTTCCGGGTCTACGGCGAGTTCTCGGAACGCGTGATGTCGGTCCTCACCGAACATGCCCGCGACATCGAGGCCTACTCCATCGACGAGGCCTTCCTCGGCTTTCCGGACATGCCCGACGCCGACGCGCGGGCGCTCGGCATCCGCATCCGGGAGGATGTCCTGCGTCGCACGGGCATCCCTGTCTCGATGGGCATGGGCGCGACCAAAGTGCTGTGCAAGCTGGCGAACGAGCGTGCGAAGTCCGACAAGGCCAGCGGTGGCGTCATCGTGGTTCCGTCCGACGCCGCAGGCCGCGAGGCATTCCTCCGCGGCCTCCCGGTGGGTTCCGTCTGGGGCGTGGGGCCGGGCCTTGCCGCACGCATGCGTGCGCACGGCATCCTCACGGCCGCCGACCTCGCGACGGCCGACGCCTCCCTCGTGCGGCGTTTCGCCGGCGTGGTGGGCGAGCGACTCGCCTTGGAGCTCCGGGGCGTCGCCTGCCACGAGATCGTGGAGGAGGCGTCCCAGCGCAAGAGCGTGATGGTGACCCGCTCCTTCGGTCGGCCGGTCTCCGATCCCTCCGAACTTGAGGAGGCCGTCGCCGCGCATGCCGCGCGGGCGGCCGAGAAGCTCCGGCAGGAGGGCCTCATGGCCTCCGCCGTCGTCGTCCTGCTGCGCACGGACAAGCACCGTCCCGAGGCACCCCAGCACCGCGTCGATGAATCCGAACCTCTGGAGCCCCCGACCGATGACGCCCGTGCCGTCTGTGCCGCGGCTTCCCGTGCGCTGGCCCGGAGCCGACGTGACGGCGTGCAATACAAGAAGGCGGGCGTGCTGCTGCTCGGCCTGCTGCCTTCCGCTTCCGCGCAGCTGACCCTGCCCGGGCTGACCCCCGGAGCCGACCCCGGACGTGAACGCCTGATGAAGGCGGTGGACGCCCTCAACGCCAGGCTGGGACGGGACGCGGTGCGGCTCGCCAGCACGGGCTTCGAGCGCAAATGGAAGGCCAAGTCCGAGATGCGTTCCGAGGCCGCCAAGGAGGCCGAAGGGGAGACCCCGTCGGCCCCGGCCAAGGCC
>CAZRPB010000149.1:0-2899 GCA_964601955.1 uncultured Klebsiella sp. | reverse complement strand
GTCTGGTTCGACGACGCCTTCCCGGAGAAGGCCCAAGTGAAGAGTTCCGGGGACAAGCTTACCTTCGTCGAGGCAGGCCAAGGTCCGGTGCACAGCGGCAAGCGCGCGCTGAAGCGCACGGCCAAGGGCGTGGCCCAGGATTACTTCGAGAACGGGGCCTCCTTCGCCATCCCGCCCAACGGCGTCATCTCCGTCTGGGTGAACCTCGACCCCGTCGACACCCCCAAGGCCATCATGCTCCAGTTCCACGTCGGCGGCTGGAACCACCGCGCCGTCTGGGGTGAGGAAGGCGCCATCCCCTTCGGCCGCGTCCGCACGCCTGAGAAGGTCAACATGGGCAAGCTGCCCGAGACCGGGAAATGGACCCAGCTAAAGGTCGACGTCGCCAAGCTGGGACTCAAGCCTGGCATGAAGGTCGACGGCTTCGCCTTCACCCAGTTCGACGGCACCGTGCACTGGGACCGCCTCGCCGTCACCCACCGCATCGACGAGGCCAAGGACATCCAATGGTCCTTCAAGGTGTGGTCGGAGAAGAAGCAGGGCTCCCGCGTGGCCGAACTGCCGACCGACCTGCAGAACCTCGTGCGGGGCAAGAAGGCCGCGCAGTGGACCGAGCCCGAACGCAAGCGCCTGCTCGACTGGTGGCTGGAGAACGAGTTCCAGGGAGGACGCGAGACCCTCGACGGACTCCGCGCCGAGAAGCTGGCCGAAGAATCGCGCAAGAAGGCCCTGACCGACCAGATACCCGCCACGCTGGTGATGGCCGACCTGCCGCAGCAGCGGCAGGCGCACGTCATGACCCGCGGCCAATATGACAAGCCGGGAGAGCCTGTGACACGCGGCGTCCCCGCGGCCTTCCACCCCTTGCCGAAGAAGGAGGCCTACGACCGACGCGACCTCGCGGAGTGGTTCCTCTCCCCCGCCAACCCGCTCACCGCCCGCGTGACGGTCAACCGCCTCTGGCAGCAGTTCTTCGGCACCGGCCTCGTCAAGACCAGCGGCGACTTCGGCTCGCAGGGCGATCCGCCCAGCCATCCCGAGCTCCTGGACTGGCTTGCGGTCGAATTCCGTGAGACGGGCTGGGACGTCAAGCGCCTCATCCGCTCCTTCGTGACCAGCGCCGCCTACCGGCAGTCGGCCGCCACCACGCCGGAGATGCTCTCCAAGGACCCCGAGAACCGGCTCCTCGCCCGCGGACCTCGCGCGCGCCTCGACGCCGAGGTCATCCGCGACCAGGCCCTCTTCGTCTCCGGCCTGCTCAGCCCGCGCGTCGGCGGCAAGGGCGTTAAGCCCTACCAGCCCGACAACGTCTGGGAGCCCGTGGGCTTCACCGGCAGCAACACCGCGCGTTACGTGCGCGACAACGGGGAGGCGCTCTACCGCCGTTCACTCTACACTTTCTGGAAACGCACCGCCCCGCCGCCTTCCATGACCGCCTTCGACGCGCCCGCGCGCGAGGCGAGCTGCGTGCGCCGCGAACGGAGCAACACCCCGCTGCAGGCGCTAGCGCTCATGAATGACGTGCAGCACGTCGAGGCCGCGCGCGCCTTCGCGCAGCGCATCCTCAAGGAGGGCGGAACGGATGACGCCTCCCGCGCCGCCTTCGCGTGGCGCACCGCCGTCGGCCGGCGCCCGCGGGCCGATGAGACCTCCGTGACCCTCGAAGCCCTGACCGCCCACCGAGCCCGTTACACCGCCAAGCCCGACGACGCCAAGAAGCTCGTGACCTTCGGCGACTCCAAGCCCGACCCCGCCCTGCCCGCCTCCGAACTGGCCGCGTGGACCCTGACGGCCGGACTCCTCCTCAACCTCGACGAGACCCTCAACCGATGATCGATCCCGCCCTTGACCGCGTACGGCTGCTCAACCGCCGCCGCTTCCTCAGTTCCGCCGGACTCGGCGTCGGCGGGGTGGCGCTCGCCGGCCTGCTGACGCGGGAGGCCCGCGCCGCGAACACCGTCCACCGTCCCCTGCCCGGCTTCCCGCACTTCGCACCCAAGGCCAAGCGCATCATCTACCTCCACATGAACGGCGCGCCCTCGCAGCTCGACCTGTGGGACTACAAGCCCCAGCTGCAGGCCCATTTCGACAAGGATCTGCCCGAAAGCATCCGCAACGGGCAGCGCATCACCACGATGACCTCCGGGCAGGCCCGGTTCCCCGTCGCGCCGAGCATGTTCAAGTTCGCCCAGCACGGGAAGTCAGGCCGTTGGATCAGCGAACTGCTCCCGCACACCGCCAAAGTCGTCGACATGCTGGCCGTGATGAAGTCGGTCAGCACCACCGCCATCAACCACGACCCCGCCTGCACGTTCGTCATGACCGGCAGTGAGATCCCCGGCAAGCCGAGCATCGGCTCCTGGCTCAGCTACGGACTCGGCAGCGAGAGCGACGACCTCCCCTCCTTCGTCGTGCTCACCCCGAAGAGCGCAGGCGGGCAGGCCCTCTTCACGCGCATGTGGAGCAGCGGCTTCCTGCCCACGAAGCACACCGGCGTGGCCCTGCGCGCCGCCGGAGACCCCGTGCTCTACGTCCAGAACCCTCCCGGGGTCGAGCCCTCCGACCGACGGACCACCCTGGACGCGCTCGCGAAGCTCAACGCCGCGGTCCACCGCGAGTTCGGCGATCCGGAGACCGTCACGCGGACCGCCCAGTATGAGATGGCGTTCCGCATGCAGGCCAGCGTGCCCGAGCTCACCGACCTCTCCAAGGAGACGCAGGCCACCCTCGACCTGTACGGCCCCGAGGTGAAGGAGGCCGGCTCGTTCTCGCACAGCGCCATCCTCGCCCGACGGATGATCGAACGCGGCGTGCGCGTGGTGCAGATCCTCCATCGCGGCTGGGACCAGCACAACAACCTGCCCAAGGACATCACGCGGCAGTGCAAGCAGACCGACCA
>CAZRPB010000148.1:0-2900 GCA_964601955.1 uncultured Klebsiella sp. | reverse complement strand
ATGAAGACCGACGGCACCGACATCCGCTGGCATTCCCTCGGCTGCGCCGACAATCCGACCGGCCTCGATTTCACCCCGACCGGCGAGCTGGTCGGCACCACCAACCTCTACTTCGGCTTTCCCCGCGTCGACACCATCATGCAGTGGCAGCTCGGCGGCGTCTAGGAAAGCCCTGGCTTCCTCCGCATCATAGCCAATCTGCCGCGCACTCACGAGCGCATGCCCATCCTGCGTGAGCTCGGACACGTCGTGCCCAGCGGCTCGGTCTTCTGGCGCGCCGCCGACGCCCTTGCGCCCGCCGGCCGTCCCTGGAGCGACGCCTCCGGCCGCCTCCAGTACATGGTCTCCCTTTACAACTCCTCGAAGGTGATGCGTTACGAACTGCGTCCCGAGGGCGCCGGCTACCGTGCCGACGAGCACGAGTTCTTCACCGTCGACCGCAAGGGCGCGCACCTCTCCGACGTGATCGAGTCCGTCGACGGCTCGCTGCTCGTGGTCGACACGGGCACCTGGTATTCCCACTGCCCATCCAGCCTGCTTGAGGGCGACAACGTGCCCGGCGCCATCTACCGCATCCGCCGCACCGCCGAGGGACGCGCCGCGCACGCCGCCGTGGCGGCCGCGCGCAAGCCCTTCAAGCCCGCGCCCGTCAAGTCCGACGCCGAGGTCGTGGCCGCCCTGGCTTCCGCCGATCCGGCCGAGGCGCGTCGCGCGTTGGAGGCGGTCGCCTTCCGAGGCCTCCGTTCTCCCGAAGTCAGCAAGTCCCTGCTCGCCCTCCTCGGCCGTGACGCCGACCCCGTCCTTGAGCACGCCATCCTGCACGCCGTCATGACCGTCGGCGATTTCGACGCCTCCACGCTCGCCGGCGCCGAAGGCGCCCTCCGGCAGGGACGTCTCATCCGCGCGCTTTCGCAGAGCCGGGCCGGACAGCCCGACCATGCTGACGTGCTGAAGTTCGCCGTGTCCAAGTCGGACTCCGCCGACGCGGCGCTCGCCCGGCAGGCGCAGCTGGCCGTGTTGCGCTCACCCGACCCCGCGGCACTCGTCGCGCCCGTGCTTGGATCGTGGATCGCCTCCGCCTCCCCGACCGCCGCCCAAGTCGCGGCCATGGAGAAGTTCGGCGAGGCCCTGGCTTCAAAGCCTGCCGTGGCCAAGCATGTGACCGCCATGCTCGGCCATGCCCGTCCCGCCGTACGGCAGGCCGGCCTGAGGGCCATCGCCGCCCAGACCGGCGCCGTCGACAAGGCCTGGGCCGCTCCGCTGCAGTCCCTTCTGGAGAAGGGCGTCAGCTCCCTGCTGCTGGACGCCGTCGCCAGGGTGCGTGATTCCCGTTTCGACGCCGCGTTGGAGCGCGTCTCCGCCGATGAATCGAAGCCCGCCGCGATCCGGCTCAAGGCCTTGCTCGCGCTGTCCAAGGGAGGGGAGGGGCTGAGTGAGCCCGCCTTCCGCTTGCTCGTGCAGCTGCTGGTCGATCCGGCGAATCCCGGCCTGCGCATGGACGCCGCGCGGCGTCTCGCGCACGCGAAGCTGACCGACGCGCAGCTCGACGCCTACCTCGAGGTGCTGCCGACCGCCGGACCCCTTGAGCAGAACGAGCTGCTGGACGCGCTGGCCTTGCCTCAGGTGTACCGTCACCTGAATACCGACAGGGCGCGCCGCATCGCGGCCGCCTTCGCCAAGTCGCCCCTCATCGGCACCTTCCGCCAGGACCTCGTCCGCAAGGCCTTCGCCCCGTTCAAGCGCGACGTCTTCCGAGTCCTGGAGCCCACCTACTTGGCGGCCCTGGCGGCCAACGATGCGAAGAAGGACCGCATGGCCGGCCTGGCCTTGGACGCGTCCAAGGGCGACCCGGTCGCCGGACGTGCGGTCTACGAGTCGGGCAAGGGCGCCTGCATCGCCTGCCACCGCATCGGCGACAAGGGCAACGAGATCGGGCCCAACCTGAGCCGCATCGGCAACATCCGCGCCGAGCGCGAACTGCTTGAGAGCATCATGTTCCCGAACAACAACATCGCGCGCGACTACGACCTCACCTCCGTGCAGCTGACCGACGGAACCGCCGTGCTCGGCATCATCCGTGAGCGTTCGGCCGAGGGCGTCACCGTCAAGGAGGCCTCCGGCCAGAGCCGCGTGCTGCCCAACGAGTCCATCGCCTCCTCGGCCCAGCTGCCCTCGAGTCTGATGCCCGCCGGACTCGACGGCATGCTCAGCGAGAAGGAGCTGACCGACCTCGTGGCCTTCCTCCGTTCGCTCAAGTGAACGGGGCGTTCAGCCGCCGAGCAGCCAGCCGATCAGCGGCGTCGCGAGCAGGATGACCGCGCAGCCTCCGGAACGGGGGCCTGCGTCGTCCAGCCTGTCATCCAGGCCGGCGCCGATCTCTTCCCGCAGCATTTCCCGGAGTTCCTCGTCGTCCAGGTCGTCATCGGGCCGTGCGCCGAGCTCCTCCCGCAGCCGCTCCCGGATTTCTTCGTCATCCATGTCGTCGATGTCATCGTGTCCGTGGCTCATGGCAGTCCGTGCTGCCCGGACCCGGTCGGGTCGCAAGGCCCCGCCTTTCCTCTCGTCCTGGGGCCCGCCTTCGCCCATCTTCGGCGCGTATGGCGACCATCCTGTGCATGAAGTGGGGGACCAAGTACGGCCCGGAGTACGTCAACCGGCTGCGCTCCATGGTCCGCCGGCACCTCCGCATGCCGCACCGTTTCGTCTGCCTCACCGACGATTCCGCCGGACTCGATCCCGACATCGAGTGCTTCCCGATTCCCAGCCTTGAGCTGCCGGCCGGGGCTCCTGAGCGCGGCTGGACCAAGCTCGTCTCCTTCTCGCCCGCGCTGACCGCCCCCGGCGGCCCCGAGCTCAAGGGCGACGTCCTCTTCCTCGACATCGACATCGTCATCGTCGGC
>CAZRPB010000147.1:0-2922 GCA_964601955.1 uncultured Klebsiella sp. | reverse complement strand
GGGCGCATGCGGGGTCAGGGATAGGGGCGGCTGACCGAGGGCGGTCAGCCCTACCAGCGCGGCGGAGACACGAGGGGACAGGTGTTGATTGGGAGTTCGGGGACGTTAGGGTTCAGGCATGAGATGGTTCGTCCCTATGCTCTGCGTTTTGGCCGCGACGTCACCGGCGGCAGAAGCATTCAAGCGGGGGGCGGTCGCATCAGTCCATCACCTGGCGACGGACGCGGGAGTCGCGATGCTGCGCCAAGGCGGCAATGCGGTCGACGCGGCGGTCGCCACAGGGCTGGTGCTGGGCGTGGTGGACAGTCATAATTCAGGCCTGGGCGGCGGCTGCTTCATGCTGATACGCCTGTCCGACGGACAGGTGATCGCTTTGGACGGGCGGGAGACGGCCCCGGCGGGCGCGAAGGCGGACATGTTCGTGCGCGACGGCAAGGCGGTCCCTGAACTCAGCCGCACGGGCGCGCTGGCCTCAGGCGTTCCGGGTCAGGCCGCGGTCTTCCACGAGGCGGTCATCAAATACGGAAAGCTGCCCTGGGGCGTGCATTGCGAGGCGGCGGCGAAGATCGCCGAGCAGGGATTCCCGCTGTCATCCGCGTCCGCGGCGCGTCTGCTCGCGGTGGAGAAGGACATGGCAAGGTTCCCGTCGTCGACAGGGATCTTCTTCGGCTCGAACGGAAAGCCGCTGGAGAAGGGCGCGCTGCTCAGGCAGCCGGATCTCGCCCGGACGCTGCGCGCGCTGGGCAAGGGCGGGGCGGACTGGTTCTACCGGGGCGATTTCGCCAAGGCGACGGCCGCCTGGATGCGCGAGAACGGCGGCCTCATCACGGAGAAGGATTTCGCGGACTACGCCCTGAGGCGTCGCACGCCTCTGGAGACGACCTACAAGGGACATCGCATCGTGGGCTTCCCCCCGCCCAGTTCCGGCGGGGTGCATGTCGCCCAGATGCTCAACATCATCGAGGCCAAGGGCGCGGTGGGGTCGGAGGACATGCCGCACCTGATCGCGGAAACAATGAAGCTGGCTTTCGCCGACCGCGCTTACTGGCTCGGCGACCCTGCCTTCACCAAGGTCCCCAAGGGCCTGGCCGACAAGGAATACGCCAGGCAGCTGGCGGCGAAGATCGATCTGACGAAGGCGTCCCCGGTGAAGGGCCATGGCACCCCGCCCAAGGCCGACGAGCATGTGTTTGAAAAGCACACGACGCACTTCTCGGCCGCCGACGCGTCCGGGACGTGGGTGGCTTGCACGGCCACCATCAACACCTCCTACGGATCCAAGGTGGTCGTGCCCGGTATGGGCGTTGTGCTCAACAACGAGATGGACGACTTTGCGGCCGCGCCAGGCGCCCCGAACGCGTTCGGCCTCGTTGGGTCGGACGCCAATCTGCCCGCTCCGGGCAAACGGCCGCTCTCCAGCATGTCGCCGACCATCGTCTTCGAGGGAGACCGGCCCGTGCTCGCGGTCGGCGCCGCCGGAGGGCCGACGATCATTTCCCAGACCCTGCTCGCCATCCTCCACATCCTCGACGAAGGCGACACGCCGACGGCGGCCTTGGCCAGACCGCGCCTCCATCAGCAGTGGAGCCCGGATGAGCTGCGCGTGGAGAAGCGGATGCCGGAGTCCGTGAAGGCCGAGTTGCGCCGTCGCGGCCATGTGCTGAACGAGGTCGATTTCATCGGATCGACCCAGGCCGTCGCCCAGCCCGCGAAGGACGGTCCGTTTGTCGGAGCCCATGATCCAAGGTCGAAGGAGGGAAGGGTGGGAGGGTGGTAGCGTGGCGAAGCCACGAGGGGACACGTGGGCAAGAGCCGCAAATGAGAGTCCCAGAGGCTCGGAGGCTCAGTTGATCAGAACGAGGCAGTGCTAGTTGATCAGTTGGCCAGTTGACAAGGGGATGACGCGTGGGGGAACTGCTGGCAGGGTGAACTGCTGCGAAGCGGATACATCGATTCGGATGGCAGGTGGGGGTTTGATTCAACTCTGTCCTCGATTCAGTCCTCTACGCAGCCATCGACTCAGTCATCCATCCTGGAGGCGGCTAGGTCGTGACGCGGTTCCGACACTACCTGAGGATTGCGGCGGCCGCGGCCGGGGGCATAAAGGAGCCATGAGACACCCCTTGATCGCGTGGTTCGTCATGGCTGCGTGCGCCGTTACGGCGAAGCCGTTGCAGGTCTACGTGCTGGTCGGACAGTCGAACATGGAGGGGCACGCGCGGGTCGAGACGATCGACTACATCGGCGAGGACCCTGCGACCGAGCCGCTGCTGAAGCGCATGCTCGGGCCGGACGGCAAGCCTGCCACGGCCAAGAACGTCTGGATCTCCTACTTCACGGGAATCGGCGAGAAGAACGGCGAGGGGTTCGGGAAACTGACGACCGGCTACGGCTCACGGCAGGATCCGACCAAGGACGGCGGCAAGATCGGGCCCGAATACACTTTCGGTCTGGCGATGGAACGCGCCGGCCAGGGTCCCGTGCTGCTCATCAAGGCGGCCTGGGGCGGCAAGTCCCTCAACTACGACTTCCGCCCGCCCAGCGCCGGACCGTATCCGCGTTCCGCCAAGGATCTGGAAAAGAACACGCATACGGCCGAGGCCACCGGACATTATTACCGTCTGATGCTTGAGCACGTGCGTAAGGTGCTCGCCAACCCGGCGCGCGTGTGTCCGGCTTACGATTCCAAGGAAGGCTACGAGCTCGCGGGCTTCGTGTGGTTCCAGGGCTTCAACGACATGGTGGACGGGAACTTCTATCCCCGGCAACCCAAGGGCCAGGCCGCCAAACGCTTCACGGCCTACTCCGAACTTCTGACCCATTTCATCCGGGATGTGCGCAAGGATTTCGGCGCGCCCAAGCTGCCTTTCGTCATCGGCGTGATGGGCGTCGGCGGCAAGGATCCCGGCAGCGAGGACAACC
>CAZRPB010000146.1:0-2926 GCA_964601955.1 uncultured Klebsiella sp. | reverse complement strand
TGGACGGAAGGGTCGGACTTGCCGGTGGTGATTCCCGCCTCGGGCGCTTTCAAGCTGCTCAAGGACCGCAAGATGGCGGTCAACGTAGGCAGTGTCGGTCTGCCGCGGGAGGAGGACAGGCGGGCGAGCTGGGCCACCTATGACCCGGATTCAGGCGAGGTCTGCCTGCGCAAGACCAAGTATGACATCAAGGAGATGATCCGCACCGTCCGACATCTCAATCTCGACCCCGTGCTGCAGGACAAGATCCTCAAAGACCTGGGAGCCTGAACATGTCCCTTGAACGATTCATCAAAGCGCAGCAGACGGACTACGCCAAGGCCCTTGGTGAGCTTCGGAATGGAGCAAAGAAATCCCATTGGATCTGGTACGTTCTCCCTCAGGGTCTTTTCCCGAATCCGTCCTACATGTCCGAAAAATTCGCGATCAAGGACGATGCGGAGGCTGTCGCGTATCTGCGTCACCCTGTCCTGGGGAGCCGATACGCCGAGTGCATCGATGTGATGCATGCGCAGATTCTCAAACATGGCGTCGACGCTGAGGTGCTCATGGGTTCTGACGTCGATGCCAAGAAGCTGCAGAGCTCCCTGACTCTGATGCTCAGGGTGATGAAATCCGAATCCATGAAGGAGTCTGCCAAGGATTGTCCATGGCTTGCCACGCTTCGCTTGCAGGCTGAAGCGCTCATCCCAGGGCTCCCCAAGTTCTGAGGCGGCCATTGGGTTTGAGTTTTTGATGTTTTAGTCATCCATAAGGACGTGGCGCTGGCCGAATACATCCGGACGATTTCTCTGGGCCTCAAGGTCCGGTCGGGGGCGGGCGGGGCGCATGCGGTGGCGTCCGGGGTCTCGGGTTCGCTCAGGTCGGTCTCCCACTCGGTCGCCCAGGCCAAGGCGGAGGTGCTCGCCCGGGCTGAGGCAGTCGTCGCCGAGGGGGTCGCGGCCATCCTCAAGGGGGCGCCGATTGAGGAGCTTGAAAAGCTGGGGGTTCGGACCGGAGCCCTGCGCGGGGGAGGTCTGCTCACGGTCTACGACCTTGAGGGCAAGACGGCCTGGCAGCTGCAGCGGATTCGCGGGGTGGGGGATGTGACGGCCGAGGAGGCGATCGCGGCCCGTGACCGATACAAGGCCGAGGCGAAGTCGGAGGTGAGAGTGCTGCCGGACCCGGACAATCCAAGGCCGTCCGACGGGGCGCTGCTGGTGGCCGTGGCGAGATATGACGCCTTGGTCAGGAATCTCCCCGAGCGCATCAAGGCCGCCGATGCCAAGCTGACTTCGGCGATGCAGGCACTGGAGCGGCTGAGGTCCGAGACCCGCTTGTCGGGACTGCTGTTCTCCTCGGAGCGGCGCCAGCATTTGCTGGATCAGCATGACACCGTGCTGGCCGAGCTCAGCTGGGTGCAGCAGGAAACCGCACTGCTGCGTCAGTATGAGGCCGGTCTGCGTCCTTCGGTCGACGAGGTCCGCCGGCTCTATGAGCAGAACGCCGCTGCCTTCGTGGCGGTGCTGGAGTCGATCCTGCCCACCCGCCTGCCCGTGGTCCCTCCACCTGGGCAAGTCCCGAGCGAGCAGGGCGGCCTGCCGGCTGAGATCGCAGCCGAGGTCGAGGCGACCAAGCTCGAGAAGGGGCCGCTGCTCGCGACCTTGCGACGTTACCAGCAGTTCGGGGCCCAATACCTCGTCTGCCGGAAGCGCGTGGTGCTGGGAGACGACATGGGTCTGGGCAAGACGGTCCAGGTGCTCGGGGCGATGTGCCATCTGAGCGCCCTTGGCGCCCGCAGGTTCTTCGTGGTCTGCCCCAACAGCGTGCTCATCAATTGGGAGCGGGAAGTCGCGAAGCACACCGGTCTGACGCCCACGGTGATCCACGGACCGGACCGGGACGACGAGGTCGCCCTCTGGAAGACGCGCGGCGGGGTCGGCATCACGACCTTCGCGACACTCTCGAAGCTGGTGCATCTGCTCGACGAGGTCGACCTTCTCGCGGTCGATGAGGCGCATGCGGTCAAGAATCCCGAGGCGCAACGCACCCAGGCGGTGTTGAAGCTCTCCGCCAAGGCCAGGCATCTGGTGCTGATGACGGGCACGGCCCTCGAGAACCGACTGGCTGAGATGCACACGCTGGTCTCGGCCGCGCAGCCGGACCTGCAGGAACTGCTTCAGCAGCTGCTCTGGCAGGTCAGGCCCAAGCCCGATGATATCAGGCGCAAGCTGGCGCCCGTGTATCTGCGACGGACCCAGGCCGACGTGCTCAGCGAGCTGCCGGACCTGGTGCACAACGACGAGATCATCCCCCTCGAGCCGGCGGACAGGCAGGCCTATGAGAGCGCGCCTGAACATCTCATGCAGCGTCGCCTGGCCGCCACCGTGGGGCAGGGGGAGCGCAATTCAGCCAAGTATGACCGACTGCGAGAGCTGCTGGAGTCTTATGAAGACGAGGGTCGCAAGGTCGCGGTGTTCTCGACCTTTCTTCAGGTCCTGGGGGACGTGAGCACGATCGCCGCCGGCTGTCCGGTCATCCACGGCGGCGTGCCGACCGAGGAGCGCCAGAAGATGATCGACGCCTTCTCGGCCAAGCAGGGATTCGCCGTGCTTGCCTTGCAGATCGATGCCGGCGGACTCGGCATCAACCTGCAGTCCGCTCAGGTCGTCATCCTCATGGAGCCGCAGTTCAAGCCCTCCACCGAGAAGCAGGCCGTCGCGCGTGTCAGACGCATGGGTCAGACCCGCAAGGTCCACGCCCATCGCCTCATCGCCCAGAAGACCGTCGACGAGGCGCTCGTCGCGCTCGTGGAGGCCAAGTCGAAGATCTTTGATGACTACGCCCAGCAGAGCGCCGTAAAGCAGGCCAGCGCCATGGCCGTGGACGGAGCCTCAGGTGCGCTGCTCGAGGAGCTGAAGAGGGAGGTTGGGTAGCGCGGCGCGGC
>CAZRPB010000145.1:0-2971 GCA_964601955.1 uncultured Klebsiella sp. | reverse complement strand
GGGCGCGGGGCCTTGTCGACGAGGGCGAGGTATTCCTTCCGGGCGGTGCGTTCTGCGAACTGCTCGACGAGCGCGTGGTAGGCCTTGTCGGTCTTGGCGAGGGCGATCACGCCGGAGGTCTCGCGGTCGAGACGGTGCACGACGCCGGGTCGGGGAGCGCCGCCGGCCGGCGCGAGCTTGCCCTTGGTGTGGTGAAGCAGGCCGTGCACCACCGAGACTTCGTCGGAGCCCTGGACAGGGTGCGTCAGGAGTCCCGCCGGCTTGTTGATGGCGATGAGGTGGGCGTCCTCGAAGAGCACCTCGAGGCGCATCTTCACGGGGCGGGCCGTGGGCTCGCCGGGCGAGGGCAGGGCGACCTCGACGGCATCGCCGGGATTGAGCACCGTGCGGCAGTCCGCCGGCTGGCCGTTGACCTTCACCATGCCGAGGTCGAGGGCCTTCTGCACGCGCGAGCGGCTGACGCCGTCGAGCAGCGTGGCGATGATCTTGTCCGCGCGGGCGGGCTCGAACTCGCCCGGGATGCGGGTCCTGAAGATCTCATCCGGGCGCATCTCCTCGGTCGGCGCCTTGGCCGGGCGGGACGCGTAGGGCACGTGCGGGGCGGGCCTGGCCTTTCGTCCGAGCGCCTTGGCCGTGCGGGCCTGCGGCCGGGAGCCAATGCGCTTCGGACGGGTCTTGGCGCGCTTGCGAGGAGGCGCCATCTTACTTGGACTTGCCCAGCAGGTAGGCGGGATTGAGCTTCTGGAGCTCCTTTGGGACGAAGAGTCCGTCCTTGCGGATCACCTTGCCGTCGAAGCGGATCTCCCCGCCGCCGTATTCGGGACGCTGGATGCAGACCATGTCCCAGTGCACCGAGGAGTGGTTGCCGTTGTCCGTCGTCTCATAGCACTTGCCCGGCGTGAAGTGGAAGGAGCCCGCGATCTTCTCGTCGAACAGGATGTCCTGCATCGGGCTGAGGATGTGCGGGTTGAAGCCGATGGCGAACTCCCCGATGAACCGCGCGCCCGCGTCGGTGTCGAGGATCTCGTTGAGGCGCTTGGTGTTGTTCGCGGTGGCCTCGACGATCCTGCCCTTGCGGAAGACCAGGCGGATGTTCTCGAAGGAGACGCCCTGGTAGATCGTCGCGCAGTTGTACTGCAGCGTGCCGTTGACGGAATCCTTGACCGGCGCGGTGAAGACCTCGCCGTCGGGGATGTTGTATTCGCCGCCGCAGGGGACGGCGTTCATGCCCTTGATGCTGAACCTGAGGTCGGTGCCCGGGCCGGTGATGCGGACCTCGTCGGTCTTCATCATGGCACGTTTCAGCGCCTCCATGCCCGGAATCATGCGGGAGTAGTCGAGCGTGCAGACCCGGAAGTAGAAGTCGGCGAAGCCCTCGGTGCTCATCTTGGCCTGCTGGGCCATGGACGAAGTCGGCCAGCGGAGCACGACCCACTTCGTCTTGTTGACGCGGTGGTCGAGGACCGGGCGCATGATCTCGGAGTTCAGCCTGGCCTGGCCGGCGGGCACGTCGCTGCCCTCGAAGATGTTGTCGGAGCCGCGCACGGCGACGTAGGCCTGCATCTTCTTCATGCGGGCGAGCTCGTGATCGGCGGCCAGCTTGAACTGCGCCTTGGTGCCGTCCTTGACCATCTCGCGGCCGACGCGGGCGCGGTGCAGGTTCACCATCGGGGTGGCGCCGCGGGCCCGGGCCGCGCGGATGAGCGCGATCACGAAGTCGTCCGGCACGTCATGCGCGTCAATCAGCACGTTCTCGCCCTTCTTGAGCCGGGTCGAGAAGCCGCAGAGCACGTCAGCCAGTTTTCCGTATCGAGGGTCCATGCCGGAGGGTTGCCCCGGGGCGGGGCGTTTCCAAGGCGAAAGGAGCGCTTGCGAAGGCCGCCCTGCGGATGAGCATGCAGGCATGAGCGATCCGGGCGCAGACGCGACAAGGCTGGCCGATGAGGCCGCGTTCCACTTCGCCGTCGGCGATGAGAAGGCCGCGCTCGCCTGCCTGGAGTCGGCGTTGGGGGCCGACCCGGCCTGCTTCGAAGCGTGGCTGGCCGCCGCGGAGATCCACTTCGCCTCCCGTCGGCTGGACGAGGCCTTGGCCGCCGCCGAGCGTGCGCTGGGCTTGCGTCCCAAGGACGTGCACGTGCACACCTCGCTCTCACGCATCTGGATGGAGCGGGGCGACAAGACCAAGGCCGAGCATCACGGGGCCCAGGCCCGCATTTTCGGCTGGGGTCAGCAGCTCAAGGAGCCGGACGCAGGGCAGGGCGATCTGGCCTGAGCGGTGTGACACACCCCTGCCGGTGGCTTGGGACAGCCTGTCCCGCAATAACGACCCTTTAGGGGCTCCAATCGGGTCGGAGTCCGCCCAAACCTCAAAAAAACCCCGTAATCGGTTGCTAATCCCAGCCGTAGCGGTTTTGGCATCCCTTCTGCACCTGTGCGGAAGTCCACCCGGACGTACCTCTACCCAAACCCAACCAACATGGCCAAGAACACCAAACCCTCCGTCAAGCCCCTCGGTGACCGCGTCCTCCTGCAGCGCATCGAGGAGTCCGAAGAAATCAAGGGCGGCATCATCATCCCCGACACCGCCAAGGAGAAGCCCCAGGAAGCCAAGGTCATCGCCCTCGGCACCGGCGGCCTCGACAAGGACGGCAAGAAGCTGCCCTTCAACGTCAAGGTCGGCGACAAGGTCCTCGTCGGCAAGTACGCCGGCCAGGAGGTCAAGCTCGACGACGTCACCTACCTCCTCCTCTCCGAGGCCGAGATCCTCGCCGTGATCGAGTGATCCGGTCCCCCTGAAAACCTTCAACCCACACCAACATGTCCAAGAAGCAGATCCTGTTCGATGAAGCCGCCCGCCGCAAGGTGCTGAACGGCGTTTCCACCCTCGCCCGCGCCGTCAAGGTCACCCTCGGTCCGAAGGGCCGCAACGTGATGATCGACAAGAAATTCGGCGCCCCGAAGGTCACCAAGG
>CAZRPB010000144.1:1642-3156 GCA_964601955.1 uncultured Klebsiella sp. | reverse complement strand
TGCGGACGTCGCCGCCGAAGGGGTCGGCGCCTTCGCTGATGTTCCAGGGGCCGAAGGAGAAGCGGTAGGTGACGGGGGAGCTCATGATGGGACGTCCATTCTAACGAAGCCTGCCCATTTCTCTACACTCGGCGTCTCCCAGGTCAGCACTATTGTCTCAATTTGTCGATTGTCGCTACAAGGACATCTGATACGAAAAGATGGATGAAGGCCGTGCGCGAGAAGGTCGAGCTGCCCGAGGGGCATTCCTTCCGCGTGCTCCGCTGGTCCCGTTCCCTCAGCGAGGTCGAGTGCATCCTGGGGCCGGGACGGACCCGCCCGATGCAGGGCGAGGGGACCCATTGGCATTTCCACAAGGAGATGGAGCTGACGCTGTTCACGGAAGGGGAGGGGACGCGTTTCGTCGGGGACGCCATCGGGCCGTTCTCGGTCGGCGACCTCGTGCTCCTCGGGGAGCGCCTGCCTCATCACTGGCACACCCAGGGCGGTTCCGCCGGACTGTCGATCCAGTGGCACTTCCCCGAGAGTCATCCGCTCTGGGCCTTCCCCGAGAACCTGGAGTTGCGGAGTCTTTTCCGTCGGGCCGAACGGGGCGTGCGCATCGGCGGCGCGACGGCCAAGGTCGTGGCCGGGATGATGCAGGAAGTGGCCCGCAGCCGCGGGGCCGGCCAGCTGGCCGCGCTCCTGCGTCTCCTCGCCGAGGTGTCGGAGGCGCCGGACTCCGACCTCTCCACGCTCGCCACGAGAAGCTTCACGCGCAGCGCAGAAAGCGAGCACCAGTCGGCCATCTCACGTTCCGTGCAGCATCTCGTGGCGAACTTCCGGGACGAGGTCCGCCTGGGCGACCTCCTGCGCATCTCGGGGCTGAGCCGTCCGACCTTCGCGCGCCAGTTCAAGCGGCATTCCGGACGCAGCTTCAGCGCCTTCGTCAACCAGCTCCGCCTCCAGGCCGCCCGACGCGAGCTGAGGGACGGCGACCGCAGCGTGCTCGACGTGGCCCTCGCCTGCGGCTTCCGGCAGGTGACATTCTTCAACCGCCTCTTTCGCCGCGAACTCGGCTGCACCCCCACTGAATACCGCCGTCGTCAGCGGCGTCGGGGCCGCTGACAGATATATTTAGACGGCGGGCCGGACATACGGCGCTCTTTAGGTGTTGGGGGAATGCCCCGACGCCCCCACAATCCAAATCACCCCATGACCAAGCCCCTCCTGCCGGTCCTGCTGGCCGCCGCTGTCCTTGAAGCCGCGCCTGCGCTCACCATCTACAACGGAGGCTACGCGGTCGTGCGGGACACGCTGGCCTTCGATCTGAAGACCGGCGTCACGCGCGTCACTTACGCCGGCGCGACCGCCCAGGTGGAGCCGGACACGGTCATCCTGCGCGACGTGGCCGGGAAGGCCGCCTTCAGGATCCTCGAGCAGTCCTACCGCAACGACCCCGTCTCGCAGGCGATGCTCCTCTCGCTCTTCGAGGGCAAGGAGGTCGACTTCGTCCGACGCAACGACGGCCGTCC
>CAZRPB010000144.1:0-1542 GCA_964601955.1 uncultured Klebsiella sp. | reverse complement strand
CGACCTGCGGCGCAGCGGCAGCCGGGTCGTGAGCGAGGCCTACGAGGTGAAGGTCCGTAACCGCAAGAAGGAGCCGGTCGAGATCCGTGTCGTCGAGCACATCGCGCCCTGGACGGACTGGACCGTGAGCGAGAACACCATGCCCTTCGAGAAGCTCGCTTCACACCGGATCGAGTTCCGGGTCCCCCTCAAGCCTGATGAGGAGCGCGTCATCACCTACCGCGTGAACTACAACTGGTAACCTTTCCCCATGCGCAACCTCCTCTCCCTCCTCCTCGCCGCCGCCGTCCTCGACGCCGGCCCCGCTCTGACGGTCTACAACGGCGGTTACGCCGTGGTGCGTGACACGCTGCCCGTGCAGGTGCGGCAGGGCGTGACCTCGGTCGCCTATTCGGGCGCCACCGCCCAGGTCGAGCCCGACAGCGTCATCCTGCGCGACATCACCGGCAAGGCGGCCTTCAGCATCCTGGAGCAGTCCTACCGCAACGACGCCGTCTCGCAGGCGATGCTGCTCTCGTTCTTCGAGGGCAAGGAGCTGGACTTCATCCGGCGCAATGCCAACCGACCCGACGAAGTCGTGCGGGGCAAGGTTGTCCGCAGCGGTCACGTGCCCGGCGGCGGATCGGTCCAGCCCATCGTCGAGGTGGACGGCCGCATGCGCTTCTCCCTGCCCGGGGAGCCGATGTTCCCCTCCCTCGGGGACGGCAGCATCCTGCGGCCCACCCTGACCTGGAGGATCCAGTCTCCGGTCGACGCCAAGTTCGACGCCGAGGTGGCCTACCTCTCCAACGGCTTCCATTGGGAGGCCAGTTACAACCTCGTCGCGCCGGAGAAGGGCGACACGGTCGACGTCGTCGGCTGGGTGACCATCAACAACCAGAGCGGCACGACCTTCAACGAGGCTCAGGTGAAGCTGATGGCGGGTGACGTCAACCGCGTGGTCGAGTCTATCGGCAGAGGCATGGGCGTCGGGGCGCCCATGGCGGCCGCCGCCATGGCCGACAGGGTCGTGACGGAGAAGTCCTTCGACGAATTCCATCTCTACACGCTCGCTAACCCGGTGACCCTGCGTGACCGCGAGACCAAGCAGGTCGAGTTCGTGCGCGCGACCGGCGTGAAGGCCGAGCGGGTCTACGTCTACGAGGGCCGCTGCCAGGAGTTCTACGGGGAGACGCCGCCCGACGCCAACAAGGTGCAGGTCTACCGCGAACTGATGAACACCGAGGCGAACGGACTCGGGATGCCGCTGCCTAAGGGCAAGTTCCGCTTCTACGCCCAGGACGACGACCGACGGCTGGAGTTCGTGGGTGAGAACCGGATCGACCACACCCCGCAGGGAGAGAGGCTGAGGGTCCTGACCGGCAACAGCTTCGATCTGGTGGGCGAGCATCGCCGCACCGATCTCCGCCGCAACAACGACCGGGTGATCAGCGAGACCTACGAAGTGAAGCTACGCAATCGCAAGAAGGAGCCGGTCGAGATTCGCCTCGTCGAGCACATGGCCCACTGGTCCGACTGGACGATTTCGGAAAACGCCGTGCC
>CAZRPB010000143.1:0-3199 GCA_964601955.1 uncultured Klebsiella sp. | reverse complement strand
AGGCCGAAGACCTTGGTCATGACCCCGCGCGCGATGGCCATCTCCTGCAGACCGCGGCAGGTCACCAGCGAGGTGAAGAGCGTGGTGAAGATGCCGATGGCGAGCGTGATGCCGAAGCCGCGGATGGCGCCCGTGCCCATGAAGACCAGGATGAGCGCGGTGAGCAGCGTCGTGAGGTTGGCGTCGACGATGGTGAGCGTGGCGCGCTCGTAGCCCTCCTTGAGGGACACGGCGCGGTCCTTGCCGAGGGCGGCCTCCTCGCGGACGCGTTCGAAGATGAGGATGTTGGCGTCGACGGCCATGCCGAGCGTGAGCACCAGCGCGGCCACGCCGGGCAGCGTGATGGTGGCGTCGAAGTAGGCGAGCGCCCCGAGGATCATCAGCAGGTTGAGCACCATGCCGAGGACGGCGATGAAGCCGCCCCAGAGGTAGAAGCCCACCATGAACAGCACGACCAGCCCCACCGCGACCGACGAGGCGAGGACCGATTTCGCCTGCGCGTCCTTGGCCAACGAGGGCCCGACGGAGGTGACGTCCTGGGTGATGAGGGGGAACTCGAGGGGATTGTTGAGCACGTTGGCGAGCTCGACGGCCTCGTCGCGGGTGAAGGAGCCCGTGATGGTGGCGCCGGAGCTGCGGATGGCCTCGCGCACGGTGGGCGCGGACTGCAGCTTGCCGTCCAGCACGATGGCGAGCTGGCCGATGGCGCCGCCGACGTTGCCCTCGGCGATGCGTGCGGTGAGGTCACCGAACTTCTTCGAGCCCTCGTCCGTGAAGCGCATGTCCACGTAGAAGGAGAGCCCGTCGTCGGAACGGCCGGAGGCCTGGCGGATGATGGCGCCCGTGGCGTCGGCCCGCTTGCGCACGTAGTAGCGGCTCAGCGAGGCCTCGCCCGTGCGGGCGTCGACGTCGCGCTGGGTGAGCACCTCGTAGGTGGCGATGGCGGAGGAGCCTCCGCCTTCGGGCAGGGCCTTGAGCGAATGTTCTCGGTCCGTCTCGGCCGGCCGCTCGAAGCGGTGGACCTGGCGGAACTCGAGCTTGGCGGGCTTCTTGAGGGCGTCGATGACGTCGGGATTGTTGGCGGCGTCCTCGCCGGGCAGCTGGACCTCGAGCGAGAGTTCTCCGACCGGACGGATCACCGGTTCGGCCACGCCGAAGGAGTTGATGCGCTGCTCCATGACCTTGACGGCCTGGGCGACCATCTCGGACGGAGGCACGTTGGCGCGCGCGGTGTCGCCGGCGCCGCCGGACTCCGCGCCGGTCGGGTCGACCTTGAGCGTGAAGGCCACTCCGCCCTGGAGGTCGAGACCCAGCCGGAGACGGCCCTGCGAGCGTCGGAGGAGCTCCTTGAGCACCATCGCGTTGCGCTTGCCCTGCTCGGGCTCGCGCACCACCTGGTCCTCCCGGAAGAAGAACGGACGGAGGTCGACGCCCTTGTCCCGCCCCTTCCCTTCTCCGATGTCACGGAGGGCCTGGAAGTAGGAGACCGACTTGCGGTCGGCGGGCGTGGAGGCGTCCGTCGCGGCCTTGACGCGCGCGAGGGCCTCCTGATGGAGCTTGGCGAACTCGTCGGCGCGTTCAATGACCTGGGCGGGCACGAACTGTTCGAACGGGGTCGGAGCGAGCGGATAGAACTCGGCCCACGACACCGCGAGCACGATGAGCGAGAGGACGACCTTCCAGAGCCAGGTCCCGGTCTTCATGACTGTGGGAGCGGGACGCGGTTCAGGACTGGACCGCCTTGGCGGCGTCCTCGGCCTTGCCCATGACGGCGGACTTGTGGACGGTCATGCGACCGGAATCGATCTCAAGGGTGATGCGGTCCTCCTTGACGGAGACGACCTTGCCGTAGATGCCGCCGGCGGCCAGCACCTGATCCCCGACCGCGAGCGAAGACTGGAGCTTCTCCAGTTCCTTCTGGCGCTTTCGTTGCGGAGCGAAGAGCAGGAAGTACATGCCCACGAGGAGCAGGCCGTACATGAGGAGGATGGACATCCCTCCGGGGCCTTCCTGAGCCGGGGCGCCGGCCGGAGCGGCCTGCGCTAGCCCTTGGAAGCCAATGGTTTGGATTAGGTTCATGGTTGTTATTGTTGGAAAGTCTTGGGGCCGAATGTCTTGAAATGGAGCGGTGGGACAAAAAGGCAAGCCCCGCTTGGCCGCTTTGGCTTTGATAAGCGGGCTGACGGGGGCATTGTGAACAACTCAGCATGAGCGAAGCCGCCGAGGGTTCCAACGCCACCAAACCGCTGACCTTTGCCGCGGTCCTGGCCGCCCTCGGGGTGGTCTTCGGCGACATCGGGACCAGTCCCCTGTACGCCTTCAAGGAGTGCATCCGGGTCACCGGTCCGGCCGGCTCGGGCCTGGGCGCGGCGGCGGTGGTGCCCCTCCTCTCCCTCATCCTGTGGTCCCTGATCTTCGTGGTGACCATCAAGTACGTGCTGCTGGTCATGGAGGCCAACGACGAGGGTGAAGGCGGCGTGATGACCCTCGTCTCCCTGGCATCCGCGCACGAGAAGCAGACCGAAGCGGCAGCACCGCCTGAAAAGGACGCCAAGGGGCGGACCAAGCGCAAGCACCGCAGCGTGATCATCATGCTCGGCGTCTTCGGCGCCGCCCTGCTCTACGGGGACGGCGTCATCACCCCCGCCATCTCGGTCCTGTCGGCGCTGGAGGGCTTACGGGAGGCGAACGAGAAGCTGGGCGGCGGCATCTCGCATCAGTTCTTCTCCTGGTTCATCCCGGCCGCGGCCGTGGTGATCCTCTTCATCCTCTTCCGCGTCCAGCGCGTCGGCACGGGCCGCGTCGGCATGTATTTCGGACCCGTGACCCTCGTCTGGTTCGCCACCATCGGTCTGACCGGATGCTGGTCGATCTGGGCCCACGCCTCCGTGTCGGGGCAGCTCGTGTCGGCCTTCAACCCCCTGCAGGGCCTGCTCTTCCTCCTGGACAACCCCGGGACAGGAGCGCTGGTGCTCGGCGCGGTCTTCCTGGCCGTGACCGGGGCCGAGGCGCTGTACGCCGACATGGGGCACTTCGGCCAGAAGCCGATCCGCGCCGGCTGGTACTTCATCGTCTTCCCGGCCCTCATCCTGAACTACTTCGGCCAGGGGGCGTGGGCCCTCGACCCCGCGAACGCCTCCGAACTGTCCCGCCCCGGCTTCAGCCCCTTCTTCAACATGGCGCCCGCCTGGGCGCAGAT
>CAZRPB010000142.1:0-3204 GCA_964601955.1 uncultured Klebsiella sp. | reverse complement strand
CATCGCGATGAACCGCATCGGCGGCAAGTCCAACACCGGAGAAGGCGGCGAGGATCCCGAACGCTTCACCTGGACCAACGAGCAGGGCGACTCGAAGAACTCCGCGATCAAGCAGGTCGCCTCGGGCCGCTTCGGCGTCACCAGCCGTTACCTGACCAACGCCCGCGAGATCCAGATCAAGATGGCGCAGGGCGCCAAGCCGGGCGAAGGCGGACAGCTCCCGGGCGCCAAGGTCTATCCTTGGATCGCCAAGACCCGCCACTCCACCACGGGCGTGGGCCTCATCTCCCCGCCCCCGCACCACGACATCTACTCCATCGAGGACCTCGCGGAGCTCATCCACGACCTCAAGAACGCCAACCGCGAGGCGCGCGTCTCCGTGAAGCTCGTCTCCGAAGTGGGCGTAGGCACCATCGCGGCCGGCGTCGCCAAGGCGCACGCGGACGTCGTCCTCATCTCCGGATTCGACGGCGGCACGGGAGCCTCCCCGCAGACCTCGATCAAGCACGCCGGCCTGCCCTGGGAGCTCGGTCTCGCCGAGACCCATCAGACGCTCGTCCTCAACCGGCTGCGTTCGCGCATCGTGGTCGAGACCGACGGTCAGCTGAAGACCGGCCGTGACGTCGTCGTCGCCGCCCTGCTCGGCGCCGAGGAATTCGGATTCGCCACCGCCCCGCTCGTGACGCTCGGCTGCATCATGATGCGCGTCTGCCATCTGAACACCTGCCCGGTCGGCGTCGCCACCCAGGACCCCGAGCTGCGGAAGAACTTCACCGGAGACCCCGCCCATGCGGTGAACTTCATGAAGTTCATCGCCCAGGAGGTCCGCGAAATCATGGCCTCCCTCGGCTTCCGCACCCTCAACGAGATGGTCGGACGCACCGACGTGCTCGAGGCCCGCAAGGCCGTCGACCACTGGAAGGTGAAGGGCGTCGACCTGTCCAAGCTGCTCCACCAGCCCGAAGTAGGCGCCGACGTGGGACGTTTCTGCACCGAGAAGCAGGACCACGGCCTCGAGAAGGGCATGGACCTCTCCGTGCTGCTCGAAAAGTGCCGTCCCGCCTACGAGAAGGGCGCCAAGGTCCGCCTCGAACTGCCCATCCGCAACACCCAGCGCGTGGTCGGAACCATCCTGGGCAATGAGATCACCAAGCGGCACCCCGACGGCCTTCCCGACGGCACGGTGCACATCAAGCTCAAGGGCAGCGCCGGGCAGAGCCTCGGCGCCTTCGTGCCCAAGGGCGTGACCATCGAGCTCGAGGGCGATGCCAACGACTACGTGGGCAAGGGCCTCTCGGGTGGTTGCGTCATCGTCTACCCCGACGCCAAGGCGACCTTCCCCGCCCACGAGAACATCCTGCTCGGCAACGTCGCGCTTTACGGCGCGACGTCGGGCGAAGCCTATTTCCGCGGCGTCGCCGGCGAACGCTTCTGCGTGCGCAACTCGGGCGTCACCGCCGTCGTCGAAGGCGTGGGTGACCACGGCTGCGAATACATGACGGGCGGCCGCGTGGTCGTCCTCGGCGCCACCGGTCGCAATTTCGCCGCCGGCATGAGCGGCGGCGTCGCCTACGTCTACGACGACAAGGGCGACTTCGCCTCCCGCTGCAACAAGCAGATGGTCGGCCTGGAGAAACCCGACGAGAAGGACGCCGATGAGCTCCGCGGCATCGTCCAGCGGCACGCCGAACTCACCGGCAGCGAGCGTGCCAAGTCGCTCCTCGCCGACTGGAAGTCCGCCTCGGCCAAGTTCGTCAAGGTCATGCCCAAGGACTACAAGCGGGTGCTCCAGGCCATCGCGGCCGCCCAGGCCAAGGGTCTCAGCGGCGACGCCGCCCTGCAGGAGGCCTTCGAGATCAACGCCCGCGACGAAGCCCGCGTGGGCGGAGGCTGAACCCGAACCGCCGAAAGATTCACACCATGGGAAAACCTACCGGATTCATCGAGTTCCAGCGCGAACTCCCCAAGGACCGCGACGCGCTCACGCGCATCGGCGACTGGAAGGAGATCCACAACCACCACGATGAGGCCAAGCTGCGCACGCAGGGCTCCCGCTGCATGGACTGCGGTGTGCCCTTCTGCCACACGGGCAAGCTCATCGGCGGCATGGCCAGCGGCTGCCCGATCAACAACCTGATCCCCGAGTTCAACGACCTCGTCTACAAGGGCCTCTGGCAGGAGGCGCTCGAACGCCTGCACCGCACGAACAACTTCCCCGAGTTCACGGGTCGCGTCTGCCCCGCGCCCTGCGAAGGATCCTGCGTGGTGGGCATCAGCCGACCGCCCGTCACGATCAAGAACATCGAGGTCTCGATCATCGACAAGGGCTGGGAGAACGGCTGGGTCATCCCCCGCGCCCCCACGAAGCGCACCGGCAAGAAGGTCGCGGTCATCGGTTCCGGCCCCGCCGGCCTCTCCGCCGCGGCGCAGCTCAACTACGCCGGCCATAACGTCACGGTCTTCGAGCGCTACGACCGTCCGGGAGGCCTGCTCATGTACGGCATCCCGAACATGAAGCTCGACAAGCAGGAAGTCGTCCTGCGTCGCATCAGGCTCCTCGAGGACGAGGGCGTCACCTTCCGCTGCGGCGTGAACGTCGGACAGGATCTGCCGGTCGAGAAGCTCCGCAAGGAGTTCGACGCGGTCGTCATCTGCACCGGAGCCACCAAGCCTCGCGACCTCACGGTCGACGGACGCGCCGCCAAGGGCGTTCACTTCGCGATGGAGTTCCTCCGCGCCAACACCAAGAACCTCCTCGACGGCAAGGCTCCGGACTCGACCATCAGCGCCAAGGACAAGGATGTCGTGATCATCGGCGGCGGTGACACGGGCACGGACTGCGTGGGCACCTCGCTCCGCCACGGCTGCCGCTCGGTGGCCCAGGTCGAAATCATGGCGAAGTCGCCCCTCACCCGCGCCAAGGACAACCCCTGGCCGGAGTGGCCCAAGACCTACAAGGTCGACTACGGTCAGGAGGAGGCCGCCGCGAAGTTCGGCGCCGACCCCCGCGTCTACCTCACCACGGCCACCAAGGTTGAGGCCGATGAAAAGGGCCAGGTGAAGGCCGTCCACACCGTCCAGGTCGAATGGAAGAAGGACGACAAGGGCGTCTTCGGCCCCCAGAAGGTTCCGGGAACGGAAAAGGTGATGCCGGCGCAGCTGGTCCTGCTCGCCATGGGCTTCCTCGGACCCGAACAGCCGCTC
>CAZRPB010000141.1:0-3227 GCA_964601955.1 uncultured Klebsiella sp. | reverse complement strand
AAGGACCGCGCCGAAGGCCTGCGCTGGATGGAACGCGCCTACAAAGCCGGCAGCATGTCGGCCGCACTGTTGCTTTCAGAATTGCATCTCAAAGGGGAGGACGGCGACCGCAATGAAGCCCTCAGCCTGAGCTGGCTCATGAAGGCGGCGAGCGGAGGACTCGGCCCCGCCCAGACCCGACTCGCGGCCCACTACGAGTCCAAAGAAGATTTCGTGAACATGGTCGTCTGGCTGAAGGCCGCCGTCAGGAGCGGCGAGGCGACCGCCCTGATGGGCCTTCACATCGCCTACCGCTACGGGAAGGGAGTGAAGACGGACCGCACCGAAGCCGCCGCCTACGCGATCGCCATTCTGAACAACGAGGAAATCGAAGACCGCGGGCTGAGGATGCACCTCGCCGAGTTCATGAACGGCATTCCTGACGAGATGCAGGATGCCGCGCATGCCCGCGCCGAGATCATAAGCACCCATGAACTCGCCGTCGCCCAACGCTGATTCGCCATGAGAACCGTCATCATCCTGCTTTCCCTCACCTTCTTCGTCGGCTGCGACGACCAAGCCTCCAAGCCCGCCGACAAGATGACTTTCGAGGAGCTCCTCCAGGCGGCCCCCCGCGGGACTCCCGAGCAGCAGTTCCGCCTCGGCGCTGCCTACAATGAGGGCGTGGGCGTGACAGAGAACACGTTCAATGCGAGCATCTGGTTCCGTCGGGCGGCGATGAGCGGACATACGGAGGCGATGTTCCAGCTGGCAGGCTGCTACGATGGCACGGATCTTCCGCCGAATCATCAGGAGACGATGCTTTGGCTGCGCCGGGCTGCGGACGCCGGGCATGTGAAGGCGATGGATTTCTTGGGCGACCGGCTCGCCCAGGAGGGCACCCCTGGATCCATGCAGGAGGCGGTGAAATACTGGAGCAAGGCCGCGGAGCTGGGATATCCGGAGAGCATCTACTCGCTGGCCAAGCATCACTTGCGGGAAAAACGCTTTAACGAAGGGCTCAGGCTGCTCCACCAATGCGCCCTGCTCGGACATGCGGATGCGGCCAAGCTTTACGGCATCTTCACGGACAACCCCCAAGCTCCCAAGGAACAGCAGATCGAGGGGCTGGCCTGGATCCATGTGGCCATCGACGCAGGCGCGGATGAGCCCGGGTTACTCGCTGAACGGCTCAAGGAGCTGACCCCTGAAGAGAAGGAGACCATGCGAAAGCAGATCACAGAAATCTCCGCCTCCATCAAAAAGACCGCTCTCTGAACCTGCTTTAAAAATGAACTTCCACTTGAAGAACGTCAAATTGACCGGTGTCCGCCTGTGGCTGGTCCTCGTTGCCACACTCACCATCGGGGTTATGGGGCTCTGCCTGGTCGTCAGCTCCGCATGGAACGCCGCGCGACGGCACAGCGGCGCAAGGCTGTCTCCCGAGCCGCACGAACTCCAGGTCTTCCAGAGCCTTGACCGTGAGAAGCAAGAGGATGAGAGGGAAAGGGAGAGGATGGCGTATTTTCGTGAAAATGAGAGCTGGAACACCGCCGCCTCCGCCGAGAGAGAGGAGCTGTCACGTCTCTACCACCCGTTTGAGTTCTCCAGATTCCATAAGCAGTCATGGAATTGGGAATATCTGCTGACGGGAGACCGGGCTCTGGTGGCGACCATCTGCACGAGTTTCGAGAGAGAATTTTTCAACACGTTCAAGGGGAGCTACAGCAACCAGGTCGAGGCCTGCCCGGAACGTGAAAAGGTGGTCAATGTGATGTTGGAACGTCTCTTTGAGGATCTGGCCAAGGCTGGCACGGTCAATGCCAGGGAAATCGTTTCGGACATCGCGGATTTCGTCGCCCTGCAATTCGGTGAGAAAGCCGAACGCTTGGCGTACGTGGACGGACAGCGTCGTTGGCACAAGGGGGCCAGCATCGACGTGCCCTTCGCCAGACAGAGGACAGGAGCCCTCACCATCCTGAAGGAGAGGCGACGCTGGGAACTGGCCATCGAACGGATACCGCAGGCCTATGCCCTCTACTTCGAATCCCTGGTGAGTGAAAGATCCGAGGCCGTGAAGCTGATGGATCGGCTGGTCGCCCTTCAATCCGAACATTCGGACAAGCTGAGGGCGGTCGCAAAGTATCGCAGGGCCCGGCTGCTCATGTGCATGGAGGACTGGGACGTCCTGTCCGACGAACAGGCCAAGGCGCGGATTTCGGGCATCAAGCGCGACCTGAAGGATGTGCAGGTTCACGTCACTGAAGGCGGGCTCAATCCCTCCAAGATGTCAGAGTCGGCGCCCTATTGGATCGCGCACTGTCAATCCATGATTCTCCGCCCGGATCGGCTGGTCCGCATCGGCGAGGCCGATTATGCGGCGGCATTTCGGACCTATCTGACCATGCCCCAGATGGCCGAAGGCAATGCCGTGAACTCCTGCAAATGGCTGGCCTCGCATCTGGCCTCCAGCAAGGAGGTCATCAGGTGCGCCTCAGACCCGATGCTGAGGGAGCTCATCACGATCTACTACTGCTCCCTTCCGCATGGTCGCTACGGACTCGGCCACATGGCCGAAGCGGAAGGCAGGTATCTGACGTCACTGTGGCTTGAGGCGATCGGGCTTGAACCTGAAGCCGCCCACTGCGATCCGACCAAACTGGCTCTCCTGCAGTATCAGGTCGGTCGTTGGACGGACTGCTTCATGACCGCCGGGTTCCTCAAGAAGTCCGACCCGCTCAGGGCATTGCTACGCTCCCGATGCGCGCTGCGCCTCGCCGGTGACATGGCTTTGGCGCGCAGGATCCTGGACGCAGGACTGGGAATCGGCACGGACGACCACGCTTTGCCCAAGATGGGAAGCCGCGGCTTTCAAGCCGACGCCGGCGACCCCATCTACATCAATCTTTCGGACCGTGACACGTTGCGCGCCAGACTGGAAGGCGAGCGGGCCATGGTCGCGCTCAGCAGCGGCGATTTCAGCGCGTCTTACGTCGGTTTCCACCGGAGCGGCTCGCAAAAGGACGCCGAATACGTGGGCGAATGCCTGCTCACGACCAACGAAATGCGGCAATGCGTCTTGGCCATGACGTCGGCCGAGATCGAGGTGTCCCCGGCGATGAATCCGACGCTGCGGGAGGAACTCAACCCGATGGAACATCTAATCACCAGACTCTATCGTGATGGACGTGTCAGCGAGGCCGTCTCGCTCATGAAGTCGCCTCTCAAAGAACGGACCGAACTCTACC
>CAZRPB010000140.1:0-3263 GCA_964601955.1 uncultured Klebsiella sp. | reverse complement strand
CCCAGGTGGAGGCCATCTTCACGAGGATGCGCTCCTTGGGGATGCCGGCGGCCTTGTAGAGGGCGATCAGTTCACGGGCCTTGGCGACCGTGCCGGCCTTGTCGAAGGAGAGACGGGCGTCGACTTCGGTGGAGACGCGTCCGGGGACGATCTTGAGGATCTCGGTGCCGAAGGCGATGAGGAGCGCGTCGACGGCGGCCTGCACGCCCTTGGAGCGGTTGTCCTGGGCGGCCTTCTGGAGCAGCGCCTGGTATTCGGGCATCTGGACGGCCTTGAGGATGAGGCTCGGGTTGGTCGTGGCGTCCAGAGGCTTGAAGGCCTTCATGGCGGCGAAGTCGCCCGTGTCGGCGACGACCTTGGTGTGCTGGCGGAGCTGCTCGAGGGCGTTCATGGTGAGGACGTCCGAGGTTGTGGGGCCCGCCCGGGTTGTCCAGCCCGTCCCGGCGTCCGCCGTCTCCGCTTGTTTCCGGGCCGGCCTCGCACAGATTGCCTTCCATGCGCATCAAGGTCCGGGACGCACTGGCGGCCGAATCTCCCCTCGGCGGAATCACGGTCAGCGGCTGGGTGCGGACCCGCCGCGACGCCAAGGGCTTCTCCTTCGTCGAGATCAATGACGGCTCCTGCCTGCGCAACCTGCAGGCCGTCGTCGACCATGCCGTCCCCGGCGCGGAGGCCCTGGGCGCCGTGCTCACCGGGGCGTCCGTCTCCGTCGACGGCGAGCTCGTGCCTTCGCCCGCCAAAGGTCAGCGGTGGGAACTCAAGGCTTCCGCATTCCGGCTGGTCGGCGGGGCGGACGCGACCTTCCCGCTGCAGAAGAAGGGGCACACGGCGGAGTTCCTGCGCACCATCCCGCACCTGCGGGCGCGCACCAACCGCATCGCCTCCTCCCTGCGGGTGCGCAGCCGGCTGGCCATGGCTGTGCACGAGTTCTTCCAGGCGCGCGGCTTCGCCTACGTCCACACCCCGGTGATCACCGCCAGCGACTGCGAGGGCGCGGGCGAGCTCTTCCGCGTGACCACCCTCGACCCCGCCGCCCCGCCGAAGTCTCCCGACGGCTCGGTCGACTGGGCCTCCGACTTCTTCGCACGCCAGGCCTTCCTGACCGTCTCAGGACAGCTCGAGGCCGAGACCCTCGCCTGCGCCCTGGGCGACGTTTACACGTTCGGCCCGACCTTCCGTGCCGAGAATTCCCAGACCAGCCGCCATGCCAGCGAGTTCTGGATGATCGAGCCCGAGATGGCCTTCTGCGACCTCGCCGGGGACATGGACTGCGCCGAGGCCCTGGTGAAGCACCTCGTGCGAGCTGCCTTGGAGCGGTGTCCTGAGGAACTTGAGTTCTTCAACGCCTACGTCGACAAGGGGCTATTGGAGCGCCTCAGGCTGGTCACCGACCGGCCTTTCTCCCGCATCACCTACGGCGAGGCCGTCGACCTCCTCCTCGCCTCAGGACGCAGCTTCGAATATCCCGTGAAGTGGGGCGACAACCTGCAGTCCGAGCACGAGCGGTGGCTGACGGAGGAGCATTTCAAGGGGCCGGTGACCGTCCGCGACTACCCGGCGACGGCGAAGCCCTTCTACATGCGTCAGAACGACGATGGACGCACCGTGGCCGCGATGGACGTGCTCGTGCCCGGCGTGGGCGAGATCGTCGGCGGCAGCCAGCGCGAGGAGAGGCCGGACCGTCTCGAGGTCGCGATGCGGGCGCACGGCCTGGACCTCGAGGCCTACCGCTGGTATCTCGACCTGCGCCGTTACGGCACCGTCCCGCACGCCGGCTTCGGCCTCGGCTTCGAGCGCATGCTCATGTTCGTGACCGGCGAGGGCAACATCCGCGACGTGACCGCCTATCCCCGCACCCCGGGGCACGCCTGACCCTTCAGCGGGCGCCGGCGATCTCGAGCAGCGCGCGGGACGTCGCGCAGTTATGACGGACCATCTGGAGCGTCCGTTCCGCTGGCTTGCCATCGGAGCTCGTGCGGGCCGGCGTCAGGATCGGCGAGGTCGAGGCCGCCATGCCGAGCGCGTTGCCGCGGTCGTCGAGCACCGGCCCGCCGCTTGATCCGCCGCCGTAGTCGGCTGAAATCTGCATGAAGACCGCGCCCTGCCGTTCCGAGCCTTCCATGCGGGCGTAGCGCGTCAGCACGCCGTCGGTGAGGCATCCGAAGCCGTTGGAAGGATTGCCATAGCAGAGCACCCGCGTGCCGGCGGGCGCGTCGTCGCGCAGCGGCAGCGGCTTCAGCTGCGAGCCGCCTCCGAGGCCGACCCGCAGCAGCGCCACGTCATGCGAGCGGCGGGCCGCGAGCACTTCGACCACCGGGAGGAAGCGGCCGTCATGCGTGAGGGCGCCCATCGCCTCCGCGTTCTCGTGAGCCGCCACGTGATGGTTCGTCGCGATCACGCCGGACGCGTGGACCGCGAATCCGCTCGACCAGCTCGGGTGCCAGCGGTCGCACTTGCCGCATTTGTAGACTGCGCAGATGAGCACGCCCGCTTCGGCGGCGCGAAGGTAGGAGGCTTCGGGAGTGATCGCGGAAGCGCCGGCTGCCGGGAGCTCGAGCCGACGTTCGGAGCGCGCGCGCTCGCACTGCCGCAGACGTTCCTCCTTGCGCAAAGGAGAGCCGGCCTCGGCGAGCGCGACGGTCGCACGTTCAAGCTTCTGATAGATCGCACGGTCATCCGCGGCGTGATCCACGTCGGAGCCCGGAGGCGCGGCCGCGATCAGCAGCGAAAACAGGAGTGCGGTGCCCATGGAACCCATCCTGCACCATGACGCCCGCGTTTCCAGCGAGACCCGAAGCGCGCTTCGGAAGGAAGTTTAACGGCTGGAACGGGCGTCGGCCAGGCCAGGGAAGGGGAATTGCCGACGCGCTGTTTGCTAAAAAATAGTAAAAAAGATAAGTATCTATCATAAACCTATGGTTAGCATTGATTTATTAGGCATATACGACCTGTGAAAAATTCAAAAAAACGCTTGAATCTGGCCTTTAAAATGCCCAATCTCGGACTTCCTTCTCTCGTAGAAGGACGTTCATTGGATCGTTCGGTGCGCTGAAGAGGCGATTTCCACAAATCCCCTCAAAGTTGAAAATAGGCGTTGACCAGCCCTCAATCGCCTCCACCGTCCGCCCTCCCTTCCTTCATCGGAAGGCCCCTTCCGGTTCTTTGAGAGTTCATTTTTTTGTGCGACAATACGGTCTACCGTAAAGTCAACCTTACACCTGGTGAACCCGGCGATATGGATCGCGGGTTCCCAAAAAGAAAAC
>CAZRPB010000139.1:0-3277 GCA_964601955.1 uncultured Klebsiella sp. | reverse complement strand
TTCGCCGTCGACGGCAAGAAGCTCGACGACCTGGTCGCCAAGGCCATCGGCTGAGCTAGCCGTCAGTCCTTCCAGCAAGGCCGGGCTTCAAGCCCGGTCTTCTTTTTTGGGCCGGAAAAGGGATGCGACGAGGAAGGACAGTCCGCTGAATGCGAAGAACCAGCCCATGGGCAGGAGCCAGAAAGGTTCGTGCAGGAATCCTTCCGCGTCCAGATGACCGCCGATCTCGCGATGCAGCCAGAAACAGAGACTGCCCAAGCCCCAGGACGCGTATGAAGCCAGATGGCATATCGCGCTTCGCATCAGCCTATTTGCGACGCTGACGGACGGCTTCGAAGAGCACGATGCCCGCGGCCATGGAGACGTTGAGGGAGTCGGAAAGGCCGGCCTGGGGGATGGAGATCTTCTCGTCCGCGGCACCCAGCATGAAGTCGCTCAGGCCGTCCTTCTCGGAACCGAGCAGCAGCGCGGTCGGACCCTTGCAGTCCACGTCCCAGAAGGTCTTGGTCGCCGCAGGCGAGGTCGCCAGCGAACGCACGCCGTGGGCCTTCATCCAGTCGACGGCCTCCTGCGAGGCGCAGACGGCCACCGGCATGGAGAAGAGCGCGCCCTGGGAGGAGCGTACGACATTGGGATTGAAGACGTCGGTCACGGGGTCGCAGACGATGACGGCGTCGCAGCCCGCGGAGTCCGCGGTGCGCAGCAGCGCGCCGAGATTGCCGGGCTTCTCGACGGATTCGACGACGAGCAGGAGCGGACTGTCCGAGAGCCTGAGCCGTGCGAGCGAGCAATCCCAGGTCCTGGCCACGCCGAGCACGCCGTCCGGCCCTTCACGTCCGCTGACCTTCTCGAACGCCGAGGCCCCGAGCTGGCAGACCGAGGCCCGGCCGGCCCGGCAGCGCGCGATCAGCTCGGCCTGCTCCGGACCGCGGAACATCTCGGGGCAGTGGTAGGCCTCCTCGATGGCCACGCCACGCTCAAGGGCCCGGGAAAGCTCGCGCCGGCCCTCGATCAGGAAGAGCCCGCGCGCGTCACGTTCGGCACGGTCGCGGAGGCGGGCCAGCGCCTGGACGCGCGGATTCTGCCTGCTCTGGATGGCTTCCTCGGACACGGGACCATTGAGCCCGAAGCGCGGCCGCTCCGCAAGGACGGGCTTGGGACGCGGGGATAAGTCTCGACCTCCTCGCCGCGGCCCAGACCTTGTCGGCATGCCCGAGTCCCGACAGCCGCCCAGGTTCCGCGAGGGCCCCTTCGCCTACCATCAGGAAGTGGAGCTCGAGATCGCCTCGCTCACCAACCTTGGCGAGGGCCTTGCCCGCAAGGACGGCTGGGTCGTCTTCGTGACCGGCGCCCTGCCCGGAGAGAAGATCGTCGCGAAGATCTGGCACAACGCCGCCAACTTCTCCCGCGGCGACCTGGTGCGCGTGCTGACCCCGTCTCCGCACCGCGTGCAGCCGCGTTGCGAGCTCTTCGGCGAGTGCGGGGGCTGCCAGTACCAGAACCTGGCCTACCCGCAGCAGCTGGAATGGAAGCGACGGCAGGTGCAGGAGGCCTTCGAGCGCCTGGGCGGGATCAGGACGGAGGTCGACCCCTGCCATCCTTCGCCGAAGCAGTACGCCTACCGCTCCAAGATCACCCCGCATTTCATGACCCCGCGCAGGGCGGACTTCCCCATCGGCTTCCTCGCCGCCGGCACCTCGCGGCGCGTCGTGGACGTGCCGAAGTGCCCGATCGCGACCGACGCGATCAACGCGGCCTACGCCCGGGCGAGGAAGGACGTCCGCTCCGATCCGGGACGCTTCGAACGCGGAGCCACCCTGCTCTTCCGCGACTGCCAGGAGGGCGTGGTCACGGACCCCCGCGCGACGGTGACCGAGAAGGTCGGGCCGCTCACCCTGAAGTTCCTCGCGGGCGAGTTCTTCCAGAACAACCCCTCCGTGCTGCCGGAGTTCGTGGCGCACGCGGTGGACCTCGCCCGGGCCTCGGGCGCCCGGCACCTCGTCGACGCCTACTGCGGATCCGGCCTGTTCGCGCTCTCGGCCGCGCCGCATTTCGAGTCGGTCAGCGGGGTCGAGGTGAGCGCCGAGGCGGTGCGCAAGGCGGCGGAGAACGCGGCGCTCAACCGTCTGCTGAACTGCCGCTTCATCGCCGGCTCGGCCGAGTCGATCTTCGCGGGACTGCCGGTGAAGGGGCCGGACACCGCCGTGATCGTCGACCCGCCCCGACGCGGCTGCGACGAGCCCTTCCTCGCCCAGCTCGACGCCTTCGCGCCCCGCCGCATCGTCTACGTGAGCTGCGCGCCCGACACCCAGGCGCGGGACGCCAAGACGCTCACGGCGATGGGCTGGCGCCTCATCGGCGTACGTCCGTTCGACCTGTTCCCGCAGACCCGCCACGTCGAAAGCATCGCCGCCTTCGAGCGCGGCTGACCCGCCGGACGGCTGACGCCGCCGGCGGGAACCGGGCGACCTCGTACGTCAGGCCGCGGGTCCGGCCGCGGGAGCGGCGTCTTCGTCCTCTGCCTTCTCGACCTTGGAGATGCCGAGCAACATCTCGCCCTCCTTCAGGCGCATGACGCGCACGCCCTTGGTGGCGCGGCCGGCCGTGCAGCGGATGTCCGCCACCTTGGTGCGGATGGACTGGCCGCCCTTGGTGAGGAGCATGACCTCGTCGTCCTCACGGACGCTGAGCGCGCCGGCGACTCCGGCCTCGGTGCTGATGGCGATGACTCCCTTGCCGCCGCGGGACTGCTTGCGGTAGACGGGCTCCTTGGTCTCAGGGTCGTCGAAGGGCGTGCGCTTGCCGATGCCGTCCACGCCCACCACGAGGAGCGTGCAGGCCGGATCGACGATCTCCATGGACTTCACCAGGTCGCCCTTGTCGAGGTTCATGCCGATGACGCCGGTGGTGTCGCGGCCCATCGAACGGACGTCCGACTCATGGAACCGGATGGACATGCCGGACTGCGAGATCATCACGACCTCGTTGTCGCCGTTGGTGAGCTTGACCGAGATGAGCTGGTCGCCGTGCTCGATGTTGACGCCGATGATGCCGCCCTTGCGGACGTTGGCGTACTTCTCCAGCCCGGTCTTCTTGATGGTGCCGTTGGCGGTGCACATCACCAGGAAGCGCCCCTCGTCGAAGTTCGGGACGCAGACCATGGCGGCCAGCTTCTCGTCGTCCTTGAGGTCAAGCAGGCGGGCGATGGACTTGCCGCGCGAGGCGCGGGCGGCCTCCTCGATCTCGTAGACCTTCTCCACGTAGACCCGGCCGTTGT
>CAZRPB010000138.1:0-3307 GCA_964601955.1 uncultured Klebsiella sp. | reverse complement strand
ACGTCGGCACCGCCGGCAAGGCCCTCGGCACCGACACCTTCGGCCTCTCCGCCCCGGGCGACGTGGTCATGAAGGAACTGGGCATCACCAAGGAGGCCGTCGTGGCCGCCGCCAAGGCGCTCTGAGCACGCGGACGGTCCTCCCGGAGGGGCGGACCCAGGTCCGCCCCTTTCCGTGTCGGCTCACTTCACCTCGGTGAGCGAGGAGACCGGCAGGCGGAAGAGGTCACCCTGTTCGCTGGCGAGGAGCAGCGTGGACGCGTCTGCCCAGGCGCAGCCTTCGAGCTGCCAGGAGAGCAGCGGCGGCGAAAGCGCCGCACCGCGCGCGCGCCCGGAGAAGAACGCCTCGCCCTCGGGCGGCAGGTCGAACACCCAGGCGAACCGGTAGGTCAGCACGGCGAGCTTCGTGCCGTCGGGCGAGACGGACGCGTCCGTGACCATGCCGAGCGCGTCGAAGCGGGCCACCTTGACGGGCGTGGCCTTGGCGCCCTCGGCCGGAATCTCGATGCGCCAGAGGTCGGTGAGCGTGTCGCGGCGATGCTTGGTCAGCAGGTAGACCTTGCCGCCGCGCATGAAAGCGGCCTCGCAATCATGCGACAGTTCCGGATCGGGAAAGACGTCCTGGTCCGGCCAGGAGAAGGCGACTCGGCGGGCGGAGACACCGGGGGCTCCCGGGGCCGGCTCCTGCAGCACGTACAGCTGGAGTTCCTTGCGGAGCGAAAGGTTGTTGCCGACGTCCGCGACGACCATGCGGCCGCCCGCCTCGCCCGTCACGGCTTCCCAGTCCGTGCGGGCCGCGCCGACGACCTCGGACCCCATCCATGGCGTTCCTCCGTGCACGGGGAACGATCCGTCCGCACGGACCGGTACGAGCCGGGGACGCGGGCCGTGGTCGGTGACGGCCCAGAAGACTCCGGGCATGGTCGGACTCGCCCACAGGCCCGAACATTCGGGCAGCGCCGTGCGGAGCAGCCGGCCGGCGGACTTCAGCTCGACCGGAGCGGCCTTGGGTGCGGCACGGCTGACCAGGACGGGCTCGGCCCCCAGCTTCAGGGCGAGAAACAACATGGCCGTGAGCGCCGTCCGCATGGCTCCATCGGATAACGTCCGGGCCGCCGCATGGCAACCCAGGTCGTTTTTCGTGGCGGCGGACCGCAGGAGGATGAACATCCGCGCATGGCCCGCTCCGCCCGCGACCTATGGACGGCCCGCCTCAAGGGCGGCGCCGACCGGGTGACGTCGCCCTTGCGCGCCCGCAAGGCGCCGTCCGCGGCGCCCGCCGCAGGCCGCGGCTGCCGCGGGATCATCCTGGGCATCGACCCTTCCTTGCGCGGGACCGGCCTCGCGGTGGTCGACACGCGCGGGGAGCGCCCTCGCCTGCTGGCCAGCCTCACCGTCCGCCTTCCGGCCAGGATCACCCAGGCGGAGTGCCTCGGGCGGATCGCGGCGGAGTCGGAACGGCTGGCCCGGGACCACGGCGCGACCGATGTCGCCGTGGAGGGCACGATCTACGTGCAGAACTTCCGCACCGCGCAGGCCATGGGAGCCTCCCGCGGAGCGGCCCTCGGCTCCGTGGCGCGACTCGGACTCAGGGTCACCGAATACGCACCGGCGCGCATCAAGCAGTCGGTCACCGGACATGGACGGGCGACGAAGGCCCAGGTGGGCCGCATGGTGACGGCGACGCTGGGCCTGGAGGTCACGCTGCCGGAGGACGAGTCCGACGCGGCGGCGGCGGCGCTCTGCCACGCCTTCAACGCGCGCTGAACCTCAGTCTTCCGTCACCGCGAAGCGGTCCGCGCGTCCGTTGGCCTCGCTCCAGCGGGCCATCAGTTCGTCGAGCGGCACGGGGCGCACCTTCTGCGCCAGGTTGGCAGCGCCCGCGTCGACGCAGGCGCGCAGCTGTTCCCAGACCGCCGCGTACGAGCGCGTGAAGCGCAGGGAGCCGTCGCGGATCAGACTGGAGGCCTGGCAGCAGCCGCCCACCTCCGTGCAGGTGAAGCGGCCCGCGCGGAAGTCCTCCGTCGAGGCCGAGAAGAGGTCGAAGCGCGCGAAGTGCAGGCCCGGAAACCGGCGGGCGAAGGCGGTGACGGCGGCCGAGAGCTCGGGCGTGAGCAGGTCGGGGCGGTGGACGCAGCGCGCGCCGTGACCGTAGCTGCCGGTCGGATTCAGCGTGACCGTCTCGCCCGCGGGCACGATCCGCGTGAGCTCGCGCGAATGGCAGCGGAGGTAGAGCGCAGCGCGCGTGACCGCGCGGTCGTCCAGCCAGATCAGCTCCTCCAGGGTCTGCTCGCCGTCCCCGCGCACGGTGACGGCGCGCTTCTCGACGACGGCCATGATCCGTCCGTCGTCGCAGCCGGGGCTGCGGCGCCAGACGACCTCGAACTCACGCCCCTTGACGAGGGGCTGCAGCACCAGGTCCTCCTCGGCGTCGCGCATCAGCCTTTCCAGCGCCACACCGTCGCGGACGATGCGGAGACCGGCGCCGTTCTCGGACACCTCCGGCTTGCAGACGACCGGGAAGCCGTGCTCCGTCGAGAAGGCGGCGGCCTCGCGCATGCGCACCTCGGCGGGATCCTCGCAGGAGACCGCCAGGGTCGGGCAGCAGCGGGAGTCGCGCTGGAAGGGGCGCAGGAGGAGCGAGCGGGCGTCGCCCGTGAAGCCTCCGATGCGCCCGAAGGAGGGGTTGGCCGAGGCGAAGGCCGTCAGGCTGCGGTGCCGCAGGCTGAGCAGGGCGATTCCGATCCGGAGGGGCAGGAAGAGGATGGCCGACCTCCAGCCCGACGGCTGGAGGATGCGGCGCACCTTCATCACGATCTCACGGCGTCCCCGCCAGGTCAGCGCCGGCACGATCCAGTGCGTGAGGAACCAGATGAGCGCGAAGAGCCCCAGGACGATCCAGGCCGCGTACTGCTTGTAGCGCGGGAACTGCTCCATGAAGGGAGGCCCCAGGGTGCCGCCGAGCAGCATCAGCACGGGCGTCCAGACCAGGGCGGCCACGAAGAGCAGCATCGCCAGCCGGGGCAGACCGAGCCTCAGGATTCCCGCCGTCACGAAGGTCGGCACGCGGCTGGCCGGGATGAAACGGGAGCTGACGATGACCAGCATGCCCCGCGGGGAGCCGAACCAGCCCGCCATGCGGTCGATCTCGTGCTCCTTGACGATCCACTTCAGCGGGGCACGGCGCAGGGCGCCCCGTCCGAGCCAGCGGCCCAGCGCGTAGAGCACCATGTCGCCGATGAAAATCCCGACGGTGCAGGCGAGGGCCGCCCACCAGAAGCCGATGATGCCCTCGGCGGCGAGCAGGC
>CAZRPB010000137.1:0-3394 GCA_964601955.1 uncultured Klebsiella sp. | reverse complement strand
TGCTGGATCGAATGGACGCTCGGACGCTTCGGCGGTTCCCGCGGCTACAATTCCTCCGCCGGCATCTTCCACGCCGTCATCGGTCGTCCGTGGGGCAAGTACGTCGGCATCCTCGGGTTCATCGTGCCCGTCGGCGTCTACTTCTACTACGTCGTGATCGAGTCCTGGTGCCTCGGCTACGCCTGGACGAGCTTCTCGGGCGGACTTGACCTCGGCAAGGACGCGGCGGCCTATGCGGCTCACTTCAAGCAGTTCGCGGGACTTGGCGCCGACGGCTCCGTGCTCGGACTGAAGGGCCCGTTCCTCTTCTTCGTCGGCGTCTTCATCCTCAACTACGTCATCATCTACCGCGGACTCTCCAAGGGCATCGAGTTCATCTGCAACTGGGGCATGCCGCTCCTCATCATCATCGCGCTCATCCTCCTCGTGCGCGTGCTGACGCTCGGGACGCCCGACCCCGCGCGTCCCGAACTGAGCGTATGGAACGGCCTCGGCTACATGTGGAACCCCGACGACGTGCTGGGCGGCCTGGCCAAGCCGGCCGTCTGGCTCAAGGCCTCCTCGCAGGTCTTCTTCACGCTCTCCGTCGGCTTCGGCGTGATCATCAGCTACGCCAGCTATGTGAAGCGCAACGACGACGTCGTGCTGAGCGGCCTGACCGCCACCTCGGCCAACGAGTTCTGCGAGGTGGGGCTCGGCGGCATGATCACCGTGCCCGCCGCCTACGCCTTCCTCGGGGCCTCGGCCGTGGCGGGCGGCACCTTCGCCCTCGGCTTCAACGTCCTGCCCCAGGTCTTCGCCGGGATGCCTTACGGCCACCTCTTCGGCGGGCTCTTCTTCACCCTGCTCTTCATCGCGGCCATCACTTCGTCGCTCTCGATGCTGCAGCCCGGCATCGCCTTCCTCGAAGAGGGCCTCGGGCTCGACCGCAAGGGCTCGGTGGCCCTGCTCGGCCTGGTCACGGCCGTGGGATGCACGCTGGTCATCTGGTTCAGCGAGGGACTCAAGGCGCTCTCGACGGTCGACTTCTGGATCGGTGACGTGGGCATCTTCCTGCAGGGCACCATCCTGGTCTACGTCTTCAACCTGTCGTTCGGCTTCGAGAAGGGCTGGACCGAGGCGCACCACGGAGCCGACATCGCCATCCCCCGCTTCTTCCGCCCCATCATCCGCTGGGTCGCCCCGGCCTACCTCACCGCGGTCTTCCTGATGTTCATGTTGCGCAATCTCGCCGGCTGGAACCTCTCCTTCACCGCGCCCGCCTTCAGCCCGACCGAGCCGGTGCTGGACCTCATCGGCGGCGAAGGGCATCCCGCCAGCGGGGTGGCCCGTCTGACCGCCGTCTTCCTCGTCATCTTCACCGTGTTCACCGTCGTGCTGATCCAGCGCGCTGGCGAACGCTGGAACCGCCGCTGAACTTGCCATGACCTACGCCGGACTCGCCTTCATGCTCATCTCGGTGGGCGCCGTGACCGCCCTCTTCGTCTGGTGCCTCACGCGCGTGCTCGGCGGCAAGAAGCCCCCCGAGCACCTCGCCCACGTGGAGCCGGTGGGCGTGGATGAGGTGGAAAAACGCTGATTTCCAGTCGGGACGCCTCGAAAATAAACCGGGACGGCCCTTGACTCGGCCCTCTGCCACGGGAATAGTGACCCATCGGCAGCAATGCCGGTGCGGCTCCTGATCCAGCCGCTTGAGACTCGGTAGACCGCCTCCCTCAGAAAGGACGCGAAAGTCGCGAGGGCGACTTACGGAAGCGGGCGATGGCCCATCCGTCTTACGACCCCAGAGTGCCAGTAGCGGCACTCTGGAACCCTTTTGGCCGGTTTCCGGGCCCGCCAGCCCCACTTGGGGCTTGTTTAGCCCTGTTTCCGAAGGTTAACCATAACCTTCCACCCGTCACTCCCACGATGAAGCGCACCCACCACTGCAACGCCCTCCGTCCGACCGACGCCGGGAAGAACGTGACCTTGGTGGGCTGGGTCGACACCAAGCGTGACCTCGGCGGCGTGACCTTCATCGACCTCCGCGACCGCGAGGGCGTCACCCAGGTGGTGTTCCGTCCCGACTCAAAGGTCCAGGAGACCGCCCAGCGGCTCAAGACTGAGTCGGTCATCGAGATCACCGGACAGGTCACCGCCCGCACCCCGGACACGGTCAACCCCAAGCTGGCCTCCGGCCAGGTCGAGGTCGTCGCTTCTTCCCTCGTCGTCCACAACGCCTGCGTCGACCTGCCCTTCCCGATGGAGGACGACAAGGCCGACAAGGTGAACGAGGACCTCCGCCTCGAATACCGCTTCCTCGACCTCCGCCGCCCGCGCAACCTCGGGCTGCTCAAGCTGCGTCACAAGGCCGCGCGCGCGATCCGCGCCGAGCTCGACGACCAGGGCTTCATCGAGGTCGAGACCCCCACCCTCTTCAAGAGCACGCCGGAAGGCGCGCGCGAGTTCCTCGTGCCCAGCCGCCTCCAGCCCGGAGAGTTCTACGCGCTCTCGCAGTCGCCCCAGCAGTACAAGCAGATGCTCATGGTGGCCGGCGTCGAACGCTACTACCAGATGGCCCGCTGCTACCGCGACGAGGACCTCCGCGCGGACCGCCAGCCGGAATTCACCCAGGTCGACCTCGAGATGTCGTTCATCGACCGCGAGGACATGTACGCGCTCATCGAGGGCATCCTGAAGCGCGCGTGGAAGGAGGCCATCGGCGTCGACATCCCCACCCCCTTCCCGCGCATGTCCTACCGCGAGGCGATGGACCGCTTCGGCATCGACAAGCCCGACACGCGCTTCGGGATGGAGATCCAGGACTTCACCGCGCTCTTCAGCGGCTCGGCCTTCAAGGTCTTCCGCGAGGCCGCCACCACGCCCGGCTCGGTCGTCCGCGCCATCAACGCGAAGGGTCTCGCCGACCTGACCCAGGGCGAGCTGACCAACCTCGAGAACATCGCCAAGGCCGCCGGCGCGCGCGGTCTCGCCTTCATCAAGTGCGAGGGAGGCGAATGGAAGTCGCCCATCGTGAAGTTCTTCTCGGAGGAGGAGAAGGCCGCCCTCCGTCAGAAGCTCGACATCGCCGACGGGGACATCGTCTTCTTCGCCGCCGCCCCCTGGGAGCAGGCCTCGACCATCCTCGGCCGCGTCCGCCTCGAGTCCGCCGCCCTGCTCCGCGCCAAGGGACGTCTCGTGATCCCGGCCGACCGCTACGACTTCCTCTGGGTCATCGAGTTCCCGCTCATGCTCTGGGACGAGGAGGAGAAGCGCTACCTCTCCGCCCACCACCCGTTCACCGCGCCGGTGCAGGAGGACGAGCCGCTGCTCGCCACCGACCCCGCCAAGGTCCGCGGGCAGCACTACGACATCGTGCTCAACGGCGTCGAACTCGGCGGCGGCTCGATCCGCA
>CAZRPB010000136.1:0-3423 GCA_964601955.1 uncultured Klebsiella sp. | reverse complement strand
TGGGCGCCGGGGAAGAAGGGCATCTCGGAGCTGCACCTCACGAATCGGCCGCTGGACTTCGCCGCAGCCTGGATGCGTCGGGCTGAGGCCAGGTCGATGCCGAAGGGCTTCTCGGCGAAGAGGTCCTTCCCGGCGGCGAGGACGTCGCAGTAGAGCTTCTCATGCAGGTTGTGCGGGACGGCGACGTAGACCACGTCGACCTCGGGGCTGGCGAGCAGGGCCTTGGTGTCGGTGGTCTTCAGCTTGCACGACGGCACGCAGTCGAACCACGCGAGCGTGGCGGGGTTGAGGTCCGCCACGGCGGTGAGCACCGGCTTCACCGTGACGTCGGTGAGCGCGCACCAGCGGGCGAAGGCGCTGGCCATTTCGCGGCCCATGAGGCCGCCGCCGATGATGCCGATGTTGACTGAGGTCATGATGGAAGATGGAGGATTACTTAAAGACCGATGGACGATGAGGGATGGAAGATGGACGATGAAGGATTACTGAAGGCAGAAGGAGGATGAAAGATGAAGGGTGGGGTCATGGTTTAAGGTAACTTCTGCTCGTTATCTTCCATCACTCATCGTCCATCGTTCATCTTTGCTTCCGAGCGATAAGCGCGGGCGAGCAAAGTCACTGGCTGGAGAAGGGTGACGGGGGAGCCGGCCTGGCGGAGGCCGCGTTCGATCTGCAGGTGGCAGCCGGGGTTGGCGGTGGCCAGGACGGTCGCGCCGGTGGAGATGACGTGCCCGACCTTGCGCACGAGGAGCTGCTCGGACTGCGCGGGCTGGGTGATGTTGTAGACGCCGGCGCTGCCGCAGCACCAGTTGGCCTCAGGGAGTTCGACGAGCCTGAGTCCGGGGATCAGCCTCAGCAGGTCGCGTGGCTGACGGGTGACCTTCTGTCCATGGGTCAGGTGGCAGGAGTCGTGGTAGGTGACGGTGAGATCGCCCAGGCCGTTCCGAGGCGCCACGCAGCCGTTGTCCATGAGCCATTCATGCACGTCCTTCACCTTGGCGTCCCATGCCTCGGCCCGGGCGGCGTAGGCGGGGTCATCGGCGAGAAGCGCCCCGTAATGACGGAGGTGGTTGCCGCATCCGCCGGCGTTGGTGATGATCGCGTCGAAGTCCGCCGGCGGGAAGAGGTCGATCATGCGGCGCGCGAGCGTGCGGGCCGGGCCGGGCTCGCCGTTGTGCGCATGCAGCGAGCCGCAGCAGGGCTGCACGGGCGGCGTCACCACCTCGCACCCGTTGGCCAGCAGCACGTCCGCCGTGTCCCGGTTCACGTCAGAGAACGTGAGGTCCTGCACGCATCCCGTGAGGAGCGCCACGCGGAAGCGGCGTTGCGCCGGACGTTCGACCGGCCGGATGAGCTCGTGCGAGAAGTTCGGTGAGACCGTCGGGCACTGCGGTTCCAGCCGGCGGAGGTCGGCAGGCAGCAGCCTCGTCAGTCCGATGCGTCGAAAGGCCGCCTGCAGCCCGAGCCGCTGGTAGAGACGCAGCAGGCGCCCCGCGAGACGGAGCAGTCGCGGACGCATGAAGAGCCCGCGCACCGTGACCGCGCGCCAGAAGCGGCTGGAGAAGGTCCGGCCGACCCCGGCGCCGGCGACCTCGGCGCGCGCGGTCTCCAGCAGGTTCGCGTAGTCGACGCCCGCCGGGCAGGCCGTCTGGCAGGCCAGGCAGCCGAGGCAGTAGCTCATCTCCTCGGCGAAGGCCGGCGTGAGCTTCAGCTCGTCGTCCGCCACCGCCCGCATGAGCGCGATGCGTCCCCGGGGGCTGTGCCGCTCCTTCTTGGTCGCGTCGTAGGTCGGGCAGGACGGCAGGCACATCCCGCAGTGCATGCACTGCTGGAGCACCGAGTAGTCGAGGGACTTCAGCGACGCCTTCATCGCTCAGTCGAAGATCTTGCCGGGATTGAGCAGGCCGCGGCGGTCCCAGGCGCGCTTGAGCTCCCGCATCAGGTCATGGCTGCCGTCGCCCACCTGACGGCGCAGCCAGGCCTTCTTGGCGAGCCCGACGCCGTGCTCGCCCGTGATCGTGCCGCCGACCGCGAGGGTCTTGGTCACGATGTCCTCGAGCGCCTCATGGACCCGTGCCATCTCGTCGGCGTTCCGCTCATCGGTGAGGAAGGTCGGGTGCAGGTTGCCGTCGCCCATGTGGCCGAACGTGCCGACGAGGAGACCGCGCCTCTTCGCGACCTCGGCGATGAAGGCGACCATCTCCGCCAGCCGGTCGCGCGGCACGGTGACGTCCTCAAGGATCGTGGTCGGCCGCACCCGGGCGAGGGCGGAGAAGGCCGAGCGACGCGCCGTGGCGAGGCGGGCCGCCTCCGCGTCATCGGCGGCCGTACGGACCTCCTTGGCTCCCCGGGCGCGGGCGATCTCGGCCATGCGGGCGGCCTCCTCGGCGACCGCGGCGGGATGGCCGTCGGTCTCCATCAGCAGGAGCGCCTCGCAGTCGCGCGGCAGGCCGATCTTGGCGTAGTCCTCCACGCAGCCGATGGTCGTGCGGTCGAGGAATTCCAGCGTGCAGGGGATGATGCGGGCCGCGATGATGTCCGAGACCGTCTGGGCGGCCGCCTCCATCGTGGCGTAGGTGGCGAGCATCGTGCGTCGGGCGGCCGGGCGGGGCACCAGCTTCAGCAGGACCTCGGTGATGATGCCGAGCGTCCCTTCGGATCCGATGAAGAGGTCCTTCATCGAGTACCCGGCGACGTCCTTCACGCAGGCGTTGCCGAAGCGGACGATCCGTCCGTCGGGCAGCACCACCTCGAGGCCCATCACGTAATCGCGCGTCACGCCGTATTTGAGCCCGCGCAGGCCGCCGGAGTTCTCGGCGACGTTCCCGCCGATGGTGCTGATCTTCATCGAGCCCGGATCGGGCGGATAGAACAGGCCGTGCTTGCCGGCGGCCGCATCGATCGCGGCCGTGATGGCGCCCGCCTGGGCGCGCGCGGTGAGATTCGGGGCGTCGACGGCCAGCACCTTGTCCATGCGGACGAGGCAGAGCACGAGGCTGCCGGGGGAGGGCACGCTTCCGCCGCTGAGGCCCGTGCCCGATCCTCGCGTGACCACCGGGACGCCGCGTCCGTGGGCGAGCCGCATGACCGCCGCCACCTCCTCCGTCGAGCCGGGCAGCGCGACCGCTCCGACCGGCCCCTTGAGGGCGGCCGTGCCGTCGAATCCGTAAGGCAGCGTGTCCTCGGGGGAGGTGAGCACGTTGGCCGAGCCCACCGCCGCCTTCAGGGCGTCGACGAATGTCGGGTCGGCGGCGCCCACGGAGCCCTCAGATGAGCTTGAGCGCCTCGTCGACCGAGGCGCCGCGGTGCACCATGGCCATGAGGGCCTGGGTGATGCCGCGGGGATTGGGGTGCTGGATGACGTTGCGGCCGTAGACGATGCCCGAGGCGCCCTGCTTGAGGAGGCCTTCGGTGCGCACGAGG
>CAZRPB010000135.1:0-3436 GCA_964601955.1 uncultured Klebsiella sp. | reverse complement strand
CATCTTCATCAGCGCGATGAAGGCGTCGCCCAGCGGCTTGAGGCTCACGCCGGTCTCGGGGCTGAAGTGCCCGACCGCCACGCCGATGGCGATCCCGATCAGGACCTGGACGTAGAGCAGCTTCAGGATGCGCATGGCGGGGTGACTCCTGTCTAGGCCCTCCGAGGCGCTCCGCAACCCCGCTCGTGCCCTCCTGCCAGAGGTAGGGCTGACCGCCCTCGGTCAGCCGATGTCTCGAGGTAGGGACGTGATTGCCATCACGTCCGTCGACGGCCCTCCCTTATCCTCCATCCTTCATCTGCATATCCTGTCCCTGCCCCTGCCCCTAGCCCTGTCCCTCGCGGCGCGCCCCTTGTCCACTCGTCAACCTGTCAACTTGCCAGCTAACGCCGGCCTTCCGGCCAACCGTCCGACTTATCTCCCCGAAAACTGCGGATGTCCCTCGATCCTTCGTTCCAGCTCAGCTCTTTCACCCTCGCTCAGTCCTTCGGGAAACTTGGCCGATGAGCGGCGCCACCTGTCGAGCCACTCCCGTCCGAGGAGCGCGTAGCGGCAGGGATGCGGATAGCCGGGCGTGAGGGCGACGATGGTCTCCTTCTTGACGCCGGTGCCGGTGCCGATGGCGACGTGGAAGCCGGCGTCGAGGAGGGCGACGCGCACCGCGGTGGAGGCCGAGTAGGTGAAGAGCTCCGCGGGCTTCTTCGGATCGCAGAGGCCGAAGAGGCGTCGGAACTGCGCGGGGGTCCAGCAGGCGGTGTCGGTCTTGTTGGAGAAGAAATCGAAGAAGATGAGGTCGGGCCTGGCCGAGGCCTGCGTGACGGTCTGCCAGAAGTCGCCGACATGCAGCTCCCAGCTGAGGCCGGGGAACTGACGCGACTGCCAGGCCTGCCGCGCCAGGATGGCCTCGGGGCCGGAGTGTCGCAGGTATGCGAAGCGGTTCTTGTGCGTGAGCGCGAGCTTCAGGGAATCGAGGTCGTTCTCAAAGCTGATGACGCGCATGCGACGCACGGGCCCCTTGGCGGCTTCGGTCTCGTAGCACTGGACCGCGGCCATGGCGTTGGCCGCGGCTCCGAGCCCGACGTCCCAGATGACCAGGGGTTCGATTTCATCAGGGCCCTTGCCGGAGGGCAGGGCGAGGCGGCCGGCGAGGTCGGACTGGTCGACGTACAGGGCCTTGGCCTCGTCCATCGGCGGGGTGTGCGAATGCATGATCTCGCCGGATGAGACCTGCCTGATGCTCGCGAAGCCCGCTTCGGCGAGGTGCACCTCGTAGTCGCCGAGTTTCCGAGGCCGACGCTCCTTGCCGACCTTCGGGGGCACGGAAGGGTTGTCCATGTCCTCCTCCTGCAGGAAGGTCCGTTTCTGATGATACAGCTCCAGGAAGCGGTCCTCGAGGATGCTCTGCCTGATCTCGCGCATGAGCTGATGGTAGAACCAGATGTTGTGCCGGCCGATCAGGGTCCAGCCGAACGCCGCAGCTGCAGGATGCCGCGGGAGGTGAAGGCGGTGCCGAACTGCGCGACTTTGTTCGGGATGATGCAGTCGAACATGTCCACGCCGCGATGCACGGCCTCGAGGAGGTCGAGCGGGGTGCCGACGCCCATCAGGTAGCGCGGACGATCTGCCGGGAGCATGGCCGCGGCGATTTCGCAGGTGTCCTCGCGTTCGCTCTTGCCCTCGCCGACGGCGAGGCCGCCGATGGCGAAGCCGTCGAAGGGCAGCTGGGTGAGTCCGTCGGCGCTTTCCTTGCGCAGGTCGGGATAGAGCGCGCCCTGCACGATGGCGAACATGGCCTGCGGGGATTCGCCGCGCGCCTTGAGGCTGCGGATCGCCCACCGGTGGGTGATGTCCAGGGCGGCCTTGGCGGTGGCCTTGTCGGCGGTCGATGGTATGCACTGGTCCAGCACCATCATGATGTCGCTGCCGATGGCCACCTGGGTGCCGATGCTGGTCTCGGGGCTGAGGAGGTGGGTCTTGCCGTCGACGTAGCTGCGGAACTCGGCGCCCTCCTCCTTCATGTTTCGTGCATGCGGGAGGGAGAAGATCTGGAAGCCTCCGGAGTCGGTCAGGAACGACCGTTCCCAGCCGGTGAACTTGTGGATGCCTCCGAAACGGCTGAAGACTTCCGGACCGGGCCGCAGGAGAAGGTGATAGGTGTTGGCTAGCAGGATCTGAGAGCCGGCCTCGTGCAGGGACTCGAAGGTCTGCGCCTTGACGGTCGCCTGGGTGCCCACCGGCATGAACAGCGGAGTCCTCACCTCGTTGTGCAGGGTGCGGAAGGTCGCCGCCCGCGCCCGGGAACCGGAGGCGACCTTCTCGAGGACGAAGTTCAGGCGCGACATGCCGCGTCTTTGGTGCCCGACTCCGCCACGGAGGGCAAACGGATTAGGTCCGGGCCTTGCGTCCCCAGGGTAGACGGCGAAGGACGGCGATCTTGAGTCGGCGCCAGGCACGGAGGCCCTTGGGATGCCAGGTGAAGCCGAAGGTGATGCCCAGGATGACCAGCGGTATGCCGGGCACGACGGGCATGATCGCGGCCGCGATTCCCGCCGCGATGAGCGCAAGCCCGGTCAGGATCCTGAGCAGTATCCAGGCATTGACCATGAGAACAAGGTGCGTGGCACGGTCCGATTTGCAAACGGCCGGAGAGGTCCCGCTTGCCCGGCGGGATTTCCTTCATCATACAGGGGTTCCCATCCCCATGCGCCCCGTCCTCGCCCTGCTCTTGTCCGCCTCCTGCTTCGCCGCCATTCCCCCGATTCCCGAGGGCTCCATCGCCAAGAAGGGCGAACTGCTCTTCTCTGATGACTTTTCGGGCGCCCAGCCCGACGCCCGCTGGGTCAAGGTGGTCCAGACGTTCTCGGTCGAAGGCGGGGTCCTCAAGGGGGTCCAGACGCGGGTTAAGGACGAACCGACGAAGGACGGGAAGGGCGTCATCAAGGCCCATGCTGCGGTCCATGGCCTGAATGTCCCGACCAAGGACAGCGTGGTCGAGGTCAAGGTGCGCTTCGACGGCGCCACGATGATGGACGTTGAGCTCGACGACCGCGATTACAAGGGCGCCCATTACGGTCACCTCTGTCGCGCCCAGCTGCGCATCGACCCGAAGTCCGGCAAGGGCTCGGTGGTCATCATCGACGAGAAAGAAGGCGGCATGCGCAACGACATCCGCGCGATGAAGGACGACCCGTCCAAGAAGGCCGAGATGGCCAAGCTGCTGGTGGGGCGTTCCGCGACGTTCCCCGCCGACCTGGTCCAGGGCAAGTGGCACGCCCTCACGGTGGAGATCGTCGGCGACCAGATCCGCGTCGTCCTCGACGGCAAGCCCGTAGGCTACCTGAAGTCCCCCGGCATCGCCCACGCCACCAAGAGCCGTTACGAGTTCGGCGTGGCGGGGCAGGGCGGCTCCTTCGACGACCTCAAGGTCTACGCCGCC
>CAZRPB010000134.1:0-3451 GCA_964601955.1 uncultured Klebsiella sp. | reverse complement strand
GATGTCGAGGTTGGGCGGGCCGCCCGACATGTGCAGGTAGATGACGCGCTTGGCCTTGGCCTTGAGCGGTGGACGTTTCGGGGCGAGCGGATCGGCGACGGCGGGCGCCGCATCGGCCTGCAGCGCGTGGAGGGCGATGGCGCCGAGGCTGAACTGTCCGGCGGAGCTGAGGAACTGACGGCGGGTGGTCAGCTGCAGCTGGGCTTCACGAAGGGGGTGCATGTTATATGAAAGGGGCGGGGGCCGGGGTCAGCGGCGCATGAGGAACTCGTCGAGGTTCATGATGACGCCCGCCGCCACGGTCCATGCGGCGAGCTTGCTGACATCGGTGCCGGCCGGCGGGGCGCCGAGGGGTTCCGAGGCCATCTTCATCGCGAGCGAGGGCTCGGAGGCATACTTCTGCTCCGTCCTGCGCAGCAACGCGACGACGGCGGCGACCTCCTTGTCGGAGGGCGCGCGGGCCACGGTCAGGCGGTAAGCCAGACGGATGCGTTCCTCGTCGGACTGCGCCTCCTTCATCACCCGGCGCGCGAAGGCCTGCTGGGCTTCCACGTAGACCGGATCGTTGAGCGTCACGAACGCCTGCAAGGGGGTGTTCGAGCGGTCGCGTCGGATGGTGCAGGTCTCGCGGTTGGGGGCGTCGAAGGTCGAGAAGGACGGGTAGGGGCTGTTGCGGCGCGTCTCGGTGTAGACGCTGCGACGCCAGCGGTCCTCGCCGGTGCTGGTCACCCAGTCGTTGCTGCCGCCGAAGGCGGTGTTGAGTCCGAGCGCGGGGCGGGGCGGACGCACGGGCGCCCCGTACATCTTCGCGCTGAGAAGTCCTGAGACGGCGAGGGCCTGATCGCGCAGGAGCTCGCCGGTCGGACGGAAACGCGGGCCGCGGGCGAGGAGGCGATTGTCGGGGTCGCGTTCGTTGAGCCTGGGGTCGCTGGCGGAGGTCTGGCAGTAGGCGCGGCTGGTGCAGAGGAGCGTGATCAACTTCTTCACGTCCCAGCCGCTCCGCACGAATTCGTCGGCGAGCCAGTCGAGCAGTTCGGGGTGGAAGGGCAGGTCGCCCTGGCTGCCGAATTCCTCGGAGGTACGGACGATCCCGACGCCGAAGATCGTCTCCCACATCCGGTTCACGGTGACGCGTGCGGTGAGCGGATTTTCGCGGCTGACCAGCCAGCGGGCGAAGGACAGGCGGTCGGCGGCCGCGTCCTTGGGCAAGGGCGGGAAGGCCGCAGGCGTGCCAGGAGTGACCTCGTCGCCGAGGTTCTGCCAATTGCCGCGCAGCTGCACCTTGGTCACACGACGTTCCTTGCCGGCCAGCTCCTGCATGATCGGCACGGTCACGGGCTTCAGACCTTCGATCATGCCCTTGGTGGCGGCGAGTTGCTTGCGCTCGGCGGCCGAAGCCTTGGAGGCATTGCGGACGTAATACTGCGACAGTGCCCGTCTCTGGACCTCGCTGCGTGCCGAGGGCTCGACGGCGGCCGCCGCCAGGACTTCTGCGGGCAGTTCCGCGCCGGTCGCGGCTGCGGCGTCGCCCGAGGTCAGGAGGCGGAACTTGCCGAGCACATGCCCCTTGTGGACCGAGCCCTGGACGAGGGTGACCCTCAGGGTCGAGCCTTGGGTGATGCGCAGCGGGGCTGCCGTGGCGAGGGTCAGGCGATGCGGCCGGTCCGCCTGAGGCGCGACGGCCCAGCCCTCGGCCTTGCCGCCCTTGGTCTTCACCAAGGAGGAGGCAGGGAAGCCGCTCTGTTCGTGATCGGCGAAGGCCGCGGAGAAGGTGACCGTCGAGGGCCCGCTCACGCTGAAGGCGTGGTCCTTGTCGGGCGCGGGGGTCGCGCCGCTGGTCCAGACGACCTTGCGTGAGGCGTCGAGCAGGGAGACTTCGAATCCGTTGAGCCGCGCGCCCACGCCGTCAGCCCGGTTCCAGACGGTGACCTTGTCGACGGGCGTTTCGGCGGACAGCTCGACTTCCCACCAAGGGGAATCCTGTTCGGCACTGTGGGCGACCGAGCCCTTGGCGTAGGCCCCGTCGGTGTTGCCGTCGACCGCGCGGGCCGCCACGGCGTCCACATACTGGCTGCTCATCTTGGCGGGACGGCCCTTGGCGACGTTGGAGCCCTTGCTGAACACCTCGACCTCGGCCAGCTGCAAGAAGCGCTTCTTGCCCGGCACCTCGATGCGCACGAACTTGGCCGACGGGGCCGCGGCTCCGGCGGGAGGCAGGACCTGGGCGCGTACGGCGGTGACGACGAAGTTGCCGCCAGCGGGCAGGGTCTCGAGCCGCAGCGCGGTCAGACGGTCTCCGGAGAGCGGAAGGTCCACGGTCTGGTTGTCGACGTCCGTGCGGCCTTCAAGGGTGATGATGCCGTCTTCGGCGACGACGGCCTTGCGTTTCTGGGCGGAGGTCACCCGAGTGGGCTTGGCCCCGGTCCAGCCTGCGTCGAGCCGGATGGCGGATTCCCATTTGTCCTGGCCGGCCAACCAGGCCGCGGGCGGGGAGGAGAACTTCGACTCGAGTTCGGCCACGACCGCGTCGAGCTCCTTGCGACGGCCCCGCTGCTCGTCGGTCGTGAACTTGTGCAGGGGCGACTCATCCCTCTTGTCCGCGTCGGCAGTCTGGTTGAGGAAGGCATAGGAGCGGAAGTATTCCGTGATGGTGATGGGGTCGTATTTGTGGGTGTGGCACTGGGCGCAGGCCATCGTCGTGCCCATCCAGACGGCGTAGGTGGTGTTCACGCGGTCGATGACGGCGGCGATGCGGAACTCCTCGTCGCTGGTGCCGCCCTCGTTCTGCGTCATGGTGTTCCGGTGGAACGCCGTCGCGATCAGCTGGTCGTCGGTCGGGTTGGGCAGCAGGTCGCCGGCCAGCTGCTCGATGCTGAAGCGGTCGAAGGGCAGGTTGGCGTTGAGTGCGCGGATGACCCAGTCGCGGTAGGCCCAGATCTCACGTCCCGGATCGCTCGGATAGCCGGCGCTGTCCGCGTAACGGGCGAGGTCGAGCCACTGGCGGGCCCAATGCTCGCCATAGGCGGGCTTGCCCAGGTAGCGGGCGACGACTTCGGACTGAGGACGACCCGTGAGCTTGGTGAGTTCCTCGGGCGAGGGCGGGAGTCCCGTGAGGTCGAGCGCCGTGCGACGAACGAGGATGGCGGGATCGGCCGCGGGCGACCAGGTCAGGCCCTCGCGGCGAAGTCGGTCGGCGAGGAAGGCGTCGACGGGATGCGGCTCGTCGTTTTTCGGGACTTCGGGGCGGGCCACGGGCTCATAGGACCAGTGCCGACCCCACTGTGCGCCTTGACGGATCCAGGACTTGAGCAGCTCGACCTGCGCGGCGGGGATGGTCTTGTGCTGTTTGGGCGGCGGCATCACCTCGTCGGGGTCCTTCGAGAGGATGCGCGCGACGAGCATGCTTTTTTCGGGGTCGCCCGGCGCGATGACCCGTTCGCCGTCACGGTCG
>CAZRPB010000133.1:0-3557 GCA_964601955.1 uncultured Klebsiella sp. | reverse complement strand
GACGTCATCATCCACAATGAGATGCGCATGCTCCAGGAGGCCGTCGACGCGCTGCTCGACAACGGCCGCCACGGCAAGCCGGTCAAGGACCGCGACCGTCAGCTCAAGTCCATCTCCGACATGCTCAAGGGGAAGCATGGACGCTTCCGCCAGAACCTGCTCGGCAAGCGCGTCGACTATTCCGGCCGCTCCGTCATCGTCATCGGACCGGAGCTCAAGCTCAACCAGTGCGGCCTGCCCAAGAAGATGGCCCTCGTGCTCTTCGAGCCCTTCATCATCCGACGCCTCAAGGAGCTGGGCTTCGCGCACACCGTCCGCGGCGCCCGCAAGTACATCGAGCAGAAGAAGCCCGAGGTCTGGGACATCCTCGAGGAGGTCACCAAGGGCCATCCGGTCTTCCTGAACCGCGCCCCGACCCTCCACCGTCTGTCGATCCAGGCCTTCGAGCCCATCCTCATCGAGGGCGACGCCATCCGTCTCCATCCGCTGGTCTGCACGGCTTACAACGCTGACTTCGACGGCGACCAGATGGCGGTCCACGTGCCGCTCTCCCTCGAGGCCATCATGGAGTGCAAGCTCCTGATGATGTCCACGAACAACATCTTCTCGCCCTCGAGCGGCAAGCCGATCCTCACGCCGTCCCAGGACATCGTGCTCGGCGCCTACTACCTGACCCTCGAGCCCGCGGGCCGTCCCGCCGCCGAGGACCGCCTGCCGGTCATCACCACCGTCTCGGAGGCGATCTACGCCGAAGCCGAGGGCGCGCTGCACTTCCACGACTGGGTGCGTTACAGCAACCCTGACCGCGGCCGTGACACCGTCTACGGCGACAAGGCCTCGCGGACCATCGTCACGACCGTCGGCCGCATCATCTTCAGCACCATCTGGCCCGCGGAGCTCGGCTTCGTGAACGCCGTCGTGAAGAAGGGACAGCTCGGAGACCTCATCCTCAACACCTACAAGCACTGCGGACGCGAGGCCTCCATCCCCGTGCTCGACGCCCTCAAGGAGACCGGCTTCCGCGTCGCCACCAAGGCGGGGATCTCCATCGGGGTCAGCGACATGATCTACCCCAAGGAGAAGGACGGCATCGTCCGCGAGGCCGCCGCCAGCGTGCGTGAGTTCCAGCGTCAGAACGAGCAGGGCACCATCACCGAGCAGGAGCGCCGCGGCAAGGTCGTGGACACCTGGTCCAAGGCCACCGACGCCGTCGCGCAGTCGGTCTACAAGACCCTCTCCGAGTCGGCCAAGGTCGCCGGCGTCCGCAAGGGTGACCCGCGTCACCCCAGGCGCATGCTCATCAACCCGGTGCACGTCCTCATGGACTCCGGCGCCCGCGGCAACAAGGCCCAGGTGAAGCAGCTCTGCGGCGCCCGCGGCCTCATGGCCAAGCCTTCCGGCGAGATCATCGAGCGCCCCATCCTCTCGTCCTTCCGCGAGGGGCTCTCGGTGCTCGAATACTTCGTCTCCACCCACGGCGCCCGCAAGGGCCTCTCCGACACGGCGCTCAAGACCGCCGACGCCGGCTACATGACCCGCAAGCTCTGCGACGTGGCCATGGACGTGATCGTCACCGACGCGGCCGACCATGCCCCCGCCTCCGAGGTCGTCGTGCTCTCCGACGCGGCGCTCGGCCGCCACCTGGCCGAGGACGTCATCCCGTCCGCGGGCGCCCGCGCCCTCGCCAAGGCCGAGGCCGTCCTCACCGAGGAGCTCATCGGACGCCTGCGTGACGCGGGCGTCGACCGTGTCGCGGTCCGGCTCCCCAACGGCGTCTTCAAGGCCGCCATCTACGAAGGCGACGAACTGCTCGTGTCGCTCGCCGAGCGCATCGTCGGACGCTGCCCCTCCGAGGACGTCACGAACCCCAACAACCCCTCCGAGGTCCTGGCCAAGGCCGGTGAGCTCATCACCGAGGAGGCCGCCAAGCGCATCGAGTCCGTCGGCGGCATCGAGCGCGTCAAGGTGCTCTCGCCCCTCACGCACATGAACGTGAACTCGATCCCGCCCGCGGCCTACGGCCTCGACCCGTCCACCGGACGCATGGTCGAGCGCGGCACCGCGGTCGGAATCATCGCCGCCCAGTCGATCGGCGAGCCTGGCACGCAGCTGACGATGCGCACGTTCCACATCGGCGGCGTCGCCTCCACCCTCAAGGACCCCTCCTACACCTCCCGTTCCGCGGGCAAGGTCGTCTACGTCGACATCAACCACGTCGAGATCGACGGCGGCGGCGTGGCCATCAACGGCACGGGCCTGATCCAGATCATCGGCGAAGCCGGACAGAAGCTCGAGGAGTACCCCATCAAGACGGGGTCCGTCCTGCTGGTCCGCGACGGCAAGAAGATCGAGAAGGGAACCATGATCGCGAAGTGGGACAAGAACCACTCCGACATCATCTCGACCCATGAAGGCCGCGTCAGGCTCAGCGACATGACGCTCGGCGTGACCTACACCGAGGAGCGCGACCCCTCCAGCGGCGCCTTCTTCAAGTACGTGACCGAACACTCCGACGAGCAGGACCCCAGGGTCGTCGTGGTCGCTCCGGACGGCACCGAGGTCTGCAGCTTCGCCATCCCGGCCGGCGCCCGCGTCACGGTCGACGAAGGCGACGTCGTGGAACGCGGTTCCAAGCTGGCCCGCATCCCCCGTCAGGCCGCCAAGACCCAGGACATCACGGCCGGCCTGCCCCGCATCTCCGAGCTGTTCGAGGCCCGTCCGCCCAAGGACGCCGCCGAGATCGCCAAGATCGACGGTGCCATCGAGGTCGGCACCTCCGTCCGCGGCAAGAAGCGCCTCGTCATCAAGGATTCGGTCGGTCGCGAGGAGGAGCATCTCATCCCCCATGGCCGTCACATCGTCGTTTCCGCCGGCGAGAAGGTGAAGCAGGGCCAGGTGCTCACCGAGGGCGCCGTCGACCCGCATGACATCCTCGACATCCTCGGGCAGTCCCGCGTGCAGGACTACCTGATCAATGAAATCCAGAAGGTCTACCGCACCCAGGGCGTCGTCATCAACGACAAGCACATCGAGATCATCGTGGCCCGGATGCTCCGCAAGGTGCGCATCACCGAGCCCGGCGATTCCGACTATCTCTGGGGCGAACAGGTCGACCGCACCGTCCTCACCCGCGTGAACCGTTCCATCAGCGAGCGCGGAGGACAGATCGCCGAATCGGAGCCCATCCTGCTCGGCATCACCAAGGCCTCCCTTGAGACGGAATCCTTCATCTCCGCGGCGTCCTTCCAGGAGACGACGCGCGTCCTCACCGACGCCGCCACCATGGCGAAGAAGGATCTGCTCACGGGCTTCAAGGAGAACGTGATCATGGGTCATCTGGTGCCTGCCGGAACGGGTCTGCCGGCCTATCGGCGCATCCGCGTCTTCCCGGCAGGGCAGAAGGCCTGAGGGCGGCTCAAGCCCCGCCTCCCTGACCGGAGGCGGGGTTTTTTCTTTCCGGGGTCTTTTGGGGGTTGAAGCCCCCGCCCGTCAGGGCTATCCCTTGGAGTCCAACCCCTGACCCAGCCATGTCCCGATTCCTGATCGCGGCTTCCGCC
>CAZRPB010000132.1:0-3575 GCA_964601955.1 uncultured Klebsiella sp. | reverse complement strand
AACAGCAAGGCCGCCCTGCGGGCGGCCTTGCTCAGGAGGCTCCGACGGAGGGGCTCACTCGAAGTCGTAGATCTTCACGGACTCCCAGTACTCCTTGCAGTCCTTGATGAAGTCCTGGTGGATGGGGTCGACCTGATAGGCATCATGGTCGGCGTGGCTCTTGAACACGAAGAACTCGGCGAAGTCGTAGGTGGTGTCGATGATGGGCCGGACGGCGTGGGCGCTGGGCTTGCCCACGTAGCCGGACGCGATGGTCTTGATCCGCAGCAGGCCGCGGAGCTTGGCCTCGAACTCCGCGCGCTGGGCGGCGGTGAGGTTCTTTTTGAGGTAGAAGAAGACGACGTGGTGGAACATGAGGGCGGAGGATTGCGGGCCCCGGGACGGAAGTGAACCGAAAACTTGGCCGCCGGCCCCGCTCGCTTAACGCTTCCCAGCGGCGCCGGGGCGCGGCAAGATGCCGGCCCAAGGAATGGCGCACCTCCTCGGCATCGACCTCGGCACGACGACCACGATCGTCGCCCGGATCGACGCCTCCGGGGCGCCCGAGGTGGTGCGCGACTGGGACGGCCAGGAGGTCACGCCGACGGCGGTGGCCTTCGAGTCCGCCGCCGCGGTCGTCGTCGGCCGGGAGGCGCGCGCCATGGCGGACGACGCCGACCACGTCTTCACGGAGTTCAAGCGCGACATGGGCACGGGGGTCTCGCACCCGGCCTTCGGTCGAAGGGTGACCCCGCTCGACCTCTCGGCGCTCATGCTCCGCAAGGTGCGCGAGCACGCCGAGGCGGGCGCCGGACCGGTCGACCTCGCGGTCATCACCATCCCGGCCAACTTCACCAACGCCGCGCGCGAGGCCACGCTGGAGGCGGCGCGGCGCGCGGGCCTCGGCAAGGTGCACATGATCAACGAGCCGACCGCCGCCGCGCTCGCCTACGCCCACGCCTCGGGCGGGCTGGCCGAGGGCCTCTACGCCGTGTTCGACCTGGGCGGCGGCACGTTCGACGTCTCGCTGGTGCGGGCCCGGGGGATGGACGTCGAGGTCGTCTTCACCGAGGGCGTGCAGCGGCTGGGCGGGAAGGACTTCGACACGAAGCTGCTCGAGATCGTGCGGGCGGGGTTCCGCGAGGCCGTCGGCGAGGAGATGCGGCCGGGCGACTGCGACTTCGGCCGCGCCGACGCGGAGGAGCTCAAGCACCGCCTGTCCTCGCGCGAGTCCGTGCGGGTCGCGCTGCGCTCGGCCAGGCACGGACGCGTGCCGGTCACCGTGCGCCGGGCCGAGCTCGAGGCCGCCACGGAAGGCCTGGTCGCGCAGGCGGAGATGGCCTGCGAGGGCGTGCTGCTGCGCGCCGGCACCGACCGCTCAGCGCTCTCCGGCGTCTTCCTCGCGGGCGGCGCCTGCCGTATGCCGGCCGTGCGGGCGGCGGTCGAACGCGTCTTCGGGCGGAAGCCGCTCCTGCGCGACCCCGACACGGCGGTGGCGCGGGGCGCGGCGCTCTACGCCGCCCACCGGGCGGACCCGGCCCTGCTCTCCCCCGCGCAGCGTCGCCGGACCTCCGCGATCCGCTTCCAGGACATCGCGCCGCACTACTTCGGCACGCTGGCGGTGGATGAGGACGGCCTGCTTGAGAACAGCGTCATCATCGCCAAGGGCGAGAAGCTGCCCGTCTCGCGCACGCGCACCTATTACACGGCCGAACCGGACCAGCGGATCCTCACCTGCGAAGTCACGCAGTCGGCCGTCGCGGAATCCGACCCGTCGATGGTGCTGCGCGTGGCCGAGGTCGAGATGCCGCTGCCGCCCGGACGCCCGGCAGACCAGCCGGTGGAGGTCACGTTCTCCTATGACCTCGACGGCGTGATGCGCGCGGAGTTCAAGGACCTCGGCACGGGGCGTCCGCTGGTCATCGAACTGAAGTCCGAGGGTTCGGGCCGCGGTTCGCTCAACGTCTCCCGCATCCGTCTCGACTGACCCGTGGACCCGCTCGTCATCGCCGCCGTCACGCTGATCCCCTGCGCCGCGGCGGCCGCCTGGCTGCTGCTCCGCGGCAGGCGGGCCCCGTCCCGCACGCGGCGGCGCGTTCGGTCGCGCACGGCGCCCCTCGCGCCCAAGGGGAGTGACGACGGCGACCGCGCCGCCTGGACCCTGGCCAAGCTGGCCGGCGTGCCGCCGAAGAAGGCGGCCGACGGACGCACGGTCGAGGCGCTGCTCGGCGCCGCGGCACGGAAGCGCCTGCCAGACGCCCTCGAGCGCGAGTTCGGGGTGAGGCCTCCCGACATCGACGCCCTGCTCGGCCTGGACGCCGCCCGGCTCGGGCGCCTCATGCGGCAGCTGAAGCGCGGCAGGAAGGCGCGGCCCGCAGGACGCCGGCGCGTCACGACCGCCGGCGAGGCCGTCGCGGACCTCCCGCCGCCGCTCCTCGCGCTCGCCTCCGAACTTGGGCTGCGGGCCGAGTGGGAGCTGCCGAAGGCTCGCGAGCACCTCACCAAGGAATACCTCCGGCAGAACGCGCGCATCCACCTCGCGGCGAAGGCCGAGGACCGTGACGCCGTGCAGGCGCGGCTCGAGGAGATCGGCCGCCTGCGGCGGGCGCTCGCGGCGGGCCGCTGAAGCGTCCTTGCCTCCCGGGGACGGCCGTCCACGCTCGCCCCCTCATGGACGAACTCGTGCCGCTCTTTCCCGAGGTCGAAGCCGACCGCTGGGAGGTCCTGCGCGCGATGGCGGCGCTGCACCGCGAATGGAACGCCAAGATCAACCTGGTCTCGCGCAAGGACGTCGAGAACCTCGCATGGCACCATTACGCCCCCTGCCTCGCCTCGGTGAAGTTCCTCAAGCTCATGGACGGCGCGCGCGTCATCGACGTCGGCACCGGCGGCGGCTTCCCCGGGCTCATCCTCGCCGCCCTGCATCCCAAGGCCCGCTTCACCCTCGTCGACTCCGTCGGCAAGAAGGTCGCGGTCGTGCGCGACATCGCGGACCGTCTCGGACTGAAGAACGTCGAGACGCGCAACGCCCGCGCCGAGACGCTCGGGCACGAGCACGACTTCGTCACCGGCCGCGCCGTGGCGGACCTCCGCACCTTCGTGCACCAGACCCGCCAGCTCGTCGGGCGCGGGCAGAAGCACTCCCTACCCAACGGCATCCTCTACTGGCAGGGCGGCGACCCGGCGGAGGAGGCGGCCAAGTCCAACCTGACCCCCGCCTTCTCCTTCGAACTGCGTCCCCTGCTCCGCGACGACCCCAAGTTCGAGGGCAAGCGCATCGTGCTGTACCGCGCCCAGGACCTGGCCCGCTGCCGCCGGCCCGATCCGCCGGCATGACACGCGGCGGCCTCCCCCTGCCTTGACCCTCCGTCCCGAAGCGTCACGTTGGGCGTGATGTCACGGCAGAGGCTACCACTCAATCCCGCGGGCCGGCGCCTCGAGGCGCTGCTCAAGGAGCGCATCGTCTACCTCGACGGAGCCATGGGCACCATGATCCAGCAGCTGAAGCTGTCGGAGGAGGACTACCGCGGCGAACGCTTCAAGGACCACCCCGGCCAGCTCAAGGGCAACAACGACCTCCTCGTCATCACCAAGCC
>CAZRPB010000131.1:0-3580 GCA_964601955.1 uncultured Klebsiella sp. | reverse complement strand
CGAGCGCACCGGCGTCGACGCCCCCTGGCATTTCATCTTCGGGACGGACGGGTCGGCCGCCGATGTCATCGCCGTGCCCGCGGGAGGAGCCCGTTCGCCCGCCTCCGAATCAACCAAGATTCTCCGACGCGACGCCGAGGGCCATGGGCGATGTGAGGAGAACCTGCGCATGGACGGTGCCGCCGTCATGAGCTTCACCCTTCGTGAAGTGCCCGCCGCCGTCAGGGCCGTCCTTGCCGCCGCCGGCTGGAAGGCGCCGGAGGCCTGCGCCTTCCATCAGGCGAACCGCTTCGTCCTTTCCGCCCTAACCAAGGCTTGCGGCCTCGACCCCGTCGCCGTGCCGATGGATCTCACGGAGCGTTACGGCAACCTCAGTTCCGCCTCTGTTCCCGCCGTCCTCGCCCACGCCTACGGCGCCGCCCTTTCATCCGCGTCGCTTCGCCTCCTATCCTGCGGCTACGGCGTGGGACTTTCTTGGGCCGCCGCCGCCGGGCCGATCGGTCCCTGCGTGTGCCTGCCCATCCTGCCTCTGCGCCGATGAACGAAGCCGATCGTCTTTCCGCCCTGCGCAAGGCCGTCGACGTCCTTGCCCATGCCGCACCCGATGACCGCCTCGCCGCGAGGCCTAACTGGGATTCCCTCGCCGTGCTGCTGGTCGTCACCCATTTTGAGCACGACTACGGCGCGACCGTCACCGGCGCCCAGGTGCGCGCCTGCGCCACCGTGCGCGATCTCCTCGCCTTGCTGCCCCCCTCTAAGTCATGAAGAAACTCCTCATCGTCGGCGCCGGCGGCTTCGGCCGCGAAATGCACGCTTGGTGCCGCCAGCACCCCGATCACGGCCGCGCCTGGGCCTTCGAGGCCTTCCTGGACGACAACCCCGAGGCCCTGGCGCCCTTCGGCTCCTTCGCGTCCGTCCGTCCGTTGTCCTCGCATCTTCCCGCGGCCGACGAAGTCTTCGTGTGCGGTCTCGGCTTGCCGGCCGTCAAGGAACGCCTGGTCCGCCCCTTGCTGGAGCGCGGAGCCTCCTTCCTCACCTTCGTCCATCCCTCCGTCATTTTGGGTGAGCGCGTCGCGCTGGGCCGAGGCGTCGTCCTGTGCCCCGGCGCCGTTCTTTCGGCCGACATCGTCCTCGGCGAGTTTGCGATGGTGAACTTGAATTCCACCGTCGGGCATGACGCGCGCATCGGCGCCTGGAGCACCCTCAGCGCCCAGTGCGACGTCACCGGCCATGTGCGGCTCGGCGACCGCGTGTTCATGGGCAGCAAGTCGACCGTGATTCCGCGCCGCGTCGTCGGGGACGGCGTGACCGTCGGGGCCGGCGCCGTCGTCATCGCGGACGTGCCCGCGTCCGTCACCGTGGTCGGCAACCCCGCCCGCATCCTCTGAACGTGCGCAAGGCCCTGCTCATCTTCGGGCTCGTCCTGATTCTCGGCCTGGTCGTCCTCGTCACCGCCGTCTCTCTGACCGACGTCCCCCGTCGCTTCACCGGCCGTCTGACCGACGCCCTGCCCCGTGAGGCCGCGGGCTGGGTGCGTCGCGACGTGCCCATCGCCGGCACCTCGGCCGGCGCCGCGAACGTCCTCGGCATCCTGAACTTCAGCCAGGCCGAGCAGGCGTTTTATGAGAAGGACGGCCGGCGCGTGCTCGTCTACGTCGCCTATTGGGAGCCAGGCAAAGTCTCCGTCGTCGACGCCGGCTCCCACAACCCCGACTCCTGCTGGGTGAACGCCGGATGCGTGCGCACCGAACGCCGTCATGCCGTCCCCGGCCTTCTGGCCGGACGCGCCCTCCGTCCCTATGAATACGGACAGTATCTCGTGCCGGGCGGCGGCAGGCAGAACGTCGTCTTCTGGCATCTCGTGAACGGCGTGCCCAACCGCTACGAGGAGCAGGAGTCCGGATGGCGCGACGGACTCATCGGCCGTCTTGAGCGGCTCCCCCTTCTCCTCAAGGACATCCGCGACTACGGCCTCAACCAGAAGAGCGAGCAGATGTTCGTCCGCATCAGCTTCACCCCGGCCTTGGCGGACGCCATGGCCGATCCTGATTTCGCCCGCCTCCTCCAGTCCCTCTCCTCGCTCGGCGTCTTCGAGGACCAAGCGTGGAAATGAAGAGAAGTCGATTGGTTGGCTGGTTGGCCGGAGGGCTAGAACAAAGCCAAGTTAATTGGCCGGAGGGCTGGCTTCAGATGGTGCAAAAATGCAAATCGGATAAAAACTCCTGTGCAAAAGTGGGGCGGCGGATTCGCAGGGGATAAGCCGGCTCGGGGTCTCGGAAGGTAGGGCTGACCGCCTCGGTCAGCCGTGGTTGAGCGAAGGCGCTCAACCCTACCCGAGACAGAGGCCGGAGGCCCTTGTCCCTATCTGTTGTATCCCTCTTGCCAACTCGCCAACCGGCCAACCGTTCATCTAACGGCGCAGCCCTCCTGCCCACCGGTCAACTGGCCGACCGATCAACTATTTAACCAATCAATCAAAATGCCCCGCCTCTACCTTTCTCCTCCTGACGTCGGTCAGGCCGAGATCGAGCATGTGCTCGACGCGCTGCAGTCCAATTGGATCGCGCCGGTCGGGCCCAAGCTCGACCAGTTCGAACAGGAGTTCGCCACCCTGGTCGGCTCCCGTCACGCCGTCGCCGTCTCGTCCGGCACCGCCGCGCTGCATCTCGCCTTGCGTCTGGCCGGAGTCGGTCCTGGCGACGAGGTCCTGTGCTCGTCCCTCACCTTCGTCGCGTCCGCCGCGCCGATCACCTATCTCGGAGCCAGGCCCGTCTTCATCGACTCCGAGGAGCTCAGTTGGAACATGGACCCCGCCCTCGCCTGCGAGGTTATTGAGCGCAAGGCGGCCGCGGGCCGCGCGCCCAAGGCCCTCGTCCTCGTGCATCTCTACGGACAGTCGGCGGACATCACCCCGATCCTCCGCTGCTGCGCCCAGCACGGCGTGAAGCTGATTGAGGACTCCGCCGAGGCCCTGGGCGCCACCTATGGTGACCGTTGTCCCGGGTCCTTCGGCCTCGCAGGCGTCCACTCCTTCAACGGCAACAAGATCATCACCACCTCCGGCGGCGGCATGCTCGTCACCGAGGACGCCGAGTTCGCGCGTCAGGCGCGCTTCCTCGCCAGCCAGGCGCGCGACCCCGCTCCGCACTACCAGCACTCCGTCCTCGGCTACAATTATCGCCTCAGCAACGTCAGCGCCGCCATCGGCCTCGGTCAGCTGGCCCGACTTTCCTCCAAGGTCACCTGTCGTCGCGGCCACTTCAGGGAGTATGCCCGGGCCCTCTCGGACCTGCCGGGCCTCGTCATGCAGCCCGAAGCCGCCTGGGGTCAGTCGACCCGTTGGCTCACCTGTCTGACCGTCGATCCCAAGGCCGCGGGCCTCACCCGCGAGGACCTGCGTCTCGCCCTTGAGGCGGAGGACATCGAGTCCCGCCCCATCTGGAAGCCCTTGCATCTCCAGCCCGTCTTCGCGGGCGTCGAGCATCATGGACGGGGCGTGAGCGACCGGCTCTTCGAGCGCGGCCTCTGCCTTCCTTCCGGCGCGGCCATGAGCCGCGAGGACCGCGACCGCGTCATCTCC
>CAZRPB010000130.1:2069-3637 GCA_964601955.1 uncultured Klebsiella sp. | reverse complement strand
GGACTGCAACCCTCCGTCCATCAGATGCAATAAAGTTGCATTTAAGACTTGCTCGCGGCAACCTGCTTTCTTTAGGAGCGCTGCTTCATGGTTCGTATTTCCTCCGCCTTACTGCTGTCCGCCGTCTCACTCCATCCGTTGTCCGCCCAGACGCCAAAGGCGATGGAGACCATCACCGTCAAGGGGTCATCCTTGGGTGCGACGGTTTCAGCCGACACGCCTGCGCTCCTCATCAGCCCCTCGGAGATGGCGCTCCTGCCCGTGAACAACGTGGGCGAAGCGCTCGGCTCGCTGCTGGGCGTGGCCAACAGCCAGTTCGGACCGAACTCGGGACGGCCGATCGTGCGCGGGCTCGACGGCGACAAGATCCGCATCCTGCAGAACGGGACCGCGCTGCTGGACGCTTCCGCCGCCAGCCCGGACCATGCGGTGGGCGTCGATCCTCTGTCGTTGCGGGAGATGCAGGTCTTCCGCGGTCCCTCCGCTTTGCTCTATTCCACCAGCGTCCTCGGCGGCGTGGTCAATCTGACGGACAAGCGCATCGCGACGCAGCGCATGGGCAACGGCGGCACGTTCGCCGCGCGCACGGGCTCGGTCGACAATCTGGCCACGGGCGGCATCAAGGGCCACGCGACCGCGGGGGACTGGGTCGTGCAGGCCGACTATTTCGGACGCACGACGGATGACCTGCGCACGCCGGTCGGACGCATCGCCGACACCGGATCCGACGTGCTCGGCGGGGGCTTCGGCGTCAGCAAGGTCTGGGAGGGCGGCTTCATCGGCGTCTCCTGGTCGGGCCTCGACAACGACTACGGCGTGGCCGAGCCCGACGTCGTGATCGGCCAGCAGCAGCGGCGCTGGGACATCGCCGGGGAGGCGCGGCTGGACGGCGCGGTCCGCAAGGTGGCATGGCGTGCCGGCATCACGGACTATGCGCACACGGAGTTAGAGGCCGGCGTCGCCGGATCCACTTTCGTCAACCAGGGATTTGACACGCGCATCGACCTCACCCTCGCCCGCATCGGCTCGACGGAGGCGGTCATCGGCGCGCAGGGCGGCGCCTTCGATTTCGAGGTCACCGGCGATGAGGCCTTCCTGCCGACCACGACCAGCCGGAACGCCGCGGTCTTCGGCTCGTTCGTCACGCCCTTCGAGGCCCCCGGTCTGCGTCTGAGGTACGGTTTCCGCGTGCAGCGCGACTCGGTCTCGGCGGAAGCGTGGACGCACGACGGCGTGGCTTCCAATCCGCCCGCCGTCCGCCGGTCCTTCACGCCGCTGGGCCTCTCCGCCGCGCTGGAAAAGGACCTCGGAACCGACTGGCGCACGACCCTCACGGTCAGCCGCGTGGAGCGTTCGCCCAATTATCAGGAGCTTTTCGCCGACGGGCCCCACGTGGGTACGGACGCCTACGAGGTGGGTGACCGCGGCCTCGGCAAGGAGAGCGGCTACGGGATCGAATGGGAAGTGGCCCGGGTCACGGGACGTCTGACGGGCAGCGCCTCGGTCTTCTACAACCGCTATTCCTCGTTCATCACGCTGATCGAGAACGGCTACGGCCCCGACCTCAC
>CAZRPB010000130.1:0-1969 GCA_964601955.1 uncultured Klebsiella sp. | reverse complement strand
TCAACCTGCTGGATCGCGAGGCCCGTAATCCTTCCTCCTTCATCAAGGACCTCGTGCCGCTGCCGGGACGGGGCGTCGAGCTGGGCCTGCGCCTCACGTTCTGATCGCAGGACGGTCCGACTGGCCGCGAGGTTGCGCTCGTAAGGGCTCCTCCCGTCACTCTAATGCCCTTCATGCGCCTCCTGCCCCTGCTGCTTGCCGCCGCGCCGCTTTCCTTGCTGCGTGCGGATCCGGTACCCAGGCGCATGGAGGAGATCGTCGTGATGGGCCGGCAGGACAGCCTGCTCGGCGTCGCCGACTCCGCCACGATGGGCGTGACCGGGGCCGTGCAGCTCTCGGAGCGTCCGCTGCTTCGCCCGGGCGAGGTGCTCGAGACGGTGCCCGGACTGATCATCACCCAGCACGCGGGAGGCGGGAAGGCCAACCAATACTTCCTGCGCGGCTTCAACCTGGATCACGGCACGGACTTCGCGACTTTCATCGACGGGGTGCCGCTCAACATGCCCTCGCACGGACACGGTCAGGGCTACGCGGACATGAACTTCGTCATCCCGGAACTCATCGAGCGGGTGAACTACCAGAAGGGACCCTATTATGCGCAGACGGGAGATTTCGGCACGGCCGGCGCCGCCTATCTTGAGACGTTCCGCAAGCTGCCGAAGTCGCTGCTGCTCATCGAGGGCGGCTCGTTCGGCTACGGCCGCGCCTTGGTCGCCGACACGGTCAAGGCCGGATCCGGTGACCTCCTCTATGCGCTCCAAGGCGCCCATTCCGACGGCCCCTGGCAGATGGGCGACAACTTCCGCCGCGCCAACGGGCAGCTGACCTGGTCGCGTGGCGACGACCATGACGGCTTCTCGACCACCCTGCGCTTCTACCAGGGGGAGTGGCGCACGAGCGACCAGATTCCGCTGGCGCTGGTGCAGTCGGGCGCTCTCTCGCCCTGGGGCAACATGGATCCGACGAACGGCGGCGACTCCCGCTACGTCTCCTGGTCGGCCGACTGGCGCCACCGCCACGGAGGGTCGGAGGACCGGCTGCAGGCCTACGTGTTCCGCTACGACCTGGACCTGTTCTCCAACTTCACCTACGCGCTCAACGACCCGGTCAACGGTGACCAGTTCGAACAGCAGGACTCCCGCACGGCCGCCGGCTTCAGCTACGCCCATCACGTCCACGGGGAATGGGGCGGACGGCCCACCGAGACCTCCGTCGGGCTCCAGTTCCGGCATGACTGGGTGGACAACGGCCTGTACGCCACGGACGACCGCCGGCGCCTCTCCACGACCTCGCAGCATGATCTGGGAGTCGGCACGGTCGGGGTCTACGCCGAGCACCGCGTGCAGTGGACGCCGGGTTTCCGCAGCGTCATCGGCGGCCGCGGCGATCTTCAGTTCGCCGACGTCGACTCCGTCGCGTCACCCGCCGACTCGGGCGATGCCGAGACGGCCCTCTTCAGTCCGAAGCTGACGCTCGTCCTGGGGCCTTGGGACAAGACTGAATACTTCTTCCAGGCCGGCTACGGCTTCCACAGCAACGACGTCCGCGGCGCCACGCTCGCCTCCGGCCCGCTGCGCGGCCTCGTTCCGGCCCGCGGCGCGGAGGTCGGCATTCGCACCCTCGCCATCAAGGACCTGCAGAGCACGCTTTCGCTCTGGTATCTCCGCACCAAGTCCGAATTGGTGTTCATCGGTGACGCGGGGACCGTCGAGCCGTCTGACGCCAGCGACCGTTACGGGGTCGAATGGGCCAACTACTGGACGCCGTTCCCCTGGCTCTCGTTCGACCTGGACGTGGCGGCCTCGCAGGCGCTCTACAGCGACCTGCCCACGGGTGCCCGCAGCGTGGAGGGCGCGATCGACACGGTCGTGGCGGCCGGGGTCACCGTGCGGAACCAGTCAGGCTGGTCGGGCTCGCTCCGTCTGCGTTACTTCGGCCCCCGCGACCTCGACGCCGCCGGCACCGCCCG
>CAZRPB010000129.1:0-3698 GCA_964601955.1 uncultured Klebsiella sp. | reverse complement strand
CCCTACCTCACCTTCTTCAGCCGCTCGCCGCTGACGGCGGGGACGAAGGTGACGCGGGTGGGAACTTTGTGCCGGGCGAGACGGGCGCGACAGGCGTTGCGAACTTCCGCCCGCAGGGCCTCCTGGTCGGCTCCGGACGCGGCGACGACGTCCGCCACGACAGTCTGGCCGGTGAGCGCGTGCGGCTCGCCGCGGACACGACAGTCGCGGACGCCTTTCACGGCGAGGACGACGGATTCGACCTCGGCAGGCATGAGCTTCTCGCCGCCGACGTTGATGAGCTCGCCCATGCGGCCGAGGACGCGCAAGGTGCCCTCGGGCCCGAGTTCGACGCGGTCACCGGTCCGGAACCAGCCGTCTGGGGTGAAGCGCGAATTGTCGGCGTCGAGATAGCCGTCGATCTGGGTGCGGCTGCGCAGCCACAGCTCGTCGTCGACGACCTTCCACTCCAACGCGGGGTCATCGAATCGGATGAAAGTGGAGTCCTGCGAGGGGCTCTCGGCCCGGGTGATGCCGGTCTCGCTTGTCCCGAAGGTCTGGATGAAGCGCGCCCGCGGAAAGGCGGCGCGGAGGCGCGCAAGCAGGCTCTCCGGCATCGGCTCGGTGCCGTAAGTGATCACGCGGAGGGAGGAGAGATCACGGGTCTCGGCCTCGCCGGAGACCAGCAGGAGATTCAGGAAAGTGGGCGAGGCGGGCAGGACGGCGACCCGGTGCAGGGCGATGGCGGCGGCGACGTCGGACGGCGTGAGGGACGCCGGGACGACGAGAGGGGAGCCGGAAGCGAGGCAGCCGAAGAGCGTGTTGAGTCCGCCGATGTGGTCGAAGCCCAGAAGGGCGAGCACGGACAGGCGCGAGGCATGCCTGCCCTCATAGGACGCAAGGAGTCGGCGGAAGTCCTGCACCATGGCCTTGGGCCGGCCGCTCGTCCCGCTCGTGAAGAGCACGAGTCCGGCGGCCCCACGCTCCTTGAGACGGAGGAAGAGCGGGTGCGCCGAGGCTTCGTCAATGCGCGGAAGGAGGCTCCAGCTGAACCCGTCGGTGGTCACCACCCATTGGGCGTTCACCTGCGCGAGACGCGCGGGGTGCTCCGCAGGATTGCCCGAAAGGGGCACGGCGAAATGACCAGCGGACTCCAACGCGAGGAGCCAGGCGGCAGCCGCGGGTCCGTGGCCGCCGACGACCGCGACGGCGGCCGGACCGGGCAGACGCAAGTCCGCGAGCGCACGGCCAGCCTCGTCCACAAGTCCGGCGAGACGCGCATAGGTGCACACGCCCCAGCCGCCGATCAAGGCTGGCTTCTCGGAGCAGGCGGCGAAGCGTGCGAGAAGGGACATCGGGCTCAGAAGAGGCAAACTGGCTGGCCAACGGATCAACCCTGCAACTGCCCAAGATACTCGATCCGGCCGGACTCGGCGGAGCGCGCGTGGGCGAGGAGGAAATCCGCCGCAGCCTCGGGAGACGGGGACTCCTTCAGGCCGATGCGCGCGTTGATGCGCTCCAGCTGCGCACGAGGGACGCCACGGGTGAGGGCGGTGTCGACGGGACCGAAGCCGACGGCACTCACGATGACACCGGAGGAGGCGAGCTCACGCGCGGCGACGCGGGTGAGGGCCTCGACAGCCGCCTTGCTCGCGACATAGGCGGCCTCGCCCTCCAGCGAGAGGGGCACCGCGACGGTGGTGACGTTGACGATGCGGCCCGCGCGCTGGCGCACCATGGCCTTGCCGAAGGCCTGCAGGCAATGGAAGGAACCCAGGTAGTTCACCCGCATGAGACGCTCGGCCACGGCGGCCGGCGTGAGGAGCAGCGCGTTCATGGAGGCGGCGCCGGCGTTGTTGACGAGAAGGTCGACGCGTCCGGCGGCGGTGACGGCGGACGCGGCGGCCTGCACGGCGGCCGGATCGGTCACGTCGACGACATGCGGGACGAGGCCGGCCGCAGGCTCCTGCGGGCCGCGGGCGAAGCCGTGCACGGTCCATCCGTCGGCGAGGAGGCGGCGGACGACGGCGAGCCCGAGGCCTCGGGAGGATCCGGTGACGACGGCGACGGGCATGTCAGGGTCGGGCGGCACGCACGAGTTCGGCCAGGTGCGCGGCGAGGAGATCGGCGCGGCGGAAGGGCGAGGTGAGCCGGCTCATGGCCTTCTCATCGGCGAGGTTCACGGTGACTCCGACGGCGACACGCACGTCCTCCTCGAGGTCGGCGATGAGGGTGACGAGGCCGATGCTGTCGAGGGACGCGTTCTCGCCGAAGAGGCGGGTGGAGGCGTCCGCCGTCTCGAGTTCGGGACGGCCGAGCTCGCGGCCGAGCGCCGCAAGGCGACGGAGGACGAGACGGAGGGCTTCTTCCTGGGTCATGGCAAAAGGTCAGGCGACGACGGCGCGCTCAAGGGTCTTGCAGAAGGCCTCGGCGAGGTCGGCCCGGGCGAAACGCTCCTCGGCGAGACGGCGGGCGGCAGCGCCCATCGCGGCGCACGCGGCCGCATCGGCGGCGAGGCGCTGCAGGGCGTCGGCGAAGGCGACGGGGTCGCCGGGCGGGACGACGATGCCGCAGCGGTGACCATGGATCAGGTCGGCGACCCAGCCGGGGTAGTTGTTCAGGACGGGCACGCCGGCGGAGAGGTAGTCGAAGAACTTGTTGGGCGAGGTGCCGTGACGGAACTCGGGGACGTCGCGGAGCACCATGAGGCCGCAGCCGAAGGAGGCGGTGACGGCGCCGAGCTCCGTCTTGGGGACGGGCGGAAGGAAAAGGCAGTTGTCCAGGCCTTCGGACCGGGCGACGTCAGCGAGGCGGTCCTTTTCCCGTCCGTCGCCGAGGAACACGAGCTTCACGCGCCGGTCGCCGCGTCGCTTCAGCTCGCGCGCGGCTTCGAGCACGGCGTCGAGGCCGTTGGCCGGTCCATGGGCGCCGGTGAAGCCGGCGACGAAATCGTCGGGGCCGACGCCAGGCAGGCGGACGGGGCCGCGACGCGAGGGGCTGAAGGTCTCGAGGTCGCAGCCGTTGGGGATGAGCTCCACCGGCAGTCCTTGGCGGGAACGCTGCTGGACCGCGTCGACGATGCCGGGCGCGAGGCCGATCACGGCGTCGGCCGAACGGTAGGCGAGGCGCTCGAGCAGGGTCATCAGGCCGAGCACGAAAGGGTTGCGTACGCCGAGCGCCCGAGGGAGGTCCGGCCAGAGGTCGCGGACCTCGAAGACGAACGGGATGCCGCGAAACCACTTGGCGGCGAACCCGGGGATGGCCGCGGAGACCGGAGTCGAGGTCGCGAAGACCAGGTCGACGTCCTCGGTGAGCGCGATGCGCGCGGAACGCAGGGCGAACCGCGTGAAGACGAAGGCGCGACGCAGGAGGGAGTCGCGGTTGGAATAGGGCAGCGGCAGCGAGATGACGTCGATGCCGTCGACCGTGCCGCGCGCCCACCCGCGTGCGGCGTCCTCCGGCAGATCGAGCCCCGAGAGCGCGTGCGCGCCGCAGACCACCGTCACACGATGTCCACGCCGCACCAGCGCCCGCGCGAACTCATAGGAGCGCGTGCCCGAGGAGCCCGCCGGCGTCGCGAAATGCTGATGGAAGTAGAGGAGGCGCAATGATCAGGAGGCACGCTGGCAAGGGGGCCAAGGGAGACGGTGCAAAAGTGCAAGTCGGAGCGGAGCTCCTGTGCAAAGGTGAGATGAGGGGCTTGGAGGAAGGACTGACCG
>CAZRPB010000128.1:0-3734 GCA_964601955.1 uncultured Klebsiella sp. | reverse complement strand
TCACGCCCGAGATGCAGCGCGAGGTGCAGAAGTTCCAGGACGAGGTCGACCGGCTCTCGGAAGAGCGCCGCGTCATCCGCCGCGGCCTCAGCGAGGACGTGAACTCGCTCGGCCGCCGCCTCCAGGTCCTCAACCTCGTCTCCGGACCGGCGCTCGCCGCCCTGCTCGGGCTCGCCTACGCGCTGTCCCGCCGCCGCAAGTCCTCCTGATCCGCCATGCGCACCAAGAACCTGCTCATCGCCACGCTGGTCCTCGGACTGGCCGCCCTGGCCGTGCTGAGGCTCGGCCGCCCGGAGGCCCCGGCCGCTCCCGCCAAGTCGCCCCTCGTCGACGCCGCCCTGCTCACCGCCGCCGTCAAGGTGGAGGTCCGCGCCAACGGCAAGTCCGCCACGATCGAGAAGGGCGCGGGCGACGTCTGGACGGTGAAGGAGAAGCTGGGCCTGCCGGCCGACGTCGAGAACCGCCTCGCTCCGCTGCTCCGTTCGCTCCAGAAGGCCGAGAATCTCGGCGTCCTCACGTCCAACGCCAAGCGGCTCGAGCGGCTCGGGCTGGGCGAGACGGTCGTCACGCTCACGGCCGCCGACGGCAGGTCATGGTCGGCCGAGATCGGCCGCACGACCGACGACGGCTCCGGCTCGGCGGTCCGGCTCAAGGGCGCCCCGGAGGCGCTGCGCACGACGTTCACCGGCTACGTGGAGGGCGATCCGACCTCCTGGTTCGATCCGCTGCTCCACAACAAGGCGCCCGAAGAGGTGAAGTCCCTGACGCTGACGGCCGCCGACGGCTCGGTCTCAGGCGCCAGGCCGGCCAAGGGACAGCCGTTCCCGGGCAAGGAGTCGGGCGTGCTGGAGAGCATCGCCGGCAGCCTCTCCAACCTGCGCGCCACGGACGCGCTGTCCAAGGATGACGCCACGGCGAAGAAGGCCTTCGAGAAGCCGGCGACGGTGAAGCTCGAATACTTCGACGGCACGACGCTCACCGTCACGCTCGGTCGCGTCCCCGGCGCCACGCCCGCCGACCAGCCCAAGCTGTTCGTCCGCGCAAAGCACTCGGACCCGAAGCACCCCGCCAACGCGCTCGGCGCCAAGGCGGACTTCGCGATGTCGGGATGGCTGGCGGACCAGATTCCCGCGACGGTCGCCGACTTCCGCAAGGCGGTCGAGCCTCCCCCGCCGCCCGCCGAGGCTCCGCCCCAGGGCGACGTCGGGCTGCCGAAGTTCACGCCGCCCGCCCCGCAGAAGTGACGGGACGCCGACGCGTTTTCCCGAAAGCCCTTGCCTCCGCAGGCAGGGGCTTTTTCTTGGGGACACGATGCTGATCGCCGAAGCCCAGTCGCTCGCGACCTACCTGCCCGCCCTCGTGCAGGCGGCCCTCGGACTCGCCGTGCCGGTCGCGATCCTCGCCGTCAGCCACCTCTTCGGTCAGCGCGCCAAGGGCAATTACATCAAGGACAAGGCGTACGAGTGCGGCCTGCCCATGGAGGGCAAAGCCCACCCCCGCTTCGCCGTGAAGTTCTACGTGACCGCGATGCTCTTCATCCTCTTCGACATCGAAGTGGTCTTCCTGGTGCCGTGGGCCCTCGTTTATCGGGAATTTCTAGCCGCGGGCATCGCCATCACAGCCGCCACGGCGGTCTTCCTGGGCGTGCTGGTGCTCGGCCTGGTCTACGAAGTGAAGCGCGGCGCGCTGGACTGGGAGAAGTGAGCTCCGGCCCGGCCCCGGCTTTGCGGCTCGACTGCGCCCGGGGCTGGCCATAATAGAGACGGCGATGAACTCATCCATCGCCTCCCTGCTCGCCCAAGTATCTGACAACGATGCCGCCGTCGCCGGCGGCATACTCGCCCTGCTTGGGGCCTTCATGTTCGTCTTCGCCCTGGTCGGCCTCGTGGTCATCATCGGCATGTGGAAGACCTTCTCCAAGGCCGGCCAGCCCGGCTGGGCCGCCATCATCCCGGTCTACAACCTGGTGGTGCTCTTCCGCGTCGCAGGACAGTCCGGGTGGCTCGCCCTGACCTTCCTTCTGAACTTCATCCCCGTCATCGGGGGCCTGGCCTGGCTCGGCATCGTGATCTGGAACCACGTCAACGTGAGCAAGCGCTTCGGCCACGGAGTCGGCTTCGCCCTCGGCCTCGTGTTCCTCGCGCCGATCTTCTGGCTGATCCTCGGCTTCGGTTCCTCGAAGTACGTCGGAGATCAGGCCGCCCAGGCCTGAGAAAAAAACCGCAATCACGGAATCAAGGGCGCCCGAAGGGCGCCCTTTTTCGTCCCTCAGCGGAATGGACAGACGAGCCGCACGAGGCCATCATCACTGACATGAGCCCCTCCCCCGCCCTCGCCACCCTCCTCGCCGACGTGCCCGCCGAAGTCTACGGAAAGGTCTTCTGGGTGAGCTTCCTCGCCACGACACTCGTCGCCGCGGTCGTCTTCAGCCTCCGCGGGCTTTGGCTGATCTTCGAAAAGGCGGGGCATGAGGGATGGAAGGCGGTCATCCCGGTCTACCATCACGTGATCATCACGCGCATCGCGGGGCTCTCCGCCTGGTGGACGCTGCCGATGCTGCTCCTGATCCCCATCCTGGCCGCGCGCGACAATGGCGTGAAAGCGATCTGCCTGATCCTGCTCTTCCTCTGGTGGGGCTGGCTCTGCCAGCGCATCGCGAAGCGCTTCGGCAAGGGCGTCGGCTTCGGCCTCGGACTCACGGTGCCCGGGACCGACTTCTACTTCCGCACGGCGCTGGCCTACGACAAGTCGACCTACGTGCCGCAGCCCTGAACGGAGGCCTCAGGGACCGCAGATGCCGCAGCCCCCTGGCAGTTCGCGGAAGAAGTCGTGGCCCTTGTCGTCCACGAGGATGAAGGCGGGGAAGTCGACGACGTCGATCTTCCACACGGCCTCCATGCCCAGCTCAGGGTAGTCGATGACCTCGACCTTGCGGATGTTCTCCTGCGCGAGGATCGCGGCGGGCCCCCCGATGGAGCCGAGGTAGAATCCGCCGTGGGCCTTGCAGGCGTCGGTCACGGCCTGGCCGCGGTTGCCCTTGGCGATCATGACCAGGGAGCCGCCGTGCTTCTGGAAGAGCTCGACGTAGCTGTCCATGCGTCCCGCGGTGGTGGGCCCGAAGGAGCCCGAAGGCATGCCGGCAGGCGTCTTGGCGGGACCGGCATAGTAGACCGGATGGTCCTTGATGTACTGCGGCAGTCCCTCGCCGCGGTCGAGACGTTCGCGCAGCTTCGCATGCGCGATGTCGCGGGCGACCACCAGGGTGCCGGTGAGCGCGAGCCGCGTGGTGACGGGATGCCGGGAGAGCTCGGCGCGGATCTCCGCCATGGGACGATTGAGGTCGACCTTCACGACCTTGGAGGCGTCGGCATGCTTTCGCGCGCCCGAGGGGATGAAGCGGCCGGGATCCGTCTCGAGCTTCTCGATCCAGACGCCGTCCTTGTCGATGCGCGCCTTGGCGTTGCGGTCGGCCGAGCAGGAGACGGCGAGCCCGATCGGACAGGAGGCGCCGTGGCGGGGCAGGCGGATGACGCGCACGTCCAGCGCGAACCACTTGCCGCCGAACTGGGCGCCGATGCCGAGCCGGTGCGCGACCTGGAGGAGCTCGGCCTCGAGCGCGGTGTCGCGGAAGGCCCGCCCGTGCTCGTTGCCGGAGGTCGGCAGGGCGTCGTAGTAGTGCGTCGAGGCCAGCTTGACGGCCTTCATGGTCGCCTCGGCGGAGGTGCCGCCGATGA
>CAZRPB010000127.1:0-3746 GCA_964601955.1 uncultured Klebsiella sp. | reverse complement strand
TGTGGTCGACGACCTCCTGGGCCTTCTCGACGAGGGAGACGACGTCGCCCATGCCGAGGATGCGCTGGGCCATGCGTTCGGGACGGAAGGCGTCGAAGTCCGACGACTTCTCTCCCGTGCCCATGTACCGGATGGGCACGCCGGTCACGGCCTTCATCGACAGGGCGGCTCCGCCGCGGGCGTCGCCGTCGAGTTTGGTCAGGATGATGCCCGTGAGGGGCGTCGACTCGTTGAACTTGGTGGCGACGTCCACGGCCTGCTGGCCGAGGGCGGCGTCGGCCACGAGGAAGACTTCGTGCGGCTCGAAGGCCTCGCGTACGCGTCGGACCTCCTCCATCAGCTCGGCGTCCACCTGGAGCCGGCCGGCGGTGTCGACGATGACGATGTCCGCCGCGGCGGCCTCGGCCTCCCTGACCAGACGGCCCACCATGGCGGCCACGTCGGTCGCGGCACGGTCGGCGCGGAAATCGAAGCCCTCGTTCTTCGCCAAGGTCTCGAGCTGGTCGATGGCGGCGGGACGACGCAGGTCGGCGGCGATCAGGGAGGGCTTGCGGACGCCCTCCTTCTTGACGAGGTGCTTGGCGAGCTTGGCGGCGCTGGTGGTCTTGCCCGAGCCCTGCAGGCCGACAAGCAGCACGCGCAGGGGGCGGCGGGGGTCGATGGTCCGTTCGCCCTCCCCGAGGAGGCGGGTGAGCTCATCGGAGACGACCTTGACGGCCATCTGGCCGGGGTTGACCGATTCCACCACCTCACGTCCCAGGCAGGCGGCCTTGACCCGTTCCGTGAAGTCCTTGGCGACCTTGAAATTGACGTCGGCGGACATCAGCGCGGACCGCACCTCGTTCAGGGCGGGGCCGACGTTGTCTTCGGTCAGCTTGGACAGTCCGCGCAGGTCGCGGAGCGTCTTGGTCAGCTTCTCTGTGAGGTTGGCGAACACGGGGATGGAGGAGATGCCGAATCCCGCCGGTAGACAAGGCAGGACAGCGTCCTCGCGGCCGCATCCGCCCCGTCCCGGCCCGTGGACGCAAAAAGGCCGCGCCGCCCGCCGGTGACGCGGCCATGGGGACCGGGCCGCTTACTTCTTGGCCGGCTGGCGGTTGAGCACGGCGTCCTTGGTGCTGGCCGCGATCGTCATCACCTCATTGATCAGTTCCTTGGGCACCTGCATCTCCTCCAGGGTCTTCTGGAGGTTCTCCGCCACGGCGTTGAAGTGCGCTTCCGTCAGGTCGAGGTTCTCGTGCGCGGCGCGCATGTCCTTGCCCTTCCAGGGAATCGGTCCTCCGAAGGCTGCGGAAAGGAATTCCTTCTGCTTCCGATGCTGGGCCTTCATGTTGATGTCCTGGAAGAACTCATTGATGCGCTTGTCCGCGAGGACCTTGACGTAGAAGCGGTCGACGGCGGCGTCGATGGCCGCCTTTCCGCCCAGCCGATGGTAGAGGCTCTTTTCCCGCTCGGCCTGGAACTTGGCCCGGGCGGCCTCGTCGGCGAAGGCGTAGGAGACGCCCTCGTACTGCCAGGTGACTTGGGGCTTCTCCGAGCAGCCGACGGTGAGGAGGGCGGCGATGATGAACAGGGTGCAGAGGGAGGATCTCATGGGAGATAAAAAGGTATTTTAAATACCTTTTTTGACAAGCGTCTTTTTCGGGTCGCCTGTGCCGACGGGGCGGGGCAATTTGACCGCGCATGCGCCTGAGTCTCTTCAGCGACTACTCCCTGAGGGTGCTCATGTACGCCGCCTTGAAGGAGGAGCCTTTCCGCATCGACGAGGTCACCCGGGCCTACGGCATCTCCCGTCACCACGTGGCCAAGGTGGTCCAGCGGCTGGGCCGGCTGGGCTACCTCGAGACACGACGTGGGCGTAACGGCGGCATGACGCTGGCCCGGCCCGCCGAGGAGATCAGGCTCGGTCGTCTGGTCAGGGAGACGGAGGACCAGCCCGTGATCGTCGAATGCTTCGACCCCGTAACCAACACCTGCCCGATCAACGGCAGCTGCCAGCTCAAGGGCATCCTCGGACAGGCCATGCGGGAGTTCCACGCCGTGCTGGACCGCCATACGCTCAAGGACGTGGTCAGCGGACCGCACCGGACCCGGATGGTCAGGACCCTGCTCGGCTGAGGGCCTTCAGAGGCGCTCGACTTTCACGTCGTCGACCCAGGTCGGCACGGAGGGATCGCCTTTCTTCGTTCCGCCGGCCTGGAGGCCGATGTTCTGCTTGGGGCAGTCGCCGCAGACGGTGTCGAAGGCGACCGCTTCCCGGCCGTCCACGGCGGCGGTGAGGCGACGGCCCCGGATCTCCACGGTAAGGATGTGCCAGGCGTCGGCCGCGACGGGAGTCTTGTCGGTCTTCACATAGAAGAACTTCCGGTTCCAAACGCCCTTCTTCTTCAGCTCGGCCGCCTCCGGCGAGCCCTTGGGGTGCATCACGTCGTTGTCCCAGGCGCTCACGCCCGATGACCGCACGTGGATGCCCCCCACGTTGAAGTCACGTTCGACGGCCCGGTTCGGACCCGCGAAGCTCAGGCCGAGCATGCCCTCCTTGAGGAGCTTGAAGCGCAAGGTGACGCGTAGGTCGGCGCCCTGCACGTCGCGTCTCAGGCCGGGAGGGTGTTTCTCTTCCGCCATGTTGCGACCGACGAGGACGCCTTCCGAGAGCGACCACCATTCGGGCCGCGCATCCTTGCCGCTGACGGATTTCCCGAGCGGCGACTTTTCCGAGATGCCTACGGCGAGGAATCCGTAGGGCTTCCAGTTCTTGCCGAATGACGCGGGGTCGGAGAAGTCCTCGGTCCAGACGAGCCCGGGCGCCTCGGCTGCGGTCAGGCGGAAGGCAAGGGCGGCGAGCGTGAGCAGCGGGGTGATGCGCATGCCCCATGCTGTGCTTTTCGTAACGCCTGCAGAAGTCCAAATCTTTTCAGCCGAGCCGGATGCGCATGCCATCGTGGCACAGGCCCACCTCGGGGTCGCGACCGGCCAGCTGGGCCGAATACTCCGCCCAGCCCACCTGGTAGGTCATGTGGGTGAGCAGCGCGCGCTTCGGCCGCACGGCCTCGATCTCCCCCAGGGCCTCATCTACCGTGAGGTGGGTGGGGTGCGCGTTCGGGCGCAGGGCGTCGATGATCATCAGGTCCGCCCCGGCCGCGAGCTCCCGGGCCCGGGGAGGCAGGGCCTTGCAGTCGGTGAAGTAGGCGAACTTGGCGCCCGTGGACGGCTCCTCGAAGATCAGCCCCAGCACGTCCTCCTTGCCGTGCGGCAGCAGGGCGGTCCGAAGGATTCCGCCTCCCGGCAAGGTGAGTTCCGGCCCCAGCTCGTGCAGGGTGAGCGCGATGTAGCCTGAGAAACTGCGCTCCATGAGCGCGTAGGGGAAGATCGCGCGCACGCGGTCGAGTCCGGTCGGCGTGGAATGGACCGGGATGGCCAGGCCTCCTTGGTTCGTGCAGAACTGGCGCAGGTCGTCGATGCCCAGGACGTGGTCGGCGTGGCCGTGCGTGAGGATGAATGTGTCGACCTTGCGGATGTCGTTGTGGATGCACTGCAGCCGGAACTCCGGCGCGGCGTCGACCTGCACGTGGTGCCCCTCGATGACGACGTGCACGCTGGCGCGCGTGCGCCAGTTTCGGGGCTCCTTCAGGTCGAGGCCGGGATTGTCATGGGCGGGCAGGGGGACGCCCTGCGACGTGCCGCAGCCCATGACGATGATTTCCATGCCGCACGGTGCATGCGGCCCGCCCAAAAGACAAGCGGCG
>CAZRPB010000126.1:0-3845 GCA_964601955.1 uncultured Klebsiella sp. | reverse complement strand
TACATGGCCCATGAGTCCCAGACCCTCACCGCGGTGGTCGAGGCCCGCGCCAAGGCCACCCAGGCCAACGTCCGCCTCGCCGGCAATCCCGCCGACCCCGCCGCCATGCGCGACCTCGTCGCCGCGGAATCCGGCCTCAGCGGCGCATTGGGCCGGCTGCTGGTGGTCTCCGAGAACTATCCCCAGCTCAAGGCCGACGCCACCATGCGAGGCCTGATGGAGGAGCTCACCTCCACGGAGAACCGCATCGCCTTCGCCCGTCAGGCCTTCAACGACGCCGTGCTCTTCTACAACAACGGACGCGAGACCTTCCCGCGCGTGCTGATCGCGAACCTCTTCGGATTCCTTCCCGCCGAGTTCTTCAAGATCGAGAACGAGGCGGAGAAGGCCGCCCCGAAGGTCTCCTTCTGAGGGCCTGACGCGCGATGGCCGCGCAGATGGACTTCTTCCGGGCTCAGGATGACGCCCGCGGCCGCACGGCCCTGCTCGTCGTGCTGCTGGCCTGCGCCCTCACGGCGCTCGCCGGCACGCTCTACGCGGTGGCGGTCATCGGTCTGGCCAAGGCGCAGGGCGTCGCACCCCAGTGGTGGCAGCCCAAGCTCTTCATCGCCACCGCCGGGACGGCCTTCGTGGTGGTGCTCGGAGGTTCCCTGGTCCGCATCGCCGAACTCTCCTCCGGCGGCGGCGCCGTGGCGCGCAGCCTGGGCGGCAGGCTGGTCGTCGGCGGCGCGGCCGATCCGCTCGAGCGCCGTTACCTGAACATCGTCCAGGAGATGGCCCTCGCCTCCGGGCTGCCGGTGCCGGAATGCTACGTCATCGACGGGTCCGCAGGCATCAACGCCTTCGCGGCGGGCAATTCGCCCGAGGACGCGGCGGTCGGCGTCACGCGCGGCGCCTTGCAGAGCCTGACGCGCGACGAACTGCAGGGCGTCATCGCGCACGAGTTCAGTCACATCGGCAACGGCGACATGCGGCTCAATCTGCGCCTCATCGGCACGGTGGCCGGCCTGCTGGCGCTGGTCCAGCTGGGCTATCTGGCGATGCGGCTCGCGGGTTCCTCGGGCGGCGGGCGCAAGAAGGGCGGCAATCTCGTGATCCTGGTCGCCGGTCTGGCCCTGGTCGTCGTGGGCGCGGGCGGCATGCTCTTCGCCCGCATCATCCAGGCGTGCGTGTCCCGTCAGCGTGAATTCCTGGCCGACGCCTCCGCCGTCCAGTTCACGCGCAATCCTCAGGGCCTGGCCGGAGCCTTCCGCAAGATCGCGGCCCATGGGGCGACGGTCACCGAAGGGGACGACGAGGCCAGGCATCTCTTCTTCGCCTCGACCCCGGGCTTCCTTGAATCGCTCTTCTCAACGCACCCGCCGCTGGATGAGCGTCTGAAGCGCATCGATCCGGCCTCCGGAGGCGACCTGCGCATTCCGGCTTCCGCCCGGCGCCAGGCCGCCGCCGAGGCGCCGGCTTCTCCCGCGGCCTCCGGTTTCGCCGGTGCGGCTCCCGTGCGCCCGGCCGCGACCGCGTCCGTGCCCGACGCCACGCCGCATCAGATCCAGGAAGCCGTGACTTTTCGTGGCGCGCTGCCCGAACCGCTGGTCGCCGCCGCCACCGATCTGGTCGGTTCCCTGGCCGTGGTCTTCTCGCTCATTCTCTCGAAGGATGCGGCCGTTCGTGACGATCAGCTCAAGGCTCTGGCAGGACTCGCCGGCGGAGAGGTCGTGCGCGAGGTGGTGAAGTTCGAGCCCATTGTCCGCGCCTTGCCCCCTGGCTCACGACTCCCTCTGCTGGACCTGGCTTTGCCGACGCTCCGGCAGCTTTCCCCCGGCCAGCGCGCGCTGATCCGCGACGGCGTCTCCCAGGCCACGTCGATGACCGATGACGCCCTCCTTCACGTCTTGCTCGAGTCGGCGCTCCGCCGTCATCTCGGGCTGCCTCCGCCGATCGCCCCCGCGGCGATCGCGGTCGATGAGGCGCATGCCGTCGTGCTGTCCGCACTCGTGCATGCCTCCGCGCAGGAAGAGGCCGAGAAGGAGCGGGCCTACCTGAGGGCCTTCGCGCAGCTGCGGGTGCCACGTCCGCCGCCTTACGGGTCGGCTCCGTCTTCGGCCCAGGTGGCAGCCGCGCTCGCCTCCCTCCTGCGTCTCAGCGTGGCCCAGCGCCGCGAGACCGTGCGTGCCTGCGGCGTGGCCATGCTGCATGACGGCCGCGCCGATCCCGGCGAAGTGGAGATGGTCAGGGCCGTCGGCGATTCCCTGGGAATCGTATTTCCGACCGGATTCTGAGCGGCCTCAGGCGATCAGGCTTTCGCCCGTCATCTCGGGCGGCTTCGGCAGCCCCATCAGCTGCAGCACCGTCGGAGCGATGTCCGCGAGCCTGCCGGCGGGACGGACCTTGAGGTCCTTGCAGCCGGCGCCGTAGAGCACGACCTCGACGGGGTTCAGCGTGTGCCGCGTGTGCGGCGAATTCTCCTCCGGCTCCCACATCTGGTCCGCGTTGCCGTGGTCGGCCGTGACGAGCGCCTTGCCGCCGGCCCGGTCCACCGCCTCGAGGAGCGTGCCGAGCCCGCGGTCGACCGCCTCGCAGGCCTTGCAGACCGCTTCAAGCGAGCCCGTATGGCCCACCATGTCGGGATTGGCGTAATTCACCACGATGAGTCCGTACTTGCCGGAGAGGATGGCGGCCTTCGCCATCTCCGTGACCTGTGAGGCCGACATCTCCGGCTTCTGGTCGTAGGTCGCCACGTCCTTGGGGCTCTGGGCCATGCCGCGCTCCTCCCCGGGGAAGGGTTCCTCGCGGTAGTCGTTGAAGAAGAACGTGACGTGCGGGAACTTCTCCGTCTCCGCCGTACGGAACTGCGACACGCCCTGCCTCGCCACCCAGTCGCCGAGGATGTTCACCATCTTCGGCGGCTTGTCGAAGACCACGTTGGGGCAGAGGCCCTTCTCATAGTTGGTCAGCGTGGCGTAGAAGAGCTTGAGCAGCTTAGGGCGGTCCCAGCCCTTGAAGGCGGGGTCGATGAACGCGCGGGTGATCTCGCGGGGGCGGTCTCCGCGGAAATTGAAGAAGAGCACCGAATCGCCGTCCTGGATGAACGGGACTCCCTTGACCCGGGTGGCGGGCACGAACTCGTCGCCCACCATGCTGGAGTCGGTCGGCCGGTCGTAATAGGCCTGCACCGCGCCCGTGGCGGACTCCGCCTCGGGCGCGGGCGCGCCGGTGAGGGCGTCGTAGGCCGTCCTCACGCGCTCCCAGCGGTTGTCGCGGTCCATCGCCCAGAAGCGCCCGGACACGCTCGCCACGCGACCGACGCCGATCTTGGCGAGTTCCGCCTCGAGCTGCCGCAGGTACCCGAGCCCCGAAGTGGGCGGGCTGTCGCGTCCGTCCATGAAGGCGTGGACGCAGACCTTGGTCAGGCCCTCCTCCTTGAGCAGGCGCAGCAGCGCGTAGAGGTGGGGCAGGGTGGAGTGCACGCCCGCCTCGGAGCAGAGGCCCATCAGGTGGACCGTGCCTCCGGAGGACTTCACGTTCTCGACCAGTCCGCGGAAGGCGGGTATGCGGCGCATGGCCGCCGGATCGGTCAGGCCCTTGTCGATGCGGACGATCTCCTGGTCGACGATGCGTCCGGCCCCGATGTTCTGGTGGCCCACCTCGGAGTTGCCCATGATGCCGACGGGCAGTCCGACGTCCAGGCCGTGGGCCAGGATCTCCGTGCGCGGCCACTCCTTGGTCAGCCGGCGTGAGACCGGGATGTCCGCGACCTTGATCGCGTTGAACTTGTCGTGACGGGCGTCGTGGTTTTCGCCCCAGCCGTCACGGATCACCAGAAGTACGGGTTTCATGAAAGGAATGCC
>CAZRPB010000125.1:0-3894 GCA_964601955.1 uncultured Klebsiella sp. | reverse complement strand
GAGCAGAGGATGCAGCGCTCGTCGTCGAGCGTGACGCGCGGCCCGAGGCGCGTGCGCTTGGGCTTCGCGTTCTTCTCGTGGTCGTACCGCGAGGCGCCGCGGCCGTATTCGGCGGAATACTCCTGCAGCTTGCATTCGCCCGCCTGGTCGCAGATCGGGCAGTCGAGCGGATGGTTGACGAGGAGCATCTCCGTCACGCCTTCGCGGCACGACTTCACCACCGGCGAGTCGAGCTTCACGTGCAGGCCTGGCGAGACCGTGGTCGCGCAGGCGATGGCCGGCTTGGGCTGCCAGCCGATCTTGGGCTTCCCGTTCTCAAGGATGACCTCGTTGGTGGCGCGGTCGCGCATCGGCGATCCGAGCTCTACGAGACACATGCGGCAGTTGCCCGCCACCGGCAGCTTCGGGTGGTAGCAATAATGGGGCACCTCGCGGCCGATCCGGCCCAGCACGTCGACCAAGTTGGCCCCCGCTGGCACCAGATGCTCCACCCCGTCCACGTTGATGGCTACCAGGGAGGGCTTGTTGTCGGTGACCATGCGCGGCAAAGGTAGTTTGGAAGAAGGGCAACCCCCGGAAGTCGGCAAGGTGAAAGGGTGGAAAAACGCCCTTTCTATTGTTTTTTCTGGGGGATTCTGGCGGCCTCGGGGTGGCTGGAGACGGTCGGTCAGGTCGGTGTCCGCCTGATTGTGCATGCTTGATCAATAACCCCGGCTTTAGGTAAAGCCTGCGCAGTCCAATGCAGTTTTGTGCGACCGGAGTCGCTTGCTGGACTAGTCACCATTACGTTGAAATCTGACCAATAAAGTATTTCAAAAATACTATGGATTTAACGAGATTAAATGAAAGCATTCATCCTTATAAGGCGCTATGTCTGTGGATAAATTTGAAAAAAAGTCAGTATTTGAGCTTTTAGCCGATAGCATTGAGGCTCAAATCCGCATGGAAGGTTGGAAGGGTTTGTTGCCGTCGGGAAGAGATTTGGCACAGCAGCACAAGGTCAGCTTACCCACGGTTCAGAAGGCCATCACACTCTTGGTGAAGCGACACGTCTTGGTCAGCCGAGGCGGCAAGCGACGCCTCGAGGTGGCGTCAGGCGTTTCACGGTCCCTCCGTCCAGCCGGCAAGGCGGAATTGTTGGTTCTATCGACCAAGCCGCTGTCGCTGTACGACTCAACAATCGCGTTGGGCATGCTACAGTTGGCCGATGAGATGAAGAGCAGGGGAGAAGGCTATCGGTTCGTGGATCTCAGTGGTGTCACCGGTACCCACCGACGAAAGGCGGCTCATGCTGAAATGACGCGCAGCCGTCCATCGCACTGCATCCTGATGTCGCCGGACACGCATCTTTATCAAGGCGTGGCCCGTCATCCGGCCAAGGTCGCCTCCATGTTCGGAAGCCTCCGTTCCAAGCGCGTCCAGCGACTTGGCATACAGTACGGCCCCCTCGTTGAGATCGCGGTCACTCACCTCAAGCCCCTCGGGCATCGCCGCTTTTTCATCCCTTTTCTCGGACGGAAAGTAAGGCTCAAGGTCTCGTTGGCCAATATCGCCCGCGTCGCCAAGGAGCAGGGGGTGGACCTGGCCATCGAATATTCCGCCGACGTGCCTACGCCGGAAAGGCTCGAAGCTTCCTTGGACAAGGCGCTGGCCTCCGGCCGCACCGCATGGATCTTCCCGCTCTGGGACGATTTCCTCCCCGCCATCGGTTATTTCGCACGTCGGGGAATCACCTATCCGCGCGACGTCTCGGTGGTCGTGCTGGTCGGCACGCCCTCGGCTTTCGCTCTCAATCCGCCGGTCGCCTGCTGCCTCAATCAGCCGGAGACCATTGCGCGGCAGATCCAGGGGTGGCTGGCCAGCGGTGGCATGGACCGAGACGTCTTCATGTCCGTCTTCCGTCGCACGTGGCAGGCCGGTGGGTCCACAGGACCTGCTCCAGTCTGATCGCCGCAGGGAGCCTTCGTACGGCCAACCCATCATTTCTGACCAACTTTAGCGGCCACAAGCATCCTTCATTTTCATCGGCATTTGCAGTCTATTCTAAGGTCAAATGTGCGCCGTTATCAGATGTGGAATGCCCCGTGTTGCGCTCATCGCAGCGAGCTGCAGCCTGTGCGCCTCAATCGCAGCGCAAAGCGCGCCGAACCCCGGTGTCGTGCAACGTGAGCAGGCTCCGCGGCTTACGCCTCCCGTCGGGCAGGAGCTGCGGCTTAGGCTGCCTGCCGAGGAGGACCGGACGGCTGAATCCGCGCCCGTGCTGCAGCTCGAGGGCGTCCGTCTGCTGGGAAACAAAGTGATTCCTGTTTCAGAAATACAGCCGCTCATCGACCCCCTGCTCGGCCGCAAGGTCAGCTACGCCGAGCTGCGCAAGGTGGCTGCGGATATCGAGGCGCTCTACCGCCGCCGTGGCTATCTCCTTTGCCGCGCGATTTTGCCTGAGCAGGACGTCAAGGACGGAGTCGTCGCGCTGGTGGTGGTCGAGGGTTTCGTCGGCGAGTCGGAGGTCGGGCCGGCCTCCGTTCCGAAGGGTCTCTCAGGACGTCTCGAGGCCTATGTCGGTCCCGTGCTCGCCCAGCGGCCGCTGCGTGCCGATCTGATCGAACGGCAGCTCCTGCTTGCCGAGGACATCTCCGGAATCTCCCTGGAGAGCGTGCTCAGCAAAGGCACGGTGCTGGGCTCCAGCCGGCTTACCGTCACGGCGGAGACTCGCGCTGCGGAGTATACCATCGGAGCCGACAACAATCTGCAGAGGTCGCTCGGAGAGGGTCGTGCCTTCCTCGACGTGCGGCTCAACGAGTTCGAGCGTTCGGTCCGACAGTGGTACTTCTCCGGTTCGGCCGCAATGCCCGAGCCTGAGGGGCTGATCTATTTCGCGGCAGGCCTGCGGCAGCCCGTCGGTGACGACGGCTGGACGCTCACGCTCGGCGCCTCCCGTGCCGACACGCTGACTGAGCCGTCCGACATCGGCGGCGGAAACACGGGTCGAGTGGACGGCTCGAGCAGCAGCGTGACCTTCGCCGCCGTCTACCCTCTGGTCCGCTCGCGCGTCTTCTCGGTCTTCGCCTCCGTCTCGCTCGAGCTGCAGGATTCCTCCAGCGAGCTGGATTCATCGGCGGGAGTCTCGACCCTCATCTCTCGCGATGAGCTGAGGCTTCTCCGCCTCCGGGCTGAGGCCGTGCACGCGGCGCCGGGCTCCTCGACGGTGGCCAGCCTGCAGGTTACTTCGTCGTTGGCCGGCACGGTCCAAGGGCCTGCCAGCAACCCTTCGGCCCCGGCCGACTTCCGTCATGTCCGGGCCTCGGTCGTTGACCGCCGTCTTATGCCCGCCGAGCTCCTGCTCACTTCGCGCGCGGAGGCCGGGTGGTCCTCCGACAGCCTTCCCGTCCCCGAGCAGTTCGCGGTCGGTGGCGCAACGCTCGTACGGTCTTTCCGCGCGGCCTCCGCCTATGGCGACCGCGGTCTGGGTGCGGGCTTGGACTTGGCCTCAGGTCCGAAGGCCTACGGCGTATCGCCCTTCTTTTTCGTCGACTATGCGGTGACGCAGTCCGACCTGACCGGCCTCTACCAGCGCTTTGGTTCTTACGGTGTCGGATTCAGGCGTGAGGCTTCGGCCGCCGGCGTTCCCCTGACCTTCGAGTTCGGCGCTGCTCTGCCCTGGCGTAATGACCAGACCCCCTCCGCGACCGGAGGTTCCCATGTCAACTATTTCGCCTCCCTTCAGACCCGTTTCTGAAACCATCTCCATGAGCAAGCGTCGTCTCCCCCTTCTTTCTTTCGCCACCCTGCTCGTGGCCGCCCATGCGGTCGCACTTCCGACCGATCCCGCCATGCAGTCGGGTTCGCTCACCGCCGAGCGCAACGGTCCGGCGATGACGCTGCGTCAGCACACCT
>CAZRPB010000124.1:0-4123 GCA_964601955.1 uncultured Klebsiella sp. | reverse complement strand
TTGTTGGAAGGCTTGGCCTTGATGCGCGTCGGGAAGCCCTTCGCGAGCTGGCCCCACGGGGACTTGAGCTGCTGGCGTCCGCCGCCGCCCTTCTTCTTGCCGCCGCCGCCGCCGTTGGGGTGGTCGACGGGGTTCATGGTCATGCCGCGCTGGCGGGGACGGAGGCCCTTCCAGCGGTTGCGACCGGCCTTGCCCAGGCTGGCGTTGTGGTGGTCGACGTTGCCGACGACGCCCACGGTGGCGCGGCAGTCGGCGTTGAGGTAGCGCTGCTCGCCGGAAGGCATGCGAAGGATGGCGCGTTCAGCCTCGATGCCGAGGAGCTGGGCGAAGCCGCCGGCGCTGCGGGCGAGCTGGCCGCCCTTGCCGGGCTCCATCTCGATGCAGTGGATGAAGGTGGCGGGGGGGATCAGGCGCAACGGCAGGGAGAGGCCGGGCGTGAGCTGCTCCTGGGCCGTGTTGGTGCTGACGACCTTGTCGCCGACCTTGAGGCCGTCCGGCGCCAGGATGTAGGCGATGGACTTGTCGGCGTACTCGAGCAGGGCGAGGTGCGCGGTGCGGTTCGGATCGTACTCGAGGCGGGTCACGGTGGCGACCTCGTCGATGCGGTCGCGGCGGAAGTCGACGCGACGGTAGAGCTTCTTGTGGCCTCCGCCGCGGCGGCGCGAGGTGATGCGTCCGTAGCAGTTGCGGCCGCGGGCACGATGGTTGCTCTCCGTGAGGGAGCGCTCAGGGCGGCCCTCGTGGAGGCCCTCGGTCTTCACGCGGACCAGGAAACGCTGGCCGGGGGTGACCGGACGATGGGTGATGAGAGGCATGGGAGTGAGGTCCGGCTGGATCAGGCGAGGGTGATGACGTCGCCCTTCTTGAGGGTCACGATGGCGCGACGGGAGGGCGTCTCGGTGTAGATGGCGCCTCCGCCGAGGCGGCTGCGGCGCACCTTGCCCTTGCGGACGAGGACGTTGACCTTCTCAACGGTGACCTTGAAGGCGGCCTCGACGGCGGCCTTGATCTGGCGACGGTCGGCGCCCGGGAGCACCTCGAAGACGTACTTGTTGGCCTCGGCGAGGCCGGAGGCCTTCTCGGTGAGAATCGGGCGGCTGATGATTTCGGAAGCGGGCTTCATGACGGTGCGTCTCAGTTCTTGGCGCGCTCGAGGACCTTCTGGAGTCCGGACTCGGAGATCAGCACGCGGGGCGTGCGGACGAGGTCGAGGGCGTTGAGGTTGGAGGAGTTGGAGAAGACGGCGCGTCCGACGTTGCGGCTGGCGCGGAGCACGGGCTCGGACCAGGCGCTGTCGACGACGAGCAGGCGGCGTCCTTCGGGGCTCACGTTGCTCAGGACCTTGGCGAACAGACGGGTCTTGGGCTGGGCGACCTCGAACTTCTCGATGACCGAGAGTCCGCCGTCCTTGGCGAGTTCGAAGAGGGCGCGGGCCAGCGCGATGCGACGGGCCTTGGCGGTGATGGTCTTGGACCAGTCGCGAGGACGGGGACCGAAGACGATGCCGCCCTTGTAGAGCTGGGGGGCGCGCTTGTCGCCGTGACGGGAGCCGCCGGAGCCCTTCTGCGGCAGGATCTTCTTACCGGAACCGGCGACTTCGCCGTAGTCCTTGGTCTTGGAAGTGCCCTGGCGCTTGTTGGCCTGGTAGGAGACGACGACCTGCTTGAGCAGGGCGACGCCCTTGCTTCCTTCGAAGGAGGGGATGTCGAACTCCTTCTCGGTGAAGGCGGAGCCGTCAGGCTTGTAGACTTTGAGCTTCATTTTGCTTCAGATGGCTGGGCGTTCACTTGGCGACGGCCTTTTTGGCCGGGCGGACGACGACGAGCTCGCCGTTGGCGCCGGGGAAGCTGCCCTTGACGAGGAGGAGGTTCTTCTCGGCGAGCACCTGCACGACGCGGAGGTTCTGGGCGGTGCGGCGCACGTCGCCCATGTGACCGGGCATGCGCTTGCCCTTGAAGACGTGACCCGGGGTCTGACGCATGCCGATCGAGCCCGAGCGGCGGTGCATCATGTGACCGTGGGAGTCGGGCTGGCCGGACATGTTGTGGCGCTTCATGACGCCCTGGAAGCCGCGGCCCTTGACGGTGCCGATGACGTCGACCAGCTGACCGGGGGCGAACTTCTCGACGGTGATGACGTCGCCCACCTTGGCCTCCACGGCGCCGTTCTGGCGGATCTCGTGGAGATGGCTGTGGGCGGCGACGCCAGCCTTGCGGAGGTGGCCCATCTCGCCGTCGGAGACGCGGCTCTCCTTCTGGGCGCCGAAGGCGATCTGGACGGCGTGATAGCCGTCCTTCTCCTGCGTCTTGACCTGGGTCACGGGGCAGGGGCCCGCCTGGATGACGGTCACGGGCACGAGGACGTTGTCCCCGTCGTAGACCTGGGTCATGCCGATTTTCTTACCGAGTAGCTGGTGCTTCATTTTCTAAGAGGCAGGTGGCCGGTGAGGCCGTTTGGTCATCGCTGACCTGCGTTAGGCTTGGGTGTCCTTGCGGAGACTTCTTCCTGATGCGGGGCGCGAGGCCTGCGTTGGGTTGGAGGTTGGTCGGAGGGTGGAGGTTAGACGGTGATGCTGATGTCGACGCCGGAAGGCATGTTCAGCTTCTTCAGTTCGTCGACGGTCTGGGAGTTGGGCTCCCGGATCTCGATCAGCCGCTTGTGGGTGCGGATCTCGAACTGGTCCATCGACTTCTTGTCGACGTGGGGCGAACGGTTGACGGTCAGGCGCTGGATCACGACCGGCAGCGGCACGGGTCCGGAGACCTGGGCGCCGGTGCGCTTGGCGGTGTCGACGATCTCATTGGCCGACTGATCGATCATGCGATAGTCGAAGCCCTTGAGCTTGATGCGGATTTTGGGGATGCGGGCCATCGGGAAGGGTCTCAGGTTCAGGTGCGGGCGGGGGCGCGGGAGGAGGTCTCGACCACCTGCTTCAGGACGTTGGCCGGCACCTGGGCGAAGTTGCTGGGCTCCATGGTGTAGGAGGCGCGGCCCTTCGAGAGGGAGCGCACGTCGGTGGCGTAGCCGAACATCTCGGCGAGAGGGACGAGGGCGTTGATGTTGCAGGCGCCGTTCTTGGTCTCCATGCCCTGGATCTGTCCGCGGCGGCGGTTGAGGTCGCCCATGATGTCACCCTGGTACTCCTCAGGGGTCACGACCTCGACCTTCATGATGGGCTCGAGCAGGATGGGCTTGGCGTCCTTCATCGCCTCCTTGAAGGCGAAGATGCCGGCCATCTTGAAGGCCATTTCGTTGGAGTCGACCTCGTGGAAGGAGCCGAAGACGATGCGCGCGGTGAAGTCGATCACGGGGTAGCCCGCGACAACGCCGTTATTGGCGGCCTCGAGGATGCCTTCGGTGGTGGGCTTGATGTACTCCTTGGGGATGACGCCGCCGACGATCTCGTTGACGACCTCCTGTCCCTTGCCGGTGTTGGGCTCGAGCTTGATCTCGGCGTGACCGTACTGGCCGCGGCCGCCGGACTGACGGATGAACTTGCCCACGCCCTCGGAGGCCATGGTGATGGTCTCGCGGTAGGAGATCTGGGGCTTGCCGGACTTGGCCTCGACCTTGAACTCGCGCTTGAGGCGGTCGACGATGATCTCGAGGTGCAGCTCGCCCATGCCGGAGATGATGGTCTGTCCGGTCTCGGGGTTGGTGGAGAGGCGGAAGGTCGGATCCTCCTGCGCGAGGCGCTGGAGACCGATGCCCAGGCGCTCCTGGTCGGCCTTCGAATTGGGCTCGATGGACATCGAGATGACCGGGTCCGCGAAGGTCGGGGGCTCGAGGACGAGGTCGTCCTCCAGGGTGAGGGTGTCGCCGGTGACGACGTCCTTGGGTCCGACGACGGCGCAGATGTCCCCGGAGTAGGCGATGTCGATCTCCTCGCGGTCCATGGCGCGGAGGAGCAGAAGACGCGAGATGCGCTCGTTGCGACGGGTGCGGGGGTTGTAGAGGGAGTCACCCTTCTTCAGCTGGCCGCGGTAGACGCGGAAGAAGACGAGCTGCCCGACGAAGGGGTCGGACCAGAGCTTGAAGCAGAGGCCGGTGACCTTGGAGGCGTCGTCCGCGGCGATCTTGATCTCGGTGGCGCCGTCATCCTTGAAGGCACGGATGGCCGAGG
>CAZRPB010000123.1:0-4140 GCA_964601955.1 uncultured Klebsiella sp. | reverse complement strand
CCATCATGGCAGCCCTCGTCGGAGGCTGGCTGGCCCTGGCCCTGATTCCGGCGCCATGGGGCTGGCTGCCGTTCGCGGCGGTGGCCCTCGGCATCGTCCACTTCTTCACGAAGGACCTGGGCAAGTCGGAGGAAAGAAGGGGCGTCGACTCCTTCTACCCCTATGTGATCGGTGACGACGGCGTCGTGAGACATAAGGACGACGATGCGGGCCGGAACCAAGGCCTCGGCGACGGGACGGCGGAGGCCCCCGGCTCGGACAACTACGAGGCGGGCATCGACGGCGGGGGCGACAGTGGTGACGCCGGAGGCGGTGACGGCGGAGGCGATTGCGGCGGGGGAGACGGCGGAGGCGGCGACTGAAGTCCGCCCGGACGCCTTAGCCGCTTGTCAGCGGGGGTCGGGCAGGACAAGGATGCGGGGTGCTCTCCTGGCTTCGCAGGCTCTTCGTCACCGGCGCCCCGGACCTCTCCCAGGCGCCCGACGAACCCGTGCCCGCGGAGAGGCAGGAATCCATGCGGCCGCCTGACCTCCAGCCGTGGATCGGCGTCGACCTCGACGGCACGCTCGCCGAGGCCACGCCCTGGAAAGGGATGTCCCACATCGGCCCGGCGGTCCCGCTGATGTTGCGGCGCGTGCGGCTCTGGCTCGAGAAGGGCGCCCGGGTGAAGATCGTCACGGCCCGGGCCGGCGACCCCGAAGGCCTCAAAGCCACCCAGGCCTGGCTGAAGGCCAACGGGTTGCCCGACCTCGAAGTGACGGACCGCAAGGACTTCGGGATGATCGAGCTCTGGGACGACCGCGCCATCCAGGTGGTCCAGAATTCCGGCATCTGCTTCCTCGGCACCTCCGTCTTCGCCCGCCCCAAGGCCCCGATCCTCCCCGACGAGGCCGCCGGCCGCACGTTCATCCATGTGGACGGCGGACCGAAATCCCCCTGAACTCTCCGCCGCCCTCCGCCGATGAAAGCCTCCCTGAAGCTCGAATACTCCCTGCGCGTGCTCGCCCAGCTGGCACGACGCAACAAGGGCGCGGCGGTCACGCGCATCGAGGAGCTCGCGAAGGCGGAAGCCATCCCCTCCAACTACCTCGTGCAGCTGCTCAACGAGCTGCGCGAAGGCGGCCTGGTCGACTCCAAGCGCGGCAAGACGGGCGGCTACCGGCTCGCCCGACCGGCCGATGAGATAACGCTGCGTCAGGTGCTCGCGGTGGTGGAGCCGGACCTGGTGCAGACGAAGATCACGCTCAAGGGCGATTCCGGACCCGCGGTCGCCTCGCTCTGGCGCGAGGTCTCCAAGCGCTTCGAGAAGGCGCTCAGCGGCTTCACGGTCGCCCAGCTCGCCACGGACGGCGAGGGCGCGGACTGGGAGATCTGATCCGCCGGGCGGAACTTTGCGGGTGCCACGGGGTTGCCCCTGTGCTTCCCTGCGTACGCCCCATGCGACTCCTGCTGCTCCTGCTGGCCGCCCTGCCCCTCTGCGCCCGCCAGCCCAACATCGTGCTCATCATGGCCGACGACCTCGGCTGGACCGACCTCGGCTGCTTCGGGTCGAAATATTATGAGACGCCGGCCATCGACCGGCTCGCCGCCGGCGGGATGCGCCTCACGAACCACCACCACTGCCAGAACTGCACGCCGACCCGAGCGGCCCTGCTCAGCGGACAGTACGGCGCGCGCACGGGCGTCTACACGGTGGGCGGCATCGACCGGTTCGACTGGTCGAAGCGTCCACTGCGTCCGGTCGACAACGTCACCAGCCTGCCGCTCGACCGGGACACGTTCGCGGACCAGCTGAGGAAGGCGGGCTACGCGACGGGGATGTTCGGCAAGTGGCACATCGGCGAGAGCGGCGCGTTCCATCCCTCGAAGCGCGGCTTCGACGAGGCGCTGGTCTCGATGGGCGCGCACTTCGACTTCAAGGTCAGCCCGCCCACGGACGTGACCGGCAGGCCCTACCTGGCCGACTGGCTGACGGACCGCGCGGTGGACTTCATCGGTCGGCACAAGGACCGGCCGTTCCTGCTCTACCTGCCTCACTTCGGGGTGCACGCGCCCTTCCATGCCAAGAAGGACCTGATCGCGCGCTTCAAGGACAAGCCGGGCGCGGGCGGCCACGACGACCCGACCTACGCGGCCATGATCGCGAGCGTCGACGAAAGCGTCGGCCGGGTGATGACGAAACTGCAGGAGGCCGGCGTGGACGACGACACGGTGGTGGTCTTCATGAGCGACAACGGCGGCGTGGGCGGCTACGGACGGCCCGACGGCCTCATCCGCGAGCCGGGCCGCGACGCAAAGGCCACCAAGAAGGGCGAATCGCCGGGCGAGGACGGCAAGGGCGTCACCGACAACGCCCCGCTGCGCAGCGGCAAGGGCTCGCTCTACGAGGGCGGCACGCGCGTGCCGTTCATCGTGCGCTGGCCGGGCCGCACGCGGCCGGGCTCCTCGGCCGACGTCCCCACGGCGCACGTGGACCTCTACCCGACGCTGCTCGAGCTCGCCGGCGCGCCCAAGCCGCGCCAGACGCTGGACGGCGTGAGTCTCGCCGGACTGTTCAAGAGCCCCGAGTCTGGCCTCGGCCGCGAGGCGATCTTCCAGCACTTCCCGGGCTACCTCGGCGCCGGCACGGGCCTCTGGCGCACCACGCCGGTGAGCCTCATCCACGCGGGCGACTGGAAGCTGATGGAGTATCTCGAGGACGGGCGGCTGGAACTCTACAACCTGAAGGACGACCTCGGTGAGACGAAGAACCTCGCGGGCTCGATGCCCGACAAGGCGAAGGAGCTGCACGAGAAACTGGTCGCCTGGCGCAAGCATGTGAACGCGCCGATGCCCAGGCCGAACGACGCCTCCGCCGCCCCGACCGAGGCCGCCGGAGGCAAAAAAGGCAAAGGCAAGGGGAAGAAGAAGTCCGGGGGCTGACCGCCATTTCAGGCTTCGGGCGGAACTGACCCTGCGGCATGATGGTCCCATGCCCATGAGACTACGCGCCCTGCTCCCCGCCCTGATCCTGCCGCTCACCCTCGCGGCGGCCGACGAACCCACGGTCATGACGGTGCGCGGCAAGCTGCTGCATCAGGAGGACTTCGCCAAGCCGGTCGCGAAACACACGGGCAAGCCCAAGGGCTACGCCAGCGGCTTCGAGGGCTGGCTCATCCACGGCACGGGACCCGAGTCACGCGGCGGCCAGTGGAAGCAGCTCGAGGGCCGGCTGCACGGCTCCGAGAACCCGCAGGTGAAGCATCCCGCGACAGCCTCCTACGGGATCCGCTTCGACTCGCTGGTGCTGCAGTGCAAGCTGCGCATGGAGGACGTGCCGCTGGACAAGGATCCGGCGCACGGCCGCAAGAACCGCTACATCCAGCTCCGGCTCACCAACGAGCGTTCCTACCTCTGCACGGTGAGCCTCAGCCCCGGCGGCTTCAGCATCTCCAAGGACGACAATGACCGCGACGGACCCGATGAACGCGTCCCGCTCGCCTCGCACAAGGCCTCCTTCGCGGTCGGCAAGTGGCACACGGTCCTCATCGAGGTGCTGGGCGACGAGGTCACCGCGACCATCGACGGCCACACCGCCACCGGCCGCCACCCCGCGCTGGCCCAGAGCAAGCACAGCTTCATGGTCGTGACCGGACCGGAAGGATCGATCAGCGACCTCCGTCTCTGGGAGGCGAAGGAAAATCCCGAGTGGCCCATGAACCGCGCCGTGATCGCCGCGCAGGACCGCCCGCTCGCGCCCGGCAAGCCCGCGGAGAAGAAGTGACCGCATGACCCCGGCGCAGCTGCGAGAGTCGGCCAAGGCGCAGGAGGCGCCTCCCGCGAAGCTCACGCCGGCCGCCGAGGCGCTCTGGTGGATCGCGCGGGGCGACTGGGAACGCGCCCACGCCATCGCCCAGGATGACGAGACCCCGCACGGCTCCTGGGTGCACGCCCTCCTGCACCTCATCGAGGGCGACCTCTCCAACGCGCGCTACTGGTTCTCGGAAGCCGGCAGGCGACCCGTCCCGCCCGACCGCATCGACGCCCTCTGGGACGAGATCGCCGCCGAAGCGCTCAAGGGGAGCTGATTTCGCAGCGGATCCGCTCCAGCACGTCCGCATCCTTGCCGGGCCGCTGAAGGTTGCGGGACGTGTCGAACTC
>CAZRPB010000122.1:0-4181 GCA_964601955.1 uncultured Klebsiella sp. | reverse complement strand
CAGGTAGGCGAAGAGGTCGGCGATCTGGCCGTCGTCGAAGCCGTCGAGCAGTCCCTCGGGCATGAGCGAGCGGCGAAGATACTTGGTCGAGCGCACCTCCGCCTTGGGCACGCGGCGGTCGGGTCCGCCGGGCTGGCGGATGACGAAGGCCGTGGCGTCCTCCGAGACGTAGAAGGCCTCGATGACCTCGCCCGTCCGGGTCTCGAGACGGAAGATGCGGTAGGCGGCTTCGATCGCGGCGTTGGGGTCGATGATGTTGCGGATGACGGCCTCCATCCCCATGGCGCCGGCGCCGGAGAGATTGGGCCCGATCAGTCCGCCCTGCCCGTTGATCATGTGACAGGCCTGGCAGAGCGCGGCGAGCGCCTTGCCCTTGGCGGCGTCACCGCCCTTGGCGGCGAGCGCGGTGAAACGGGCGGTCTTGGCCTCCAAGGCCGCGAACTGCGCGGCGTTGAGGAGCGGGGGCGCGTCGGTGGTGCGCGCGATGCGGGCTCCCTTGCCCAGCTTGCCCCAGGCGGCGTCACCGGCGGCGGAAAGGAACACGAGGCCGGCCGGAGCCGTCTTCTCGCCGGCGAAGGTGCGGGTCATGTGGGACCGCACTTCGGCGGGCTTGCGTTCGACGTTCCAGACGCGGTACTCGGCGAGCGCGCCCTGCGTGCCGCCCTGCGGCGTGGACCAGGCGACGGTGAGCCCGGCAAGGTCATGGCCATGGGCGGCCTTGGCCGTGCCGGTGAGTTCGCCGTCCTGGAAGAGACGCAGCACGCCCTGCGCGTCGCGCGTGACGGCCACATGGGTCCATATGCCGGAGGAAATCGGCTTGGAAGAGACGACCGCGTCATGGATCTGCGCGCCCAGGTAGGCGCGGAAGATGCCGCCGGCGAAGTTCAGGTCCAGCACGCCCGGGGCGCCGAGGATGCTGTCGTTGTTGTCGACCTTGCCGTCGAGACGCACCCAGGTCTCCACGGTGAACGGACCCTTGAGGGCGAGCCCGCCCCGGGCGACGGCATCGTTGGAACCGTCGAGCACCAGCACGCTGCGGAAGACGCCGCCCAGCCGGGCGGAGACGTCGGCGAGCTCGGGTCCGTCGCCGAGTGCGATGGCGAGCTTCTCGGCCGCGGAAGGATCGACCTCCGCGGCGGCCACGAGGCCCGCAGCCAGACCGCCGGCCACGGCCTTGGCTCCGTCCTTGGTTCCGCTGAGTCCCTCGAGCACGGCCTTGCGGTCGTTGAGGTCGAGCCCGGGGTAGAGCTTCAGCGCGAGGCCGGGCGCCTCATCGGAACGCGAGGCGACGAGCGCGGCGAGCGCGAGACGCGACACGTCGGGCGCGGACTTGCCGATGAACGGCAGGAGGGCCGAGGGCTTGGACGTGCGCAGCTGCTGGAGGGCGACGAGGGCCTCCTTGCGGGCATCCTCGCGACCAAGGAGCGCCAGAACGTCGTCCTCGAACGCGGTGAGCTGAAAGCCGCCAATCAGCTGGACCGCCATCGACCGGTTCGCAGGGTCCTGCGCGAGGAGCGTGCGGGCCGCCTCGGCGACGACGGGGCCCACCTTGGCGGCGTCGAGGTCGGTGCGGAAAGCGAGCAGCAGCTCGACCACGCGGACGCGCACCGACGCATCGGCCAGCAGCTTGCGCAAGACCGCTGCGCTCTCCGGCTGGTCCAAAGTCTTGGCCACGGCGAGAAGTTCGTCCGGGCCGGGCGCGCGGGAGAGCTGCCCGACCAGCTGGGCGACGAGAGGCGCGCCGACCTTGGGGTCGAGCGCGAGCGCGGCGAACATGCGTCCCTCCGCGGGCAGCGACCGGGCGGCGTCGGAGGCGAGGAAGGCGGCGACCGCCGCGGGCTGACGCTCCAGATACATGCGCACGAGGAAGCGCTCGAACTCGCGTTCATAGGCCACGCCGACCTTGGCGGGCTGGCCCTTCCGGTCCGGAGCCATCGGCCCGTCCAATGACGGCCGGGCGAAGGCCATCAGGGCGCCGAGCGCGACGGAAGAATTGGCCGAAGCCTCGCCCAGCGTCTTGATGGCGGCGGCGCGGACTTCCGCGTCAGGGTCCTCAGCCAGCGCGGTCAGGGCGCCGAGGTGCGGCTCCCAGGCGCCGACATGCCGGATGCCGTTCACGGCCTCACGGCGGACGTTGCGGTTCGCGTCTGAAAGCAGACGCAACGCGAGCGGGGCGATCTTGCGGCCATGTTCGCCCAGCACCCAGAGGGCCTGGATGCGCCGTGCGGCGGGCGCGGAGGCGTCGGCGGCGATCGCCGCAAGCGCGGCCTCGAGGGCCTCGCCTTCATCGCGCCGGTCGGCGAGCGTCTGCCAGGCGAGGTGGGCGTCGGCGGCGATCTTCGAGCCCAGGCGCGCGATGAGTTCGGCGGACGTCAGCTTCGTGTAATCCGGAACCGCGGCCGGCGTGAAGCCCTTGGGACGGATGCGCCAGATGCGGCCGGACTGCTTGTCGCGGTCGGGGTGGTTGCGGGCGACCTCGTTGTGGCTGATGATCTTGTTGTACCAATCGACCACGTAGAGGCAGCCGTCGGGACCCATCGTCATGGCGATCGGACGGAAGAACGGGTCCTCGCAGCTCACCAGGTCCTCGAGCTTCTCGAGCCGGTAGCCGGAGCCCGCGCGATGCTGGCGCACCGCGTTCACCTTGGACGTGATCGGATTGGCGACGTACATCACCCCGTCGAAGCCCTTGGGCCAGACGCCGGCGTCGGAAAGCGCCAGCCCGCTCAGGCCCGTGCCGCCCATCTTGAAATCGGGCGCCTGCACCGGGAACGCAGGCTGGTAGGACTTCGCCAGACGGTCCGCGCAGCCCGGATACCAGGCGTACTCGTGGAACGGCATCACCGGGTAGCCGAAGTCATTGGCCTCCTGGATGAAGACCTCGCCCTCGCCCGTCATGGCCAGCCCCCAGATGTTGCAGGGGCCGGTGCTGGTCGGCTCGAAGAAGCTGCCGTCCGGACGGAAACGCGCCATGCGCGTGTTGGGGAAGTCCGTGACATCGCCCTTGGTCGTGACGACCTTGCCGCTGTTGAAGGCGCCCTGCGCGAGCCAGAACCAGCCCCAGGGCGCGCGGGTGAACTGGTGCGGGAAGAGGTGACTGTCCTGGATGCCGAAGCCGCTCAGCAGCACCTGCCGCGAGTCCGCCCGGCCGTCGCCGTCCGCGTCGCGCAGGAACACCACGTCACGGCCATGCTGGACCACCGCGCCGTCCCGGTGGGGCAGCACGCCCTCGGGAATGGCGAGCCCGTCGGCGAAGACGCGCGGCTTCTGCGGGCCGGGGGCAAAGGGCGTGTCGAAGACCACGACCTTGTCGCGCGCCTTCGACTTGTAGAGCGCCTCCGCCGCGGCGGGATTCTCGTTGGCGTCGACCGGATACTCCAGCGCCGTGCTGGACCAGGCGCGGCCGCGCTGATCGAACACGAGCATGATGAACTTGCCGAAGCCGTCGGACTCCTTGGCGACGAGCTCGATCGTGAAGCCGTCGGGCAGCCGGAAGAGCTTCTGCTGCTCCTCGGCGGTGCGGCGCACGCCTTCGACCGCGTTGTAGCTGATGTCGCGGGTCGCGGCCTTGGGCGCGGCCTTGGCCTTGGGCGCCGGAGGCTTCACGGGCGGCAGCGAGGCCCAGGTGGCGGCGCCCGGCGTCGGCGGCAGCTCCTCGATCATCACGTCCTTGGCCTGCACGGCGGCCACCCCGCCCGAATGGAGCTGGATGCCGATGCGTCCGTCCTGCGCCATGCCGGGCTCCTTCTCGACGTAGTCCTGGGCCTGCACGCCGTTGATCCAGGTGCGGATGCGGGGACCCTCGGCGCGGATGCGGTACTCGTTCCAGTCGCCCTCCCTGACCGCGGCCTTGAGCGCGGCCGCGTCGAGCACGTCGGAAATGACGCGGTTGCGCCGGCTCTCGTCGTAGAGCTTGCCGTACCAGCCCGGACCGTAGTCGCACTGGTAGCCGGACATCTCCGTGCTGCCGGGAACCCGCACGCTGCGGATCTGGATTCCGCCGTTCACGAATCCGGTGCCGTTCAGCCTGACCTTCAGCGTGAGCTCGAAGTTCTGATAGGACTTCTCGGTGGCCAGGAAGAGGTTGCTCGGCACCTTCTCGCCGTCACGCCCGCCGCGGATCTCACCCGCTTCGACGCGCCACCAGGCGACGTCCCCCTCCCAGCCGGCGAGGCTGCGGC
>CAZRPB010000121.1:0-4296 GCA_964601955.1 uncultured Klebsiella sp. | reverse complement strand
TCTCGTCCATCACGCCCTTGATGCGCTCCTCGAACTGGCCGCGGTACTTGGTGCCGGCCACCATGAGGGCGAGGTCGAGGGTGATGACCTTGCGGTCGAGAAGGATCTCGGGCACCACGCCCGCGACGATCTCCTGAGCCAGTCCCTCGACGATGGCGGTCTTGCCGACGCCGGCCTCGCCGATGAGCACGGGATTGTTCTTGGTGCGGCGGCAGAGAATCTGCACGACGCGACGGATCTCCTCCTTGCGTCCGATGACGGGGTCGAGCTCGCCCGCGCGGGCCAGCTCGGTCAGGTCACGCCCGAAGGTCTTGAGCAGGGACAGCCTTTCGCCCCTGCCGGGCCGGCCGCCTTCCTCGGATTTGCGTGCCGGGGGTTCCTCACCCTGCTCCGATTCGCCCTGGGACTCGCCTTCGGCCCCCTTGGACTCCGAGTCGCCGGAGGCGGAAGGGTCGATGTCGGAAAGGATCTCCTTGCGGCAGCGCTCGAGGTCGACCTCCAGCTGCTGGAGCACCCGGGCCGCGACGCCTTCGCCCTCCTTGAGCAGGCCGAGCAGGATGTGCTCCGTGCCCACGTAAGCGTGTCCAAGATTGCGAGCCTCGGTCGCCGCGTGCGCGAAGACTTTGTTCACCCGAGGCGTGAGGGGGATGGATTCGGGGCTCTTCGCTTCTTCAGGTCCCTCCCCGACCTGCTTCTCAACGGCGGCGCGGACGGTCTTGAGGTCCAGCCCCATGCGACCGAGGACGTTCACGGCGACGCCCTCGCCGAGCTTGATCAGCCCGAGGAGGATGTGCTCCGTGCCGACATAGTTGTGATTGAACCGGCGGGCCTCGGCGCGGGCCAACTCGATCACCTTGCGGGCCCGGGGCGTGAAGTTCTTGTTGTTTTCTTTGTCCATGGGCGTCTGCGTCGGATGTAGCAGGGACTATGCCCGAGGTCGCGGCAGGTTCAAGCGCGACCCCCTGATGCGCCGGCCGGTGCGGCTTTTCCCTTTGCCAGCCCCGTACGGCCCCTGTTTGCTCACGTTCACCAAGATGGGCACCAGCATGCAGGAGGCCGCCGAGGCCCTTAAGTCAGTCCTAAGCACGCTTAAAGGACGCAAAGCCGCCGTATTGGGGCACATGCGGCCCGACGGGGACTGCATCGGCTCCCAGGTGGCCCTCTGCCGCATGCTTCAAGCCGAGGGGGTGGACGCCGTCTGCGTCAATCGGGACCGCGTGCCGACCAATCTGGAGGCCTATGCGGAGGGCGTGACCTTCATCAAAGGAGCCGATTACCGGGAAACGGACCGGCTGGCCGTCGCAGTGGACTGTGCCGATGCGTCCCGCATCGGGACGGAACTGCTCACCCGATTCCCCGCGGGCATCCTGGGCAACGTGGATCACCATGCCTCCAACCCCTCCTACGGCACCTACAACGCCGTGGTGAAGGATGCAGCCGCAACATGCCACGTGCTGGCGGCCTGCGCTGAGATTCTCGCCCTCAAGGTGGATGCGGCGACGGCCAAGGCGCTCCACCTCGGCATCCTCACCGACACGGGGCGCTTCTCCTACGCCAGCGTGACCCCCGAGCTGCTCGAGCTGACCGCCCGACTGCTTCGTCTCGGGGCGAACCCGGCGGAGGCCAACTTCAGGGTGTTCGAGCAGGAGTCACGCGGGAAGCTGGCCCTCACGCAGCGCTTCCTGTCCTCGTTGCGCTTCCATGACGGCGGCCGTATCTGCTCCGGCGAAATCCGGCAGGCCGACTACGCCGCGACCGGCACCACCAAGGAGGACAAGGAGGGGCTGGTCGAATTCCCCCGGTCCGTGGAGGGCGTCGAGGTCGCCGTGCTCCTTGAGGAAGGCGCCGACGGCGTCCGCGGCAGCCTGCGGGGCCGGGATTCCCGGCTGCGGCTCGACCTGCTGGCCGCCAAGCTCAACGGCGGCGGACACGTGCTGGCCGCGGGCTTCAACATGCTCGGATGCAGCATCGACCGCGACGGTGACCGGATCATCGACACGGTCGTCAGGCACGTCCGCGAACATTCCGCCGGATGAACGTGACGGAGAACGGGCCTGACGGCGTGCTCCTCGTGGACAAGCCCCGAGGCTGCACCTCCCATGACGTGGTGGACAGCGTCCGCAGGCTCTACGGCACGCGCAGGGTGGGTCACGCGGGCACGCTGGATCCGATGGCGACCGGCCTCCTGATCGTCCTGGTGGGAAGGGCCACCAAGGCCTCGGACCTCCTGATGGCCCAGGACAAGGAGTATCTGGGCGAAGCCACGTTGGGCACGGTCACGGACACGCAGGACGCCGAAGGCAAGGCCGTCGAGACCAACGCGGTCCCGACGCTGACGGAGGACCAGGTCCGGGAAGCCATGGCGACGATGGTCGGCGACCAGTCCCAGGTGCCGCCGATGCACTCGGCGAAGAAGATCGGCGGGCGGAAGCTTTACGACCTCGCGCGCAAAGGGGTCGAAGTCGCCCGTGAGCCACGGCCGATCACGATCTCGGAGTTCGAGCTGCTCTCCTGGGAAAGTCCGCGGATCAACTTCCGGGTCCGCTGCAGCAAAGGCACGTACGTGCGCACGCTGGCCCACGACCTCGGTCGGCGGCTCGGCCCCGGAGCACACCTCTCCATGCTGCGCCGGACCAGGTCCGGCCGGATTGACGTGGCAGAAGCCGCCTCACTGCAGGCGCTCGGCGCGATGGACGAGACCGGCCTGCGCTCCCGCCTCGTCAGCCCGGAACGGCTGCTTTCACCTTCATGAGCCGGCAAGGGCTGCACCTCGCGCTGGGCGCCTTCGACGGCGTGCACCTCGGCCATCGGGCGGTGGTGCGCTCCGCCCGCGACGCGGCGTCCGCCGAGGGCGGCGTGGCGGGAGCGCTGACCTACGACCCGCATCCGAGCCGGCTGCTGCGCCCGGAAAGCCCCACGCCGGCCATCCTCAAGGCGGGCCAGAACGAGGAGCGGCTGCTCGAGGCGGGCGCGGACTTCGTCCACCGACAGGCCTTCGACGCCGAGCACGCCGCCATCGAAGCGGCGGACTTCCCCGCCTGGCTGCGCAAGACCTTCCCCGCCCTGCGCTCGGTCCACGTCGGAGAAAATTTCCGCTACGGCCGCGGACGGGGCGGCGACGTCGGCACCCTCGTCGCGCACGGCCGGGACCTGGGCATCGAAGTCAGGCCGGTGCCCGCGGTGCGCCTGGCCGACGAGGCCGTCAGCAGCTCGCGGATCCGGCAATGCCTGGCCGACGGCGAACTTGAACTGGCGAACGCGATGCTGCTCCGGCCCTACGAGGCCGAGGGCAGGGTCATCGAAGGCCGGAAGATCGGACGCACCATCGGCTTCCCCACGGTCAACCTGGCCTGGGAGCCAGAATTGAGGCCGGCCTTCGGCGTCTATGCGGTCGAACTGGTCTTCCGCGGCGAGGCCCTGCCCGCCGTAGCGAACTACGGACGCCGCCCCACCGTCGAGATCGGCCCCGTCGCCCCCTTGCTCGAAGCCCACGTGCTGCGTGGCGCCGCGCCGACGACCGGTGACGCGCTGCGCGTCCGCTGGCTCCGGCGTCTTCGTCCCGAGAGGAAATTCGCCGACCTGGCCGCCCTGCAGGCGCAGATCGCGCAGGACTCTGCGCAAGCCCGGCAGGCGCTCGGCTTGCTCGACTAGTCTTAGGACTTGGCGTTCAGCTGGGCCCGGGACCAGAAGAACAACAGGTTCCAAAGCACGAGACCGGAGAGACCGAAGAGCGGGAAGTGCAGCTCCGTCCCGCCGTTGAGCTTCACGATGAACCAGCCGAGGACGGCGAGGACGTCGGCGAGGATCATCAGCCAGACGGCTTTTTTCGAGCGGAGGAAGGCTTCCATGGTCAGACGGTCTGCGCGAACTTCCTGATGATACCGCCGAAGGCGCCGTTCGAGAAGAAAACGACGCAACGCGGGGAACGGTCGGCCTTCACGAGCGCGGTGAGTTCGGCGAGCAAGGTGTCGTTCGAAGCCGGGGCGAACCCCTGCTTGCCGGCGGCGGTGAGCGCGGCGGCCACGCCGGCGCTGTCGAAACGCTCTTCGCCGAGCTTGTCGGCGCGATGGGGCGGAGCCAGGAAGACCTCATCGGCCTTCTTGAGCGCCTCGCGGAAGGCGTCCTGCATGACCTTGCGGGCGGCGGTGTTGCTGCGCGGCTCGAAGCAGGCGACGAGGCGGTGACGCGGATAACGGGCGCGCAGGGATTCGAGCGTCACGTCGAGGGCCGTCGGATGATGCCCGAAATCCTCGATCACCGTCAGGTCGGGCCGGTCGACGAGCACCTGCTGACGAC
>CAZRPB010000120.1:0-4320 GCA_964601955.1 uncultured Klebsiella sp. | reverse complement strand
GCCCCGGCCAAGGCCCCCAAGCCCCGGATCAGGTTCCACGAGTGAACGGCCCCCGTCGGCACGCATTTACGCATCCATTCGGCTGAAAAGGACGCTCCCGCGGGTTTGCCACAATTGCAAATGGGCTTCATGTTCTGGCCATGAGCTCACCCCGTCTCGCCGCCTGCCTCTTCCTGGCCCTTGCCGCAGTCTGCGCACGAGCCGAACTCAAGGTCGGTTTCGCCGAGCGTGACATCACGCCCGAGGTCGGTCTGGAAGTCCCCGGCGGCTACGGCAAGTCGTTCTCCAAGGTCATCACCGATCCCTGCAAGGTGCGCGCCTCGGTCTTCGATGACGGCAAGCGTCGGGTGGCGCTGGTCGGACTCGACGCGCTCATCGTGCCGCGGGACCTGGTCCTCGCCGCCCGTCGGCAGATCGTGGCCCGTTGCGGCGTCGCCGACGTGATGATCGGCGCCTCGCACACGCATTCAGCCGGACCTATCGGCATGGTGCAGCCCGGCGAATACGACCACGCCGACGACCTGGTGAAGGACCTTGCCTACAACAAGTCCTCCGCCGCCGACGCCAAGTACCTCGCCCGCGTCCTCGAGGCGATGGTCGCCGCGGTCGTGGCGGCCGACGCCGCGAAGGAGCCCGCCCAGACGGGCTTCGGTTCCGGACACGAGGCCACCGTCGGTTTCAACCGGCGTGTGCGCATGAAGAACGGCCTCTCGTTCTCCCATCCCGGCAAGAACAACCCTGACAACGTCGAATACGCCAATCCCGTGGATCCCGAGGTGGGCGTCATCGGCGTCTGGGACCTGAAGGGCGCCTTCAAGGGCTGCGTGGTCAACTTCGCCTGCCATGCCACGACCTCCTCGGGCGGCATCGGCGCCAGCTGGATCCGGTACACCGAGAAGGTCATCCAGGGCTACTACGGAGCCGACGCCAAGGTCGTCTTCCTGCAGGGCGCCTGCGGCGACATCACCCAGGTGGACAACCTCGACCCGACCGTCAGTCCCGCGGCCGACGACTGGAGCCAGTTCGTCGGAGGACGGGTCGGGGCCGAAGCGCTCAAGGTCCTGCTCGGCATGTCCCGCGTCCGGGTCAAGGACGCGCCCGTCGCGGCCGCCAGCAAGGTCTGGGACATCCCCAGGCGCGTGCCCGCTCCCGAACGCGTCACCGCGGCCCGTGAGCTCATCCTCAAGGACACTCCCAAGAACCCCGACTGGGTCTGGGCGAAGGAGACGCTGATGCTCGACGCCCTGATCGCCAAGCATCCCAAGGTCGAGGTCGAGGTCCAGGCCATCCAGGTCGGTCCGGTGGTGTGCATCTCCAATCCCGCCGAATATTTCGTCTCCTACGGCCTTCAGCTCAAGAAGCGCAGCGGCTTTCCGCTGACCTTCCCCGTGGAGCTCTGCAACGGCATCGTGGGCTACGTGCCCGATGAGGAGGCCTTCGGGCCCAACGGCGGCGGCTACGAGACGCGCCTGACCAGCTACAGCAACCTGGAGGTCACCGCCGGCACGCAGATGATGGAAGCGGGCGTCGCCCTCGCCAAGGGCTTCAAGCCGATGCCGCTTCCCGTCCCGCCCAAGGCGCCGGTCGGCAGGCCCTGGCTCTATGGCAACCAGCCCCCTCAGCTGAAGTGATCCTTTTCGCCTCCATCCTGCTCGCGAGCGCGCCGGTCCAGAGCCCCCTGTCTCCGGGGGAGGCGCTCAAGGCGTTCGAGGCCGCGCCCGGACTGAAGGTCGAGCTCGTGGCCGCCGAGCCGCTCACGGCTTCGCCCTGCGCCATCGCCTTCGACGGCGAGCGTCGGCTGTTCGTCGCGGAGAACCGCGGCTACCCGATCGGACCGAAGGAGGGCGAGAAGCCCGCCGGAGTGATCGCGTTGCTGGAGGACGCCGATGGTGACGGACTCATGGATAAGCGGACCGTCTTCGCCGACGGGCTGACCTTCCCCAACGGCGTCCTGCCTTGGAAGGGCGGACTCATCGTCACCTGCGCTCCTGACGTCCTGTTCCTGAAGGACACCGACGGAGACGGCATGGCCGACGAGCGCAAGGTGCTGCTGACCGGCTTCGCGACGACCGGAAGCACCCAGCTGCGGGTGAACGATCCGACCCCGGGGCCTGACGGCTGGATTTACCTCGCGGCCGGTCTCAGCGGCGGCCTGGTCACGTGTCCGTCCCATCCTGAGCGTCCCGCCCTCAAGATGACTTCCGACGTCCGTTTCCATCCCGAGACGCTCGAAGTCCAGGCGGTCGACGGCCGTTCCCAGTTCGGCATCAGCTTCGACGCCGCCGGCAACCGTTTCATCTGCATGAACCGCGTCCCCGTGCAGCACGTGGTCTTTGATTCCAAGTGGCTCAGGCGCAATCCGGGCCTGGCCTTCAGCGAGACCGTGCAGGACTGCAACGAGCGCAACGCCTTCAACGGCATCAACGGCGGTCATGACGGCGTCAGGCTTTTTCCGATCAGTTCCAACATCACCACGGCCGACGGCCACGCAGGGTCCTTCAGCGCGGCCTGCGGCGTCACCGTCTGGCAGGGCAGGGGGGCGCTCACCCCTGAGTGCGAGGACGCAGTGTTCTCCTGCGATCCGACGGGCAACCTGATCCATGCCGACCGTCTTTCCCCCAGGGGCGCGACTTTCTCCGCCTCTCCGCTTTACGCGGGGCGCGAGTTCCTGGCCTCCCGTGACGACTGGTTCCGCCCGGTGTTCATCGCCCGAGGTCCGGAGGGAGCCCTTTACGTCGCGGACATGTATCGCAAGGTCATCGAGCACCCGGATTACCTTTCGGAGGAGGTGCGCAAGCACACCGACTTCGAGACCGGCAAGAGTCTCGGGCGCATCTGGAGGGTCAGGGCCGAATCCCGTCCGGCCGCCAAGCTCGCCCCGGACCCGCTGGAGACCCACCTCGGGGCGAAGACCCCGCGACAGCTCTTCGAGGGCGTCATCCGGCTCGGCGGCGAGGCCACGCCCGACGCCGCACACCTGCTCGCCCAGGCCGCGCTGCGCGACTCGGAGGACAAGTGGATGCGCGCCGCGGTGCTCAGCGGCGTGCAAGGCCGTGAGCGCGTCGTGCTGGAGACGATGCTCATCCATCTTCCCGAAGGCGGGAAGATCGGCTCAGGTCTGGCCGAGACGCTCGCCTTCCTGGCCCGTTCCCTGCCCGCGCCTTCCGACCTGTCCCTCGCCGAGAAGGCTCCCGAGTCGGCACGACTGGCCATCCTCTCGGGCTATCTTGACGCCAATGGCCGCAAGGTCGCTGGACTGCCTCCGTCCTTCCAGTCCCTGCTCGATGATTCCTCCCGTGTGGCCGCGGACCCTGCCAAGTCCGTCGAAGAGCGCGTCGTCGCGGTGAAGCTTCTTTCACGCCTTCCCTGGGAGCGAAGCGGTCAGGCGCTGCTCGCCTTGGCGCAGGATGAGTCCGTGCCCGAACTCTCCGTGGCCGCGCTCAAGGCCGTCGTCACCCACCCGAAGACCGAAGTCACCGACGCTTTGCTGGCAGGTTGGTCCCGCTTCGCCCCGGCGCGACGTGACGCCCTGCTCGGGTCCCTGCTCGGCGTCCCGTTCCACGTGAAGGGCGTCCTTTCCGCCGTGGAGACCAAGCGACTGCCCGCCAGCGCCCTCGCGGGCGTGCGTCGCCGTCAGATCCTCGCTTCCAAGGACCCCGCCATCAAGGCTCAGGCGGAGCGTCTGCTGACCGCATCCGTCCGTCCTGAGGCCTTGGCCGAGGCCAAGCGGTCCTTGGACCTAAAGCCCGACCCTGCGGCCGGCCGTGCCTCCTTCCAGGCCCTCTGCTCATCCTGCCATCGGCTTGAGCGCGAAGGACACGCCGTCGGTCCGGACCTCTTCGACATCCGTCGCCAGACTAAGGAGAACATCCTCTTCCACATCGTGAATCCTGACGCCGAGATCGCGCCGGCCTTCACCGCCTATCTGGCGGAGGCCAAGGACGGGCGTGTCCTGAGCGGCGTCCTGGTAGGCGACACCCCGACCTCGATTACCTTGCGCGGTCCCTTGGGCGTCGAATCGACCCTCCTCCGCTCGGATCTGGCCAAGCTCGAGTCCCTGCCCAGTTCCCTCATGCCCACCGGCCTCGAAGCCGGCCTGAGCAAGCAGCAGCTGGCGGATCTTCTGGCCTACCTCAAGGGAGAGAAGTAAGCCAGGCCAAGGCTTGAGGCCGAAGTCCCTTCACCGAGATTGTCCGGAACTGGCGCCTGCGTCGACTCCTCTGACGTCCAGGTCGGGCCTGGTGTTCCAGCGCGGCTTCCAGCCCGGCTTGTCGACCTTGGTGCGGAAGATGACGGTGTTGTCCAGGGCGAGGTCGTCGC
>CAZRPB010000119.1:0-4400 GCA_964601955.1 uncultured Klebsiella sp. | reverse complement strand
GTGAAGGCCCAGTGCGGTTCGTAAGGCGCGCCTTCTTCGATCCAGCGTCGAAGGGTCGCGAGCTGCTTGGCCGTCAGCTTGGGCTTGTGGGCCTCAGGCGGCGGCATGACCTCGTCGGGGTCCTTGGAGTGGAGACGCTTCCAGAGTTCCGATTTCTCGGGGTCGCCGGGGGTGATGGCGCGGACGCCGTCGTTGTGGGCCAGCGCGCCCTCGCGCGTGTCCAGACGAAGGTCGGCCTTGCGGTGCTTGGCGTCGAACCCGTGACAGGAGAAGCACTGCTCAGAAAGGATGGGGCGGATCTCCCGGTTGAAGGAGATTTCGGCCTGCACGGAGGCGCACAGGAAGGCGGTCAGGGCGGGCAACAGGGCGGGGCGGACCATCGCCCCGAATCAAGTCGTCCTGCAGGGTTTTGCAACCCCGCCCCTCAGGCCAGCAGTTCCTTCACCACGCGGGCCGCCTGGCCGTTGGTGAGGGCCAGCTCGGCGCCGTTGCGCTTGTAGACGAGCTTGTCGTGGTCGAAACCGAAGCAGTCCAGCATGGTCGCGTGCCAGTCGAAGTGGTTCACGACGTCCTTCACGGCCTTGTGGCCCCACTCGTCGGTCTCGCCGTAGGTCAGGCCGCCCTTGAAGCCGCCGCCGGCGACCCACTGGCTGAAGCCGTAGGTGTTGTGGTCACGGCCCCACTTGGCCTCGCCGGCGTCGTTCTGGAGCACCGGCAGGCGTCCCATCTCACCGCCCCAATGGACGATGGTGCTGTCAAGGAGGCCGCGTTGCTTGAGGTCGGCCACGAGGGCCGCGCTGGGTCGGTCGGTGGCGGCGCAGAGGGTGGGGAGCGCGGACTTGATCGACCCGTGGTTGTCCCAGCTCTGTCCGGCGTTGAGGATCTGCACGTAGCGGACGCCTCGTTCGATCAGGCGTCGGGCGATCAGGCAGCGGCGCGCATAGTCGTCGCACTCCTTCCGTCCGACCCCGTAGAGCTCGAGGATGTGCTTCGGCTCGTTGGAGAGATCGAAGGCCTCCTTGGCGGCGAGCTGCATGCGCCCGGCGAGCTCGTAGGTCTGGATGCGCGCCTGAAGGTCGGTCTCGCCCGGGTGGTTGGCGGCGTGCTCGGCGTTGAGAGCCCTGAGGAGCTCCATCTGGCGTTCCTGCGGCTTGCCCTGCAGCGCGGCGGGCGGGTCGAGGTTGAGGATGTGCGGCGCGGTGGCGCGGACGAAGGTCCCCTGGTAGACCGAGGGCAGCCAGCCGTTGGACCAGTGCTGGTTGGCGAAGGTCGGCAGGCCCGAGGGGTGGCCCATGACGACGTAGGCCGGCAGGTCCTTGGTCTCGCTTCCGAGGGCATAGGTCACCCAGGCGCCCATGGTCGGGCTGCCGGAGGTGATGCGTCCGGTCTGCACGGCGAGCATCCCCTGGAGGTGGTTGTTCACGCCCGACTTCATCGAGCGGATCAGGCAGATGTCGTCGGCGACGCCGCCGAGGTGGGGCAGCAGTTCGCTCAGCTCCATGCCGCACTTGCCGTGGCGCGAGAATTTCCAGAACGAGCCGAGCACCTTGGCGGAAGCCTGGGCGACATTGTCATACTTCACCTCGCCCGGGAACTTCTGGCCGTGCCACTTGGTGAGCATCGGCTTGTGGTCGAAGAGGTCCATCTGCGACGGTCCGCCCATCATGAAGAGCGAGATCATCGCCTTGGCCTTGGCGGGGCGCGGCGGCTTCTTCGGCGTAAGGTCGAAGACCTCGTTGCCGAGCAGCGGCTTGACGGGCGCCGCGAGCAGGCCGTCGTGACGGAGCAGCGTGGCGAGGCCGAGGGTGCCGAGGCCGAATCCGCCGGCTTCGAGGAAGTGGCGTCGGGAGCAGAGTCCGGCGGGGAGCTTATTCGACATGGAGGAATCGGTTGGAAGCGAGCAGCGCCTGGCAGAGGGAGCCGAGGGCGTCGACGTGGGCGCCGCGGTTCTCGGCCACGGGGGCGGGGAAGGGGGCCTTGCGCTTGGAGGAACCGACTTTCTCCTTGAGGGAGGCGTCGGCGACGGGCTTGGCGGGCGAGAGCTTCGTGAAGTGGGCGGTCTGCTCGTCGAGGAGCCGACGGAACTCCTTGAGCTCGACGTCGGACGGCTCGCGTCCCTGGGTGAGACGCCAGGCGGTGCGCATCTGGGCGACGACGTCCTCCGGGTACTCCTTGATCACGCGGGCGGCGAGGTCCTTGCCGCGTTCGATGATGAACTCGTCGTTCATCAGGAAGAGCGACTGGGTCGCCGCGGTGGTGGAGTCGCGTCGCTCGCAGTTGGGCTCCATCTCCGGCAGGTCGAAGGTGGCGAGTGCCGTCGCCGGACCCGTGCGGCGGTGCTGCAGGTAGACGGAGCGCCGGAAGACGGCAGGGGATGACGTGTCGACCTTCGTCACGTCGCCGTTAGCGTTACGCGTTTCGACGCCTGGAATCATGCGTCCGTCGCCGGTCTTGCCCACGGTCACGGGTTCGCCGAAGCGCTGAGGGTTGAGCTTGCCGGTCACCGCGAGCATGGAGTCGCGGATGGTCTCGGCGTCGAGTCGTCGCACGCGGAAGCGGCCGACGAGCGTGTTGTCAGGGTCGGCCTCGCGCGCGGCGTCGTTGCGGGCGGACTGGCGGTAGGCCCGGCTGAGCATCATCTCACGATGCATCGCCTTGAGGCTCCAGCCGGACTCCACGAAGCGCGCGGCTAGGTAGTCGAGCAGTTCGGGATGCGACGGGCGCTCGCCGAGGGCGCCGAAGTCGCCCGGGGTGTTCACGATGCCTCGTCCGAAGTGGTGCATCCAGACGCGGTTCATCAGGGCGCGTCCGACCAGCGGATGCTTCCCGGAAGTCAGCCACTTCGCGTAGGCGAGGCGTCGTCCGGTGGTGGGGAGGGCGGGGTCGTCGACCGGCAGCGCGGGCGCGCCCACGACGGAGATGTCACCCGGGGTCACGGGCTGCCTCAGCTGGCCGTAGTCTCCGCGGTGGTGGATCTCGCTCACCGGCGCCGCGCCCGGCGCCTCGAGGACGGCCTGCACGAGGCCTTCGGCCGGCTTGGTGGCGCGAAGGGCCGTGGCCTCGGCGCGCTTGGCGACGACCTTGTTGTCCGCCGCCTTGTCGTAGAGGTCCAGGCCGAAGGTGGCCTGCGCGGAGAAGTATTTCTTGAGCAGCGCGGCCTGCTCCTTCGTGCGCTTGGAGGCGGCCGTGTTGCGCGCCACGCGGTAGGCGGCCCGTTCGGCCTCGGGCACCTCGAGGATCTTCTTCTCGAAGATCACGTCGAGGGCGTCCTTGTACATCTTGGCCGCCTCGGCGTCGATGGCCGCGGCCTTCTTCTCAATTTCCGCCGCTTTGGCGCGGTCGGCCGCCGTGTAGAGCGACACCGTGCGCTGGGCGGGCGTCCGCCACTTGCGCCAGTCCAGCGCCGGATCGAAGACCGCGCGCAGCCGGTAGTAGTCGGCCTGGCTGATGGGGTCGTACCGGTGGTCGTGGCACTGGGCGCAGGCCACGGTCATCCCGGTCAGCGAGGTCGTCACGATCCGCAGGGTGTCGGCCACGTTCTGGTTGCGGGCGAGCTGGACGTCGGCGACCGTGTCACCGGTGCCGTCCGGCGCGGTGCGGAGGAAGCCCGTCGCGGTGAGGGCTTCGAGCTTGGCGGGGTCGCCGACCGCCGTGGCGGCGTCGTTGAGCGTGACGCCCGCCAGCTCGTCGCCGGCTATCTGCTCCTGGATGAAGCGGTCCCAGGGCTTGTCGGCGTTGAAGGCCCTGATGACGTAGTCGCGGTACCGCCAGAGGTGGGGGCGGACAGAATCGGCGTCGGCGTAGCCGTTGGTGTCGGAGTAGCCCGCCACGTCCAGCCAGTGCCGTCCCCAGCGCTCGCCGTAGGCGGGCGAGGCCAGCAGTCGCTCGACGAGCTTGGCGAAGGCGTCGGGAGAGCGGTCGGCTACGAAGGCCGCGGTCTCCTCCGGCGTGGGCGGCAGTCCGGTGAGATCGAGCGTCGCCCGGCGGATGAGCGTCACCGCGTCGGCCTCAGGCGCGAAGTCCAGCCCGGCATCCTTGAGCTTCACCCGGAGCAACGCGTCTATGGCGCCGAGTCCCGGGGCGTCGGCGAACGTCGGGATTTCCGGCCGTTTCACCGGGCGGAACGACCAGAACGAGCGGTCTGCTTCGGTGAAGTAGGGGCCGGGCGGAAGCTTGTCCGGCTCCGGTGCGCCGCCCTTGGCGCCTTCGGCGATCCATCGGCGCAGCGTCTCGAGCTGGGCCGCAGGCATCTTCTTGCCCTTCTTGGGCATCTCGCCTTCGGCGATGACGCGATGCAGCGCGCTTTTTTCCGGGCTGCCGGCGACGATGAGCGCCTCGCCGTCCTCCGTCCTGCCGTCCATGAAACGTCGGAGACGCAGGTCGATGCCTCCCTTCGGTTC
>CAZRPB010000118.1:0-4404 GCA_964601955.1 uncultured Klebsiella sp. | reverse complement strand
GCCATCCTCATGAACCTCCTCCGTCTCCTTCCGCTCCTCGCCGCCGGCGCTCTGTCCGCTGCGACGGTCTCGACCTTCGCCGGCAACGGCCAGAAGGGTTACTCGGGTGACGGCGGTCCCGCGACCGCCGCATCGATGAACGACCCCTTCGGGGTGGTCCGCGGCCCCGACGGCGCGATCTGGTATTGCGAATACGGCGGACAGCGCATCCGACGCGTCGACAAGGACGGCACGGTCTCGCTCATCGCCGGCAACGGCCAGAAGGGCTACTCCGGCGACGGCGGCCCGGCCAAGGACGCCTCTTTCAACCTGCCGCATGAGCTGCGCTTCGGTCCGCGCCACGGCAACCTGTTCGTGGTCGACATGATGAACCACGCGGTGCGCCGCATCGACATGAAGACCGGCGTGATCACGACCGTGGCGGGCACGGGCCAGCCCGGTTACTCGGGCGACGGCGGACCGGCCGACAAGGCGCAGCTCAAGCAGCCCCACAGCATCCAGTTCTCGCCGGACGGGAAGCATCTCTACGTGTGCGACATCGGAAACAACGTCATCCGCCGCATCGACATGAGGACGAAGCGCATCGAGACCTTCGCAGGCACGGGCAAGGCCGGTGACACGCCCGACGGCGCCGCGATCCGCGGCACGCCGTTGCGCGGCCCGCGCTCGCTCGACTTCGACCGCAAGGGGGACCTCTGGCTGTGCACGCGCGAAGGCAACCAGGTCTTCCGCTTCGACATGAAGGCCGGCGTCATCCGTCACGTGGTCGGCACGGGCAAGAAGGGCTTCACGGCCGAATCCCAGCCCGCCAAGCAGGCGACGCTCAACGGCCCGAAGGGCGTGGCGGTCGACGCCCGTGGTGACGCGTGGATCGTCGACACGGAAAGCCATTCGATCCGGGTGTACCGGGCGGCCACTGACAGGCTCGAGCTTGCCGTGGGCACGGGCAAGAAGCACGACGGTCCCGACGGCGACCCCCTGAAGTGCGGCCTGGCCCGCCCTCACGGGGTCTGGGCCGACGCGGACGGCTCCATCTTCATCGGTGACTCGGAAAACCACCGCGTGCGCGTGCTGCGTCCCTGATCCATGCCTGACCGTCGCGCCTTCCTCGCCACCGCCGCCCCGCTTGCGGCCGGACTGGCGGCGGGATGCTCGGCGGGCGCTGCGACGACGCGCCGCCCCAAGGTCACGGGGGTCTACGGAGGCTTCCTGACGCAGGTTCTGGAGCGCGGCGAGAAGCCTTCCGACTACGGCATCGACGCGGTCTGGGTCGGCTCGGGCGGACTGAAGGCCGACCAGATCGCGCGTCACCGTGAGCTGGGCCTGAAGGTCTACGCCGAGTTCAACTCGATGCACCTGGCCTCCTTCCTGCGCCAGCATCCCGATGCCGCGCCGGTCGGCCGCGAAGGACGCCCCTGCCCCGCCCCGTCCGGCTGGCAGGGCGTCAGCGCCCATCATGAAGGCTACCGACGCGACCGCATGCAGGAGTTCCGACGCGTGCTGGAGACCTTCGACATCGACGGCATCTGGCTGGACTACCATCACGCGCACGCCGCCTGGGAGCAGGCCGAGCCGGAACTGCCCGACACCGACTTCTGCCCCGCCGCCCTTCGAGGATTCACCGAGTCGACGGGCATACGCCTGCCCTCGGACCCCGCCAAGGCTGCCGATCTGCTGCTCAGCGAGCACCGTGACCGCTGGACGGCCTACCGCTGCTCGGTCTTCACGGACTGGGTGCGAGAATACCGCGAGATCCTCGACCGCTCCCGTCCGCGCGCTCTGCTCGGCACCTTCCACTGCCCCTGGGGCGAGGACGAACGCGACGGCGCCATCCGTCACAAACTGGCCATCGACCTGCGCGCCCAGGCGCCCTACCTCGACGTGTTCAGCATCATGCCCTACCACGCGCGCTTCGGGCACGCCGGAGATCCCGTCTGGATCTCGCGGCAGACCGCCAAGCTCGGACGGCTGCTCGGCATCGCCGGCGAACCGGGTGAGAAGAAGTTCATCTGGCCCATCGTGCAGGTCTCCGACTGGGGCGAACGCGTGCCGGTCGAGGAGGTCGGCGAAACCATCCGCCACGGCCTGGCCGCGCCCTCCACGGGCGTGATGACCTTCGCCTGGAGCGGCATCGCCAAGGAATGGCCCAAGGTGGAGGCCATCGGACGCTCCTACCGCTCCATTCCACGATGATGCGCCGCCGCTCCTTCCTCAAGGCCGCCCTCGCCGGCGGCATCTGGCACGGCGCAGTCGGAAAAGCCTTCGCGGCCGGCTCCGCCTCAGGGGTCCTCGGCCAAGGCGAATTCAAGTATCGCGTAGTCCCCGGCTGGGGCGTGCTGGACGACAGGACGCCGGTCAACGATTGCCACGGACTGGCTCGCACCTCGGACGGTCGCATCGTGCTGCTGACCAACCACGTCGCCAACAACGTCATCTTCTACGATGACCGCGGCCGGCTGGTCGAAAAATGGAGCACGCGCAAATTTCCCGGAGCTCACGGGCTCTCCCTGGTCACGACGCCACGGGGCGAGTTCCTCTTCATCACCGACCTCAACCTTCACACAGTCACCAAGATGTCCCTGCAGGGCGAGGTCGTGGCGGAATGGCGCCTGCCCGCCGGGACCGGCAAGTATGGCAAGGAGACCGAATACCGCCCTTCCTGGACCCTCCATCGGTCCGACGGCGAGTTCTACGTCCTCGATGGCTACGGCAAGGACTACTTCCTGCACTGCGCGGCTGACGGCACGTTCAAGCGCCTGCTCGGCGGGCCCGAGGGCGGGATCGTGCACTGGGGACCGCACGGCGGCATGATTGATTCGGACCCCCGCCCGGCCGCCGACTCAGCCGAGACGATGCTCATCGCGATGAGCGATCAACAATATCTCCTCCGGCTCGACCTCGAAGGACGCAAGCTGTCGCAGACCGACCTGCCGGGAGGCAACCCGCGCCAGATCCGCCGCATGGGCCAGCACTACCTCGTGGCCCACCTCGCCGACAACTGGCCCAAGGACCGCAATAGCCGCGGCTTCCTTTCCATCCTCGACCGCAACCTCGAGCTCGTGTCCAACGTCGGCGGCACCGCACCGACCAAGGACGCCTCGGGAGGACTGCAACGCATGCGCAACGACACTGACGCCTTCCTGCACCCGCACGACGCCATGGCGAACCCTGACGGGTCGCTGGTCGTCGCCCAATTCGCGTCCGGCCGCACCTATCCGGTGCGGCTCGAACGCGTCTGAACGGATCAGTGCTTCCAGTTGAGGCTGAGACCGACCGAATCCTGCTTCATGCGCAGTCCGATCAGGTTGGTTCCGATGACCTCCTCCTCGAACGCGTGCGCGTAGAAGAATGAGATCTCGGTGTCCGCGGTCCACTTCCAGGTGGCGCCGGCGGTGGCGTGGTGACGCACCACGCCGGGGGCCAGCTGATTGAAGAAGGTCTCAGACTCCGGAATGGGCTGGGTGACGTGGTTGTATCCCACGCGCAAGGTCAGGTCGGGATTCACGTCCCAGGAGAAGCCGGTCTTGATGACCGTGACATTGCGCCAGCCGAAGCCAGGGCCGTCAGCCGCGCCGAACGCGCCGGAAGCGTTGCCGAGATTGCCGACCGCATTGACCTCGCTGTAGAGGATGCGGCCGATGTCGAAGACCCAGGTCACGGCGGGGTCGACCTTGTAAGCGAGTCCGACCGCGAAATTGGAAGGGATGTCGAAGTCGCCGGCGTCGGCGAAAAGCCCGGCATACTTGTCGAACTCGGTCATCATCAGACGCGTCTGATAGGTTGCGCCGAGCTTGAGCTTCTCGTTCGCCTGCCAGGTCCAGCCGACCCGCATGCCGCCTCCCCAGGAGGTGTCATACCCGGCGTTCGGGATGTTGAAATCCTCGAAGCCAGCGGCCTTGAAGCGCTGTCCGGCGAAAATGAGGGAGACGCCGACCGCATGGCCGCCGTCCAGCTTCCAAGCCAGCGTCGGGGCGATGAAGAGCTGGGACATGTCCATGTAGGTGTTGGAGACGACCGGGGGCTGTCCGATCTCGAACATGGGCGCCTGGTAGCCGGTGTTCATCCCGCCGTTGCCGAAGATGGCCAGGTCGAAGACCGTCCCGTTGCTGAAGGTGGTCTTGTAGCCGAAATCGGGAATGAGGAAGCTGGTGTCCTGGTTGCCGTTGAAGTAGGTGGAAGTCGGGATGACATTGACGCCGCGGTCGGGCTTGAACCAAGTCAGCCCCACCTGATGGCTGTCCGGAATGTCCACCGCGCCCGCCGGATTGGCGGCCGGAGCCAGCGAATCCTGGGCGAAGGCGACGCCCGCCCCGCCGATGCCCTTGGACTTAACGCCATAGCCATGGTCGAAATAGCCGTCGGTGGCCAGGGCGCTGGCGGCGGCGAGAAGGAGGGTCGAAGTGA
>CAZRPB010000117.1:0-4405 GCA_964601955.1 uncultured Klebsiella sp. | reverse complement strand
GCTGGCTCAAGGTCAGCGTGGCTCCCGGTACGACCTCGAAGGCGTTGTTGGCCTGAGCCAGCACGAAGGTACGACCGCTCGTGAAGGTCCCCGTGGCGCGGAAGCCGACGTTGGCGGTGCCGTCCGCGTTGAGGGTGACTGTGTTGGCGGCGTCGCCGAGTGCCGCGTCGGAATTGGCGGCGAGCACGCCACCGAGAACGTCGATCGTCCGGCCCGCTCCGCCGAAGTCATTGGTTCCGCGGAGCTCGAGGGTTCCGGGTCCGGACTTGGTGAAACCGAAGGCGTCGACGCCGTCCGTCACGACGCCCGAAAGGATGAGGCCGGAATTGAGGTTGGAGGCCGAGGCCACGCCGACCGCGAAGTGCGCAGGGCCGGTCATGGTCGTGGTTCCGGCGAACTCCAGTCCGTAACCGGACTGGTTCGAGATGCTGAGAATGCTGCCGGGAACGGAGAGATTGTCGCGCCGGAGAACCTTGTTGCGGGCGAAAGGAGCCGATCCGGAGCGGTTGACCGCCACGGAAAGGGAGCCGGTGACCGTCAGGTCTCCGCCAATCAAGAGAGTTTCAACCGTACCGCGGCCGTTGCCGTCCGAGGACACGGAGATGCCGCCCGTCGCCTCGATGTTGCCATCGAAGCCGCCCACGTTCAGCTGCCCCAGACCGGACTTGCGGATGAGGCTCGTGGAGGTGTCGCCCAGGATGTCCGTGATGGACACGATGGTCTGGGGCGCGGTGACCTCGACGTCCCACTGCGTGGCAGGTATGGTCGCGGATCCCGTCAGATTGAAGCTGTTGAGCCCGCCGAAGACCACGCTGCCGACGCCGGGAGCGCTCTCGCCGAAGGTGAACGCGTTCTGGACGGAAAGGTTGGCGGCGGAAGCGAGGAGGAGCGTACCGCTGGCCATGGTGACGACGCCGTCGCCGAAGGGGCCGGTGAAGGTGCCAGTGACGGGCGTGGTGCTGGCGCCGATGCTGAGGCCGCCCGCGGAGACGCTGATTCCTCCCGAGAAGGTGCTCTGTCCGGAGAGCTGAAGGACGCCGGAACCGCTCTTGGCGATGCCGCCGTTGGTGATGACGGAAACCACGTTGAGCGACGGCTGGACCGGGGCGATGTTGACGCCGTTCACGACGTGACCGCCGATGTCAAAGACGGCGGCGGACTGGGCGTCGAGATTGAGCGTCCCGTTGGCCAGCGAAGGAAGCGCGCTGGGGTCGCGGCTCGTGACATTGAGGCCACCCGTCAGAGTCAGGGTTCCCGTGAGGTTGACCGTCGCGCCCCCGCCGTTGTTACGGACGGTCAAGGAGCTGAAAGAATTGGCCTGGTTGGCCAAAGTGAGCGTCGAACCGCCGCCGACCGTGACGGACTGGACGGGAATCACGCCTCCGGCTGCCTGGACCAGGGAGCCCTGCACGAGCTCCAGTCCCCCGGACCCGAGGGACGCGGTCGCGCCGAGATTGACGGTGCCCCGGTTGATGACCGTACCGCCCGTGTACGTGCTGACACCGTTGAGGTTGAGCACGCTGGTTCCGCCGTCGCCCGCGGAGGTTACGAGACGGACCGGCTGGGCACCGTTGTCGACGAAGGCTGCGTCCACCGTGGTGACGCGGTTGGTTCCTCCATAGTTGGAAACGTGGAAGTACAGGTCACCGCCAGCGAACCCGCTGGTGATCGTCCCGTTGCGGAACGTGTTGGTTCGATTATCCGCGTCGATGGCGGACATCAGGCCGCCGCCCGCAAGGGTGAGCCTCCGTCCTCCGAGGTCGATGGTTCCGCTGCCCGCAGGGTAGAAGTTAAGCGTATTGACCGTGGTGTTGTCCTGAAGGAAAACCGTGGAAGTCGTCGTCACGAGGACGTTGTCCGAAGCGGTCGGCTCGGAAAGGAGCCCTTCGCCGGAGTAGCCGCGGCCGCCCGGCTGCCCAAGCCCCACGAAGCCGGCCTGGGCGTCATAAGAGGCGAAGGCCCGGTCAATGACGGCCCACGGGCCGACGATGTCATTCGTGAGCACCAATCCTCCGTCGACCTTCGCGCTGACGCCATTGGGCTGCCCGTAGCCGCCGAGGTTGTTGAGCCTGAGCGTGGCGGCGGAGCCGACGGCACGTGAAAGTCCGCCGAGCAGGATGTTGGTGGAGGCAACGTTCCATCCCCCGTTGTTGATGTTAAGCTGGTTGAGTCCCTCGACCAGGGTCACGGCGCCGAAACGCTCAGTGACGACCGTGGAAGGCCGTCCGTTCAGCAGAATCTCGGAAGCTCGGAGCGTGATCGGAGCGGAGTCGCTCACGCGGTCACCGACGTAATAGAGCGAACCCGTGTCATTGATGGCCCCGAGGCGGCCGCGAGAAACGTCGAAAGAGGAGGTGGCAAGCAGAGACGCGGTGTCGTAGATGTTGAGGTTCCCGTTGACGAAGGTGGGTCCGGTGTATGTCTGGGGGAAATTGAAGTTGGTTGTGCCGCCCGAGTTGGTCTTGACGACGGCGATGTTGCCGTCGATCACGCCGTTGAAAGAGGCATTGCCGGCGAAGGCCAGAGTGGCCTGGGCGGGACGGCTGTTGATGACCGAACCACCCCGTGCGTTGGTGCGCACGTCAGCGTCGAAGGAATAGAAGTTTCCGGCGTACTGGACGCCACCGTTGAGGTCGAGCGTGGCTCCGTTGTTAACGATCAGGCCTCCGATGCCGTACCACAGGGTGTTCGTCCCGCCCTGACGGAGACGGAGCGTGCCGGCATTGACGGCGACGTTGCCGGTGACGAACTGATCCGCCGCAAGGGCCAGGGTGCCGGGCAGAGACTTGGTGAGCCCGGCGGTGCCGGTCATGCCGGAGGTCACGTTGAGGGTCTGGCCGCTCGCCACGTGGAAGATGCCCTCCGTTCCGCCGAATGAGACGACGGGCACCTCCAAGGAGGAAACGGTGCCGGGGGAGACCGGGTCGCCGTTGACGAGCACGGCGCCGCTCGTGATGGTGAGGTTGGCGGGAATCAAGCCGCCGAGACCGCCCAGGGAGAACGGGGCGACGTTGTCGCTCGTCAAGGCAAGGGAGCTGATCGTCTGGGCGCCGGTGAGGTCATTGGCCTTGCTCCGGGTGGCCTGATAGTTGGCCGTGGAGGAGGCCGAGAGAATGTTCTGGGCCGAGGAGAAGGCCGTGAAAGGAATCACGCCGTTGGTCGCGTCGTAGGTCGCGAAGCCGTTGCCGTTGACGGTGAGACGGGGGATGATGCCGTTGACCTGGGTGGGGGCCGTGCCGAAGGTCAGACGGTTGTTCGCCGTGCCGAAGGTGCCGGTGAGGTTGAGCGTGCCGGACCCGTTGACGGCAAGCGAACCGAAGGTGAGACGCTGCTGGCCGCCGGAAGCCATGATCACGGTGCCCCCGCCGGGGAGGAGGTTGAACGCGGCCGAAGTGGCGTGGGTGGTCTGCGTGGTGGCCGAGAAGGACTGGTTCGTGGCGGCGGCCGTGGCGGCGGCGCTGATGACGAACTTGGTGCCGTCGGTGATTGAGACGATCGTCGCGCCGACCGGGATGTTGGCGCCGGTGACGACCATGCCCGGCAGGAGGCCGACGGTGCTGGCCACGGTGACGGTGGTCGAAGCGTTGACGGTCGACCCTCCGGTGAGGGAGCGGTTCACGACCGCCGCCGCATTGGGAACGGCCTCAAGGGTGCCGCCCCGAAGGTCAAGGGTCCGGTTGGCCGAGCCGAAACGGTTCGCCGTGTTGGTGCCCGAGTTGTCGAGAGTGATCTTGCCGTCCTGGAAGATCATGACCGGACGGGAGGCGGCGTTGCCAAGGGTGCCGGCGCCCGAAATGTTGGTTATGCCGCGGTAGACGCGGTACTGATTGTCGAGGAAGGCGTCGGCAGCCAGGACGTTGACGACATTGTCGTCGATCTGATAGACGAAATGGTTTCCAGGGCTGGCGTTCGTGTTGTCAAAGGTGCCGGCGAGGTTGATCGTCCCCTTGCCGAGCAGGTAGAAGAAGGAATTCCGGTTCGTGTTGCCGGAGGCGTGGTCGAGACGGACGTTCCCGATCGTGAGCGTGGCGCCGGCGTCCGCTCCGACACCGAAGTAACGGGCCGTATTGTCCGCCCCGGGACGTGCGTTCACGAGGTTGATCTGTCCGTTGATCACGTTGGCGCCGGCGGTGGAACGGATGGCTCCCGCGCTGTCGATGCCGGTGATGTTGGCCCAGTCGCCGGTGCTCGTGAGATTGACGACGGACGCAGCGCTGATCGCGAGCGAGGAGCCGGCCGCGGTGGCGGCGGCGCTCAGGACGAACGTGGTCCCGTTGGTGACGGAGGCGACCGTCGTGCCGGCGGGAATGCCGGTCCCGCTCACGACCATGCCCGGCAGGAGGCCGGCGGTGCTGGCAACAGTCACGGTGGTCGAGGCGTTGGTGGTGACGCCACCGGTCATGGC
>CAZRPB010000116.1:0-4605 GCA_964601955.1 uncultured Klebsiella sp. | reverse complement strand
CCTGCACGCCGCCGACTTCCATCCAGGAAGGCTCGAGCGGCTTGCCTGAGACCGTGCGGATCTCCTGCCGCAGGCCCTCGAGCTTGCGCGTGGCGGCGTCGTTGCGGAGCACGATTTCGCGCGGCTTCAGCAAGCGCTGCAACACGTCGATGATCGTGGCGAGGCGACGGTCGACGCCGCACGTCAGCGCCTGGATCGAGAGCAGGTCGTGATAACGGTCGACGACGAGTCCCGGCAGACTGTCGGCCTCGGACCACACCAGGCGGCAGACCGGACGGTCGCCGCGACGCCGCACGGCCGCCGTGATCAGCTCCTCCAGCAGCGGACCGTCCAGACTGACAGGGCGACGCGAGTAGCGCCTCCAGGCGATCTGCGACTTCCCGTTCCAGAGACCGGCTCCGAGGCTGCGCCCCTTGGGGTCGGTGAGCTCGACGCAGTCGCCGTCGGCGGGAGGCGCGCCGGCCACCTCGACCTCTCCGAGGAAGGCCCAGGGATGCCCCTTCATGGCCCGCACGGGGCGGCCGGGGCGGATGCGGATGGCACGCAGCATGATTCAGTCGACGGCGCGCAGGCGCGGAAGGGCCCAGATCGCGACAAGGGTCGCCGGCAGCCAGGCCGCAAGCACGGGCGGAATGGCTCCGCTCTCCCCATAGGCCCGGCAGACGGAGGAGAGGAAGTAGAAGCCGAGAAAAAGTCCGAAAGTCTTGGCGACGCCCACCATCGGGCTCACGCGCCCTCCGGTCACGGAGAAGGGGATGGCCACGGCGATCACCACCAGGCAGACCGCCGGAGCGCTGAGGATGGTGTGGTAGCGCATGACGTAGGCGGACTGGTGCGCGGTGCCCCGCTCGCCGGCGTGCTCGACGTAACGCGACACCTCACGGAAGGACAGCCGGTCGGGATCCTTGGCGGCGAGCACCATGACCTCGGGATCCTCGTCGAACTCCTCCGGCGTCAGCACCGTGAACCTGGGCTGGGCGACGAGCGAACCCGTGGCCGGATCGAAACGCAGGTCCCTGCCGTCGCGGAAAGTCCAGCGCCAGCGTCCCCCCGACTCCTTGAATTCGGCGAAGCGGGCCGTAATGGTGCGCACCTCGCGTCCGGAGGGATCGAAGCCGTGGACGGTGACTTCGAAGGCCTGTCCCGCGGTGACTCCGAGCCGGGCGATGAGCCAGAGCCGGCGCGCCCGGGCGTTCTCGAAGGAGACGAACTCGGCGTTGCCGGCCGTGGCCGCGACGACGCCCTGGGAGCGCAGCGCCCGGAACTGCTCGCGCTCGAGGATCTCACGCTCAGCCTCCATCGCGTCCGGCACGAGGAAGGCCCCGGCGAGGGCCAGCAGGGCGGCGGAGACGAACCCCACGGCCCAGAGCGGGGCGGTGAGCCTCCACATGCCAACCCCGGCGGCACGGATCGCGGCGAGCTCCGAGTTGCGGTTGAGCGAACCGAGCACGTAGATGACCGAAAGCAGCAGGGAGATCGGCACCAGGAGATGGACGCCTCCGAAGGAACGCAGGGCCAGGAACTCGAGCACGGTGATGACGTCCGAATCCCAGGCGAGGAAGTCCGGCGCGTAGTTGTAGAGGACCGAAAGGATCTGAATGCCGCCCAGCGCCAGCAGGCATAGGGTGAAAACCTTGGCCCACTCGGCGAGGAGGTATCGGTCCAGGAGGCGCACTGAACCCAGCAGACCTCGGCGCGGGCCTTCCAGCAACACCAAAGCCCCGTCGGCCCTGCGGTCCGAGGCCGCATGCGACGCGGCTACGCATGGATGCAACGATTGCCCGTTGCAACCGGTCGGACGGACGGCTGACTGGTGCGTGGTCGGATAATCCATCCAACCGCCCCGCCTGCGACATACCCTGATCGCGGCACAACCTGTAGAATGTCACCGTGATGGCACGCCCCTCCACCGCCCTGCTCTGCCTGCTCGTCGCCTCGGCCGCCGCCGGGAAGGTCGACTACAACGACGACGTGCGGCCGATCCTTTCGGAGAACTGCTTCTACTGCCACGGTCCCGACGGCAACAAGCGCAAGGCCGACCTGCGGCTCGACGTCCGCGCCGACGCGCTCGCGGGCAAGGCCTTCGTCCCCGGCGACCCGGACGCCAGCGAACTGGTGAAGCGCCTGCTCTCCAAGGATCCGGAGGAAGTCATGCCGCCGCCCGAGTCGCACCGCAAGGTGTCCCCCGAGCAGCGCGAGATCCTCCGCCGATGGATCGCGGAGGGGGCCCATTACAAGGAGCACTGGGCGTTCGTCACCCCCGTCCGCCCCGCCGTCCCGGCCAACGGCGAGAGTCACCCCGTCGACGCCTTCGTGGCGGAACGACTGACCAAGGCCGGCCTGAAGCTCTCGTCGGAGGCCTCGCGCGAGGCGCTCCTCCGCCGGCTCTCGCTGGATCTCATCGGGCTGCCGCCCACGCCGGAGGAGACCGAGGCCTTCGTGTCGGACCGCGCCCCTGACGCCTACGAGAGGCAGGTCGACCGGCTGCTGGCCTCGCCGCACTACGGCGAGCGCATGGCGCTGCCCTGGCTGGACGCCTCGCGCTACGCGGACAGCAACGGCTTCCAGCAGGACGGCGACACGTTCCAATGGGTCTGGCGCGACTGGCTGGTGAAGAGCCTCAACGCCGACAAGCCCTTCGACCGGCTCAGCACAGAGATGCTCGCCGGGGACCTCCTGCCCGGCGCCGGACTGGACGAGAAGATCGCCACGGCCTTCGTGCGCAACCACATCCTCAACGGCGAAGGCGGCAACATCCCCGAGGAGCAGCGCTTCAACAACCTCTTCGACCGGGTCGAGACCACCACCACGACCTGGCTGGGCATGACCGTGGCCTGCGCGCAGTGCCACGACCACAAGTACGACCCGGTCACGCAGAAGGACTACTACCGGTGGCTCGACGCGTTCAACCGCGTCAAGGAGCGCGGCACGCCCAGCGGCGGGCCGACCCAGAACGGCGGGCGCAGCCGGTTCCGGCTCGACGGCATGACGGTGGACGCGCCCTCGCCCGAACAGGCCGCCGAGCTGGCGCGGCTGCAGGCTGATTTCGACGCGCTCAACAAGGATTTCTTCACCCACCAGACCAAGGCGTTCGAGGCCTGGCTCGCGAAGCCGACCAAGGAAAAGGGCATGCTGCCCAAGGAGCTCGAGGCGCTGCTCTCCCCCGACGTGAAGCGCACCGCCGCCCAGACGAAGCAGCTGCGCGATCACTACGTGAAGAACGTCTTCCCCGAGGATCGGAAGGGCATCGCGGCCTTCAAGAAGATCGACCGCGCCAAGCAGCTGCTCGACGGCTACCGCGGCGACGTGCTGCCGCGCGTCATGGTGATGAGCGACGACCAGCCGCGCGAAAGCCACGTGCTGGACCGAGGCGCCTACCTCGCCAAGAAGGAGAAGGTGGCCTTCGACACGCCGGCGTTCCTGCCGCCGATGCCCAAGGACGCCCCGAAGAACCGCCTCGGCCTCGCGCAGTGGCTCTTCCGGCCCGAGCATCCGCTGACCGCGCGCGTGCAGGTCAACCGCCAGTGGCAGCTGCTCTTCGGCCACGGCATCGTGCGCACCTCGGAGGACCTCGGCGTGCAGGCTGACCGGCCGACGCACCCGGAGCTGCTCGACTGGCTCGCGGTCGAGTTCCGCGAGAGCGGCTGGAGCCTGAAGCGGCTGCAGCGCCTGATCGTGACCAGCCGCACCTACCGGCAGTCGAGCAAGGTTTCATCGGAGGCCCTCGCCAAGGACCCGGACAACCGACTGCTGTCCCGCGCCCCCCGTTTCCGGCTGCCCTCCCCGCTGCTTCGTGACGTCGCCCTGCGCGCCTCCGGCCTGCTCGCGCCCAAGATGGGCGGCGCGCCGGTCTACCCGTATCTGCCCGACAATCCCTGGGAGAGCCTCGCCATCGTCACCAAGGAACGCGACTTCTCCTACCCGACGTCGAAGGGCGAGGACCTGTACCGTCGCTCGATCTACACCTTCTGGCGTCGCACCGTCGCGCCGGTGAACATGTTCGACACCTCCGCGCGCCAGACCTGCCGCGTGCGCACGGCCGTGACTTCCTCGCCCCTGCACGCGCTGACCACGCTCAACGACCCCACCTGGGTCGAGGCCTCCCGCAAGCTCGCCGAGCTCGCCATGAAATCCGCCCCGGACGATGCGGGACGGCTGACCTTCGCCTTCCGCCGCGTGCTCGGCCGTGCGCCCGAAGGCCGCGAGCCCGCGCTGCTCCTGAAGCTGCTCGAGGGCCAGCGCAAGGCCTACGCCGCGGACGCCAAGGCCGCCGAGGCACTCCTCGCCGTCGGCGCCAGCCCGCGTGACGCGGCGCTGCCCGCCGCCGAGCACGCCGCGCTGACCGCGGCCTGCCTCGCCGTCTTCAACCTCGACGCCGCCCTCACCCGCGAATGACCATGCATCCCCGCGACCTCTCTCCCGAGGAGATCCGCCTCTCCCTCACCCGGCGCAGCTTCCTGTCGGCGTCCGTCCAGGGCGTCGGCGCAGCCGCGCTCGCCTCGCTGCTCTCGCGCGACCTTCTGGCCAAGACGTCCGTTTCCGGAGCGCTGCCCGGCCTCCCGCACTTCGCGCCCAAGGCCAAGCGCATGATCTGCCTCTGGCAGG
>CAZRPB010000115.1:1600-4635 GCA_964601955.1 uncultured Klebsiella sp. | reverse complement strand
TCAGCACCGGGCACTTCACGAGCGGATAGTAGGACTGCGACTCCATCGTGGCCGCAAAGAGGTCGGCGTGGCCCCGATACGCGTTGGCGGGGCTGGGGTCAGGGATGCCGGGGAAGGGGCTTGAGACGAACCCGGTGCCGCCGACCATGGGTGCGACCGCGCGGAGTCGCGGGTCGATGGCGGCGAAGGAGGTGATGTTGCCGCCCATCGAGTAGCCGGTGAAGCCGATGCGGGCCGGATCGACCTCGGGCTGGTTTTCCAGGAAGGTGATGGCGCGGCGTCCGGCGTAGGTCAGGAGATACCAGTTGCCGTTGCGCGGACTGAGCACGGGGTCGATGGTGTGCGGGTCGGGCAGGAAGTCCTGCTTCACGCCGCGGAAGGCCTTGGGGTAGAACTGCGGACCCTGGGTTGGGTCCACGTTCCCCCAGTCGGTGTTCTCTGCGGCGCCGGGCTCGATCTCACGTCCGCCCCAGTTGATGTCGATCGTGGCGTAGCCAAGTTTGGCGAAGTAGGCTCCGCGCTGGCGTTCGGCGCGCTGGCCGCCGCCGTGAGCCCAGACGAACGCCGGAGCTCCCTTGGCGCCCTCGGGGAAGGTGTAGAAGGCGGCTATGCGAGAAGGGGATCCTTTGAAGGTGCCGACATGGAAGGTGACGAGGCGGCACACCGCCCCGTCCTCCTTCCATTCTTTGATCACGCGCACGTCCAGGGGGTCGCGTCGGAAGTCGACGTCCTTCCAGAGCGAGACGACGTCGCGCGGCACTTCGGTTTCGCTGGCATAGGGCCGCAGCGAGTCGGCGGCGGACAGGAAGGCCGATGCGGAGGCCAGCAGGGCGGAGAGGAGTCTCATGTTCAGTGGGGAAGTCCTTTGAGGTCGGCGGGCATCACGGGGTCGTCCTTTGCAAGGTGGGCGTCCAGCAGCGCCAGCATCTCCTTGAGTTTGCCGGCCTGGGCCGCAGCCACGTCCTCCTTCTCGTAAGGGTCCTTGGAGAGGTCGAAGAGCTGCGGTTTGCCTTTCTTCATGCGGATGACTTTCCAATCGCCATGCAGCAGGGCCTGCCCCTGCGGATGGGCGATGTAGACCATGCGCGCGTCGGGCGAGGGGTCTTCGCCGGCGACGACCTTCCAGCGGTCGAGTCCGTCCCAGCGCGGGTCGCCGGCGGGGGTGGCTCCGACCAGCCCGGCCAGAGTGGGCAGCCAGTCGCCGACATAGAGAGGGGCGGAAACTTTGCCGGGTTTCAGCGTGCCCGGCCAGTTCGCGAAGGCGCACACGCGGATGCCGCCTTCGTAGAGCGTGTTCTTCTGGCCGCGCAAGGGATCGTTCTCGCTGTTGAAGGGCGAGTCGGGAACGTCGCCGACGTAGGCGTTCTTGAGCCCTTCGATGCCGCCGTTGTCGGAGGTGAAGACGATGAGCGTGCGTTCCCTCTGCCCCGTCCGCTCAAGGGCGGCCACGAATTCGCCGATCTTGGCGTCGAGCTGGGAGACCATGGCGGCCATGCGCAGGCGGGATTCGTGCTTCACGGGATCGTCGTGGAACTTCACGCCGTCGTAGAGACGCTTGTACTGGTCCGGCGCATCGACGGGGGTGTGCACGGCGTGGAAAGGCACGTACATGAACCAGGGTTGGTCGCCGCCCTGGGTGATGCGCTTGAGCGCCTCGGCGGCGATGAGCTCGGTGGCGTTGCCCTCCTCCTTGAACAGCTTGCCGTCGCGATGCCAGGTGTCCTCGTAAGGATTGCCCTTGCGATACTTGTGGGTCCAGGGGTCCGCTGCGCCGGTCAGCGTGCCGTAGCTGGTGTCGAAGCCGTAGGCGTTCGGAATCCATTCAGGCCGCGCGCCGAGGTGCCACTTGCCCGAGATGTGCGTGCGGTAGCCGGCTGACTTCAGGGCCGACGCCATGGTGAGCGTGCCGAGGGGCATCGCACGAAGATTGCTCGGAGAAAGGGCCTGAGGACCGAATCGTCCCGGGCAGCGGCCGCTCATCAGGGCGGCGCGGGTCGGGGTGCAGACGGGCTGGACGTAGTGACGGTCGAGCTCGCGGCCCTCGCGGACGAGCCGGTCCATGTTCGGGGTCTTCCCGAAGCCGCCATGCCAGCCGACGTCGGACCAGCCGAGATCATCCGCGACGATGAGCAGGATGTTGGGCTTCTCCGCCGCGGTGAGGGCGACGGTGACGAAGGCGCAGAGCGCCGCAAGGAGCGGGCGTTTCATGGGGTGCCCGGACATTGGCCTCCCGCTCTCGGCGGGACAAGCGCCGAGAAGTCCCCCGGGGCGCCAATTTCACTCATTCAGGTTCAGCGAGCGAGGAACTGGAGGGCGTCCATGATGACGAACCCCTGCGTGCCGCGGTTGCTGACTTCAACGGTCACAGCCTCTCCGGCCTTCAGTTCGACTTCTCCCACGGTGCGGAATGCTCCGCCGGCGGGCAGGGGCTTGGTCTGGTCGACGAGGAATTCGACCGTACGCGTGCCTTGGATGATGCGCACAGGCACGTTCCTGGCCCGCGTGGGATGCGCGGAGTAGGCCATGCGGACCGCATGCCTGCCGTCATGCTCAGGGGTGAAGGAGAAGGTCGCCACGGATCTGCCGTCGCCGCGCGCATCGTCATGGAGGTATCCCTTGGCCACGTGGGGGCGGAAGTTGGTCGAATGCGACCATTCGCCGCGCAGCTCAGCCGTCGCGTCGTCGAGCACGATTCCCTTCAGAGAACCCACGGCGACGGACTGTCCGCCCGGCGGTGCGGAAAGGGCCTTGGGCGGCGGGGGGAGCTCCAGGGACTGGCCCTGCGCGAGCAGGCGCGTCCGCAGTTCGGCGTAAGGCAGGTCCTGGACGTCCAGCCCGCGCTTGCTCGCGAGGGAAGCGGCGACCCCTGCGGCCTGTCCGATGGCCATCCAGGCGCCCTCGATGCGGAGGGAGGACATGGCGACGTGCGTGCTGGAGAGCGCGACGGGCACGAGCAGGTTGCCGCACTGTTCGCGCCTGGGCAGGATGGCGCGGTAGGGGACGTGGTAGGCGTAGCCCACGCCGGTGCCGGGCAC
>CAZRPB010000115.1:0-1500 GCA_964601955.1 uncultured Klebsiella sp. | reverse complement strand
GCAGGATGGCGCGGTAGGGGACGTGGTAGGCGTAGCCCACGCCGGTGCCGGGCACCCGTACGGGCATGATCGTGCCTTCGTCGATGACGGAGTCCTTGCGCGCCACGCGTCGGCAGTCGTGCGAATCAATCGGGAAGGAGGACACGGCGACAGGGTCCTGCTTGGTCGGCGAGTCGATGATGTCCTTCTGGGTCAGCACGTGGAGTCCCTTGAGTCGGCGCGACTCGCGCACGTAAAGCGCGGGCGGGAAGTGTCCGGTTCCGGCGAACTCGTCCTTGCAGAGTCCGAGGGATTCGTATTCGGCGCGGGTCTTTTCAGGCACGGAGGGGTCGGTGCGCAGGAAGCGCAGGAACTCGAGGGTGTACTGCCGGTGCGCCTCCCAGATGCGGGCTCGTCCGTCCCCGTCGGCCTCATGCCAGGTGTTGCTGCCGCCGACGAGTCCGATGGAGATCTGCCCGCCGATCGAATTGTTGCCGTCAAGCTTGTCCCCGGGCAGAGGGTACAGGTCGAACCCGATGCCGCGTACGCCGGCCTTGAGGGCGCGACGGGCCAGTTCGAACTTCTCCGGGTCATAGTGGTCCGGCTCGGGAACCAGTACGCGGTTCGCCGGATCACGCGTGAGGCAGAGTCGGAAGCTGTAGGTCATGACGTTGCGGTCGCCCGCCTCAGGGTCCCCTTCCGCGATGTCCGTGATGAGCGGCAGCGGCCGGCCGTCGTCACCGAATCCGCTGATGCGCATGGCCGGCTTGGGATACTGCTTGCCCGCCAGGGACTCGCCGTGCTCCGCGCGGCCCTCGCGGCCGATCACCCATTCCACGCCCGCGGCCGCCATCAGGTCGCCCTCATAGGTGCCGTCCACGAAGGTCCCGGCCGTGAACGCGCCCTTGCGGGTGACGATGCGAGCTATCCGTGCTCCCGACTTTTCAGCGCGGATGAGCGGAGCGCCGGTGACGACCGTCACGCCGGCCTCCCTGAGCATCGACAGCGTGACGCGCATCGCTACGTGCGGCTCGAAGACCCACTTGATGCCGGGCGTCTTGTCCATGGGGTCGTAGGGCGCCTTCTGGCCCCGCGTGACGTAGTCCTTGGCGATGCGCACATGCCATTCCTCGAAAAGGCCGGTCAGGGCCTCGCGCCGCATCTGGTTGGAGTCGCAATGGCTCAGACCGCCCGTGCTCAGGCCGCCGACGTGTGCGGTCGGTTCGACCAGAATGACCTTGGAGCCTTCGCGGGCCGCCGCGACGGCCGCGCAGAATCCGCCCGGGGTGGCCCCGTACACGACGACGTCCGCCTCCTCGCCCGCGCAGAAGGCGGCGGTGAAGAAAAGGAGCAGGACTCTCACTGCTTCACGCCACGGATGACGAAGTTGCGCACCTCGGCGGCCTTGGCGCCCGCGATCCAGCTGCGGACTTTGGGCGTGGCGAGGAAGGGGTGGCTGGCGCTGAGCTCCTTGCCGTCGATGCGCACGGCCATGCGGTCCCCGGTCCATTCCACGCGGAC
>CAZRPB010000114.1:0-4957 GCA_964601955.1 uncultured Klebsiella sp. | reverse complement strand
GAATGGCTGGCCAAGGTGGCCCTGCCCGGCTGCGCCGCCGCAAAGTAAGCAGGAACTGAAGGGCCGCCTGACCTGTCAGGAAGAGGGTTGCGGGAGCTCGCCGCCGGACAATCCTCCACCCACCCCGATGCAGGCGCTTACAAGCAAGACCGCCCTCCTGCTGCTCGCCTCAGGCCTGAGCGGAGCGCAGCCGTCGGCGGCGGACCTCGAGTTCTTCGAATCGCGCATCCGCCCCGCCCTCGTGGCCGAATGCTATGAATGTCACGACGCCAAGAAGCAGAAGGGCGACCTGAGGCTCGACCACCGCGCGGCGATGCTCAGGGGCGGCGAGACGGGTCCGCTCCTGGTTCCCGGCGACCCGGACAAGAGCCTTCTCATCCAGTCGATCACGCACGAGCACGAAGACCTCAAGATGCCCAAGAAGCGCCCGAAGCTCGACGCGCGCATCATCGCCGACTTCAAGGAATGGATCCGTCGCGGCGCCCCCGACCCCCGCGAAAAGGAGCCGACGGACTCGATCACGCCGACCTGGTCCGACCTGCTCTCGGTCCGTAAGAACTGGTGGAGCTTCCAACCGGTCTCAGCCCCTGCGGGAGCGACGATCGACGGACTGCTGGACGCGCGCATGAAGGACGCCGGAATCACCCCTTCGCCGCCCGCCGCCAAGGAGACGCTCCTCCGCCGCGTGACCTACGCGCTCACCGGACTCCCCCCGACGAAGGAGGAGATCGACGCCTTCCTGGCTGACGCCTCCCCCGACGCCTACGCCAAGGTCGTCGACCGGCTGCTCGGCTCGCCGCGCTACGGCGAACACTTCGCCCGGCACTGGATGGACCTGGTGCGGTATGCCGACACCCACGGCAGCGAAGGAGACCCCGCCATCCCGCAGTCCTGGCGCTACCGCGACTACCTCATCCGGGCCTTCAACGCCGACGTTCCGTATGACCGATTCGTGCAGGAGCAGATCGCCGGCGACCTGCTGAAGGCGCCCCGCATCAACGTGGAGGACGGCCTCAACGAGTCCGTGCTCGGCACGGGACACTTCCGGATGGTCGAGCACGGCTACCAGCCGGTCGACACGGTCGACGAGCAGGTGCGCAACGTCGACAACCAGATCGACGTGCTCTCAAAGACCTTCCTCGGCCTAACGGTCTCCTGCTCCCGCTGCCACGACCATAAGTTCGATGCCATCAGCCAGGCGGACTTCTACGCCTTCTACGGCATCCTCGCCTCGAGCCGGCCCGGTCAGGTCAGCGCGGACGCACCGGAAAGGCTCGACGCAGGCCGTGAACGTCTGACCAAGGTCAAGGACGCCATCAGGGCCGAACTGTCGGGGCTCTGGCGGGACCAGGCGGCGGCGATTCCCGACGCGGTCAAGCGGATGCAGGAAACGGCCCAGCAAAGCGCCGCGCTCAACGCGGAGCTCAAGGCGGTCGAATCACGGCTGTCCGCCGAATCCTTCCGTCGGCGGCTGAACGCCAAGGACGCGAGCGGCCCGACTCCGGACCATTGGTGGACCTTTGAGAAGGACTCCAAGGACCTCGTGGGTGGTCTGGACGCCGAGCTGCTCGGCGGGGCTTCGCTCTCGGACGGAAGGCTTGTGCTCAAGGGAGGCGGCGCGTTCGCCCGGACGACAACAAGCAAAAGGGCTTTCACGACCAAGACCCTGGAGGCGTGGGTGGCCCTGCCGACGCTCGACCAGCGCGCGGGCGGCGTGATCACGGTGCAGTCCGTGGGCGGAAGCATCTTCGACTCGATCGTCTTCGCCGAGAAGCAGCCCCGACGCTGGATCGCGGGCAGCAACAACGGCGTGCGCAGCGCCGACGTCGGCGGTGAAGCGGAGGACGCGGCCCCCGGCCGCCTGACGCACCTCGCCGTGACCTACGGGATCGACGGTCGCATCACGCTCTACCGCAACGGCGAGCCCTACGGCAACGCTTACGTCCCCGAGGGCTCTCCGAACCGCCTGCAGGGCTTCACCGAAGGACGCACGGAGATCCTGTTCGGCTGCCGCCACACGGGCGGAGGCAACGCCTTCCTCAAGGGCGAGATCGAAGAGGCGCGGCTCTACCACGTCGCGCTCTCCTCCGACGACGTCCGTCGCTCCTTCAAGGCAGGCGTGCTCAAGGGCGAGATCGGCGGAACTCCGGCCGACGACGATGCCATCCGGTCGATGAAGGCCAGGGCCGTCGAGCTGCGCGCCGCCATCGAACGGCTGGAAGGACCCCACAAGCGGATTTCGGACGGCCTCGTCCGCGGGGAGACCGACCCCGAGCACCCCTTGCACGCCTCCACGATGCTTAGGGTCGGCTTCCAGCCCAAGCCGGGCAAGACGGCACCCCGTGAACCGGACTGGGACCTCTCCGGCGAAGATGCCGACAGCTGGATGCGTCACGGCAACGGCATCGGGCATCGCGCTCCGCCCGGCGAGTTCCGCATCGAACCCGACGGCGACGTCGCCGTACGCCGCATCCTGCCATCGGGATTCAACTCGCACACCCTGTCCACCCGCCACTCCGCCGTGCTCACCTCGCCGCGTTTCAAGGTGACTTCGGATTTCCTCAGCATCCAGGCCTCGGGCAAAGGGGCGACGGTGCGTCTCATCCCGGACAACTACCCCATCTCGCCGGGCGGCTCGCGCTTCCCGAAGGCGAAGCTGGACAGCGACAGCCCGTCCTGGGTCACCTTGGACACGGCGTATCGCAAGGGCTCCTACGCCTACCTTGAATTCACCCTCCCGGCCGACTCCACCAACCCCGACGGCAAGGACGGTGATCTGGGCTGGTATGGCGTCAGGCAGGTCGTCTTCCATCATCGACGCGAGGACGGCCCCAAGGGGCAGGCGACCGTCGTTCCGACGCCCGTCTTCCCTACCGCGCAGGACGCCGCCATCGCGATCTCGGAGGCCGCCTACGCCTGGGGCAAGGGACAGGCCGATGAATCCCAAGCCGCGCTGCTGGATGCGTCGCTGCGCCATGGGCTGATCGACGGCTCCGCAGACGCATCGCCCAAGCTTGCGGCGCTCGTGCAGGAGTATCGGCAGGTCGAAAGCGGCATCACCCCGCCCCGACGCGCCCCAGGCCTGCTGGAGGCGACCGGCTTCAACCAGCCCCTGTACGCCCGAGGCGACCACAACCGCCCCGAGTCCGCGGTGCCACGTCGCTACCTTGAGGCTTTCGACGCGTCACCTTTCCGGACGAACGGCAGCGGACGCCTCGAGCTAGCCGCCAAGATCGCGTCACCCGACAATCCGCTGACGGCACGCGTGATGGTGAACCGCCTCTGGCACCACGTCTTCGGCCGTGGACTCGTCGGCACAGTGGACAACTTCGGGCGGCTCGGCGACCTGCCCACGCATCCCGAACTGCTCGACCATCTGGCCGCGAAGTTCGTCGCGGACGGCTGGTCGGTGAAACGGCTCCTGCGGGAACTGGTGCTCACCGAGGCCTTCCGTCGGGACTCGGCGCCCACCGACTCCGCACGGAGCAAGGACCCCGCCAACGACCTCCTCTCCCACATGCGCGTGCGCCGGCTGAGCGGCGAATCGCTGCGTGACACGCTCATCCTTCTGTCCGGACGGCTCGAGCACCGCATGTACGGCCCCGGCGACAACGCGCTGGCACGGCCCGCCGACCAGGTGCGTCGCAGCGTCTACCTGCAGATCCGACGCAACACCCTCAACCCCCTCATCACCGCCTTCGACGGACCCAAGCCCTTCACCACCGTGGGCAGACGGGACGCGACCAACGTCCCGGCCCAATCCTTGACGCTGCTGAACGACCCCTTCGTTCAGGACGCCGCCGGACGATGGGCTGCGACGTTCGAGGCCGGTCTGACGGACGCCCAAAAGGTCGACCGGCTGTTCCTGCAGAGCCTTGGACGAAAGGCCTCCGTCACGGAGCAGGATGCCGCCGCACGCTACCTGTCCGATCTCCAGGCCGCCCACGCCGCCCGGCCTGACCAGGTCTGGACCGAGTTCGCGCAATCCATGCTCAACCTCAAGGAGTTCCTTTACGTCCGCTGACATGAGCCCGCTCACACGAAGAGAAGTCCTCCGCCGATGCTCCCTCGGCTTCGGCGGCGTCGCCCTGTCCGGCCTCCTGGCATCGCCGGCCTACGGCGCGGCCTCCGCCCCGGTACGCCCCGGCAAGGCCAAGAACGTCATCTTCTGCTACATGTCGGGCGGCGTCTCCCACGTCGACTCCTTCGACCCCAAGCCGGAACTCACGCGCCTGAACGGCAAGCCGATGCCCGTGCCGGTCCAGCGAACGGTCTTCAACAACAACGGCAACATTATGGCCAGCCCTTGGGAGGCCAGGCCGCGCGGCAAGTCGGGCATCGTGATGACCGACCTCTTCCCGCAGATCGCATCCCTCGCCGACGACCTCACCGTGGTGCGCTCGATGACCAGCAAGGTCAGCGAACACGCCCAGGGGAACTACTTCTTCCACACCGGATTCCCGTTCATGGGGCACCCAAGCGCCGGAGCCTGGATGACCTACGGGCTCGGCTCGGAGAACCAGAACCTGCCCGGCTTCGTCGTCCTGCAGAGCGGCGGCGCGGTCGTACCGCACGGCGGCGTGGGGCTCTACAGCAACGGCTACCTGCCCGGACAGCACCAGGCCTCGGTCGTCAAAGCCGACGCCGAGGCGCCGCTGGACAACATCCGGCCCTCCCAGGCCGACGCCGCGCAGCGCCGGCGGCTGGCCTTCATCGGGGAGGTGGACCGCGCCTACGCGGAGGCCTCACGCGAACCGCAGGTCGAGGCGGCCATCCGCAACTACGAGACCGCCTACCGCATGCAGTCCGCCGTCCCGGAGGCCTGCGACATCAGCGGCGAGAGCGAATCCACCAAGGCGATGTACGGCCTGGATTCACCCGACAAGCTCACCGCCGGCTACGCCCGGCAGGCCCTGCTGGCGCGTCGTCTGGTCGAACGCGGCGTCCGCTTCGTCGA
>CAZRPB010000113.1:0-4998 GCA_964601955.1 uncultured Klebsiella sp. | reverse complement strand
CGCCGGGTGCTCGGGGCGGGGGTCGAACCCGCACACCTTGCGGCGCCAGAACCTAAATCTGGTGTGTCTGCCATTCCACCACCCGAGCCGCGGCGAAACCGGATGCTCGCCGAACGTCGCGAGTCAGGCAAGCGCTTAGGCGAGGCGTCCGAGGGGCGAGCCGACCTTTGCGTACAGTTCGACGGCGGTCTCGCCAGCCTCGACGAGGTCGGGCTCGAGGCGGATGCGTCCGGGTTCGAAGAGGGTCGCGAGGAAGGATCCCCCGAAACGGAAGTAACCGTTCTCCTCGCCCTTCGCGACGGAACGTCCGGGCTCGTAGGTGTCGATGATGGAGCCGACGTTGGTCGCGCCGACCGCCACGATGGTGACCAGGCCGAAGGGGCCGGCGTCGACGCTCACGCGGCGCCTCCGGTTCTCCCAGAGGTAGGAGACGCGGCGCCGCAGGGCGACGGGGTTCACCGAGAACAGCGGGCCGTCGGTCATGACGGGCGCGGAAGGCGTGCCGCCGACGGGAAAGTGGAAGCGGTGGTAGTCCACCGGGCATAGGCGCGAGCAGACGACCGTCCCGCGCGCGTACTTCTCTCCCAGCGCACGGTCGGCCACCAGCGACGGGATGTCGAAGGTCTGGCCTTTGGCGAAGATGCCTTTGATCGCGCCGGCGTCCTGGAAGCCGAGATGGCGCCCGTCGGCCGGCAGCACCGCCATGTCAGGCCGGGGATCGGTGGGCCGGGCTGAGGGCTTGAGCCGCCGATAGAAGAACTCGTTGAACGTCCGGTAGGCCGACAGGTCCTCCTCGGCGAACTCCGTGACGTCCAGGCCGTACTCCTTGACGAAGGGAGCGACCCGTGACGCGCTGGAGGGGCGGTCCATCGCCCTTCCGTAGAGGGCCGAGAAGAAGGCCCGCTTCACGACCAGATGCAGGACGGCCTGCCCGAGGGGGTTGCCGTAGATGCGTCGCAGCCACGCCTCCCCGTAGACCCGCTCCACCTCGGTCCCGCCGGTGTGGCGGTTGCGGAGGGTGATGGGGGCGTCGGCCGACATGTGGGTAAATTTGCCAAGATTGGGCTTCTTTGAAACCATTTATCTGACAGAAAAGAAAGACCCCCGATGCGACGCCCGGCCCTGTCCGTTCTTCTTATCTTCGCCGCTTCCCTCGGCGCCCAGCAGTCCCCCCGTCCGCCCGAGGTCGTGAAGGCCGAGCTGGAGACCGAGGCCATCCGTGCGCGTCTCGAACTCGCCGCCGCCAAGCGCCGTCTCGAGGCCCTGCCGGGTTCCTTGGAGATGCGCCGCCTCGAAGCCGAGGCCCTGCTCCGCAAGGCCCGTGCCGATGCCGCGGCCGCCGGTGACGACGCTGAGAAGGAACGCATCAAGCTCGAGCTCGAGACCGCCTCGGCCCGCGCTTCCTCCGCTTCCGTGGGCAAGGATCGCGCCCGCGCCGAACTCGAGGTCGAGGCCCGCCTAGCCGCCGCCGAGGCCTCCGTCGAACTCGCCAAGGTCTCCTCCGCCGCTCAGATCGTGCTGCTCGAGAAGAAGGTCGCCGAAGTCGCCGCCGGGGCGAAGATGGAGTATCCGCAGGACCCCTTCGCCGACGGCGTGCTGCGCGTGAGCGACCGCCGCATCCCCTTCAACGGCCGCGTGACCAGCCAGCTCGCGGACTACGTCTGCGGGCGCATCGCCTTCTACAACGCCGTCGACCCCAAGGCGCCCATCTTCCTCGTCATCGACCGCAACCCCGGCGGCTCCGTCATGGCCGGCTACCAGATCCTGCAGGCCATGGAGGCCTCGAAGGCTCCGGTCTACGTCGTCGTCAAGGGCTACGCCGCCTCGATGGCCGCCATCATCACCACCCTTGCCAAGCGCTCCTTCGTCTACCCCCAGGCGATCATCCTGCACCACCAGGCCTCCTCCGGTCTCGGCGGCAACCTCACCCAGCTCAACGAGCAGCTCAAGTGGACCAAGCTCTGGGTCGAGCGCATCTTCACCAAGGTGGCCGACCGCGTCGGCGTGCCGCTCGACGACTTCGTGAAGCAGATGTACGCCAACGCCTCGACCGGCGACTGGAAGGTCCTGGGCGACGAGGCCGTGCGCCGCCGCTGGGCCACCGACGTCGTGCAGCAGATCAAGGAGGAGTCCTTCTACGTCGCGGGCGCCACGCCCGCGCCCGCCCCGCTCGATCCCGACGTCTTCGGCAACGCGCGCCCCGGCGCCGACGGACGCGTCCGTGAGTCCCTGCCTCCCGCCGAGGCCGGCGACGCCTGGTGGATCCACGACCCTTCCGTCGAATTCGTCCTCCGCTGAACTCCGCCCCCTCCCTCTCATGAACATGCACCGCATCCTCCCCGCGCTCCTCGCGCTCGCCGCCCCGCTGCTCGCGCAGCAGGCCGCCGCTCCCTCCGGAGCCCCCGTGCCCACGCCCGCGCCCATGGCGCCCCGCACCTCGCCCGAACTCACCCCCGAGCAGAAGGAACTGATGAAGGAGGTCGAGCGCATGCGCGGCGAGAAGGCCCGCATCGACGCCCAGGTCGCCCTCGCCGAGGCCCGCCGCGCCGAAGAGCTCGCGCCCCTCGCCGCCGAGACCGCCAAGCTTTCCGCTGAGCGCGCCCTCCGTCTCGCCAAGGCCGCCGCCGAGGCCGCCGCGCTAGAGGACGAGAAGGCCAAGCTGGAGCGCCAGACCTCCCTCGAGGCCGCCCGCTCATCCGCCCGTCTCGCCGAGCGCATGAACCGCATCCGTGAGCTCGAGGCCGAGGCCAAGCAGCTCCAGCTCGAGGCCGGCAACACCGTGGCCCGCCTGACCAATGAGCTGAGCCGCTTCCAGAAGGAGGAGGAGGCCCGCAAGGTGGCCACCCGCGCCAAGCCGCGCTACCTGAAGGACCCCCTCGTCGACGGCGTGCTGTACATCAGCGACCGCCGCATCCCCTTCAACGGCGCCGTCACCGACCAGCTGGCCGACCACGTCATCCAGCGCATCAATTTCTACAACAACCAGTCGACCGAATTCCCGATCTTCATCGTGGTCGACAACAGCCCGGGCGGATCCGTCGCCGCCGGCTACCAGATCCAGAAGGCCATGGCCGCCTCCAAGGCGCCGGTCTACGTCGTCGTCAAGGGCTTCGCCGCCTCGATGACCGCGGTCATCGCGACTCTCGCGGAGCGCTCCTTCTGCTACCCGAACAGCATCCTGCTGCACCACCAGGTCTCCAACAACCTGCGCGGCAACATGACCGTGCTCAAGGAGCAGATCCGCTTCACCACGGAGTGGTTCGACCGTCTCGGCACGCCGGTCGCCAAGAAGATGGGCATCAGCCTCGAGGAGTTCGTGAAGCAGATGTACGCCAACGACTCGACCGGCGACTGGCAGGCCTTCGGCGAGCAGGCCAAGGCGCTCAAGTGGATCGACACCACCGTCGAGCGCATCGAGGAGACCGCCGTGCTGGACATCATCCCCGTGCCGGCGGCGCCCGTCGCACCTGTCATCCGTCCCCCGCAGACCGAGGTCAGCGGCGTGACCGCCAAGGTCGACGACAAGGGCCGTCCTTATTACGAACTGCCCCCGCTCTCCAATCCCTTCGACGCCTGGTGGATGTACGATCCCCAGGGCCTCTACCGGGCGCGCTGAGCCGTCCTGAGTCGCGGGTCCGGCCCAGGCGGCCGAATGAAGACCCTGCGCAGGCGTCGCCCGGCCCACCATGCCTCTTGCCCAAGGCGGGGGAGGGTGCTTGATTGGTCGGACCCCTCATGCGCCCCTCGTCGCTCCTCGCCCTGTTGGCTTCGGCCGCCCTGCTTTCCGCCGCTGAAGACGGCGCCCAGGTCTACAACACGCTCTGCGTCGCCTGCCACGGGCCCGACGGCAAGGGACTCAACGGCCTGCCTCCCCTCGTCGGCAGCGAATGGCCCAAGGGTCCGGCCGAGCGCTCCATCAAGATCGTCCTCAACGGCATGACCGGGCCGGTCGAGGTCGCGGGCATGACCTACAACATCGACATGCCCCCGCAGGGCGCCGTCCTCAGCGATGAGAAGGTCGCCGCCGCGCTCACCTATGTGCGCGAGAAGTTCGCCGGCGGCGCCGGCGCGGTGACCCCCGCGCAGGTGGCCGCGGTCCGCGCCCAGACCGCCAAGCGCACGACTCCCTGGACCGCCGCCGAGCTCCTCAAGGCGCACCCCTTCCCGCCCGCGAAGACCGCGCTCAAGAACCTCGTGGGCACGATGTACAAGGGCGAGTGGAAGACCCTGCCCGACTTCTCCGCGCTCAAGCCCGCGCTGATGGAGGACTTCAACGCCGGCGTGATCGATCCGGCCCAGTCGGGCCAGAAGGACCATTTCGCGATGGTCTGGACGGCGCAGTTCGAGGCCAAGGAAGACGGCAAATACAACTTCGTCTTCGACTGCGACGATTTCGGCGCGCTCTACGTCGGCGGCGAGCGCATCGCGGAGATCAAGGGCATCGGCCCCGTCGGCGGCCGTCGCAAGGAGGTCCCCGTCATCCTCAAGAAGGGCCTGACCCCGATCCGTCTCGAATACGTCGAGTTCGCCGGCCAGGAGGTCGTCGTCCTCGGCTACAAGGGGCCGAAGGACAAGGAGATCAAGTGGCTCTCCAAGACCAAGGCCAACGCGCCCAAGCCGCGCGTCTCCATCCCGATCGAGGCCAAGGACGGCGTCACCGCGGTCTACCGCAATTTCATCGCGGGCGTCTCGCCCCGCGGGCTCGGCTTCGGCTTCCCCAACGGCATGAACATCGCCTACAGCGCGGACAACCTCGCCGCCGAGCTCATCTGGTCGGGCAAGTTCATGGACGGCGGCCATCATTGGACCGACCGCGGCTCGGGCACGGAGCCGCCCGCCGGCACTTCCGTCGTGAAGCTCTCCGCCGACGCCCAAGGGGTGCTGCTCGAAGGCGGAGCCGGCTCGGTGCAGCGTTTCGTGCGTGAGAAGCAGGGCAACGAATGGGTCTTCTCCGCCGCCAAGGTGGCCGCCGAGTTCAAGGGCTATGACCTCGACGCC
>CAZRPB010000112.1:0-5065 GCA_964601955.1 uncultured Klebsiella sp. | reverse complement strand
GCGGCCCACTCGCGCTCGCGCTCCATCGAACGGGAGCGCGCGGCGGACTGCTTCTCCTCCGCTTCCAGCCGCCGGCGCTTCTGCTCGAGCCAAGAGGAGTAGTTGCCCTTCCAGGGGATGCCGCGTCCGCGGTCCAGCTCCAGGATCCATCCCGCGACGTTGTCGAGGAAGTACCGGTCGTGCGTGATGGCGATCACCGTCCCCTTGTAGCCTTGGAGGTGGCGTTCCAGCCAGGCGACCGTGTCGGCGTCCAGATGATTGGTGGGCTCGTCGAGCAGCAGGATGTCCGGCTCCATCAGCAGCAGCCGGCAGAGGGCCACGCGGCGCTTCTCGCCCCCGGAGAGGGAGGAGACCTGCGCGTCGCCCGGCGGACAGCGCAGGGCGTCCATCGCCATCTCGATCCGCGAGTCGAGGTCCCAGCCGCCCTTCGTGTCGAGGATCGACTGGATCTCCGCCTGGCGGGCCAGGATGCGCTCCTGCTCCTTGGCGTCATCCGTCTCCGAGACCTTCACGAACGTGTCGTCATACTCCTCGAGCAGCGCCTTCATCGGGGCGGCGGCCTGCATCACGCACGCCTGCACCGTGAGCGACTCGTCGAGCCTGGGCTCCTGGGCGAGGTAGCCGAGAACGTAGCCGGGCACCTGGCTGATCTCGCCGTCGAACTCCTTGTCCTCGCCGGCCATGATGCGCAGGAGCGTCGACTTGCCCGAGCCGTTGAGCCCCAGCACGCCGATCTTGGCCCCGTAGTAGTAGGAGAGGGAGATGTCGCGGAAGACCGGCTTGCGCTCGAAGTGCTTGGTCACCCCGGTCATCGTGAAGATCACCTTTTCGTCGGCCATGCCTCCAGCGTCCCGAGCCGGCCGGCGGGGGCAAGCGGAACCCTGAAGGCCCGGCGTGCGGCCTTGACATCGGGGGCGGCCTTCGCACAGTCGGGGCCAGTCACCTTCACCGAGGTGGGTCCTGCCGGACCCGCCTTTTTTGTCCCCTTCTTCCAACCAACCGCACCCAACATGAGCAGCGTCGACATCAAGCCCTTCCTCCAGTACCTCGAGAAAGAGAAGCACATCCCGCGTCAGGAGGCCTGCGACCTCATCCAGGAGGCCATCCGCTCCTCCGTCGAGAAGTCCATCATGGCCGGACACAACGTCGAGGTGAAGGCCGACGCCAAGGAGGGGAAGCTCGAGGCCTTCGTCGTCTACCGCGTGACCGACTCCGTCTCGGACGAGAAGACCGAGATGAACACCGTCCTGGCGCGCGAGTTCGATGAGAAGGCCGTGGCCGGGGAGTTCGTACGCAAGCCCATCGCCGTGGCCGACCTCGGACGCATCGCGGCCAAGACCACCCAGCAGCTGCTCAACCAGAAGCTCCGCAAGATCGAGAAGGACCAGGTCTTCGCCGAGTACAAGGACAAGGTCGGCGACATCGTCACCGGCACCGTGCGCCGCACCGAGCGGGGCAACGTCGTCATCGAGCTGGGCACCGCCGAGGCCGTGCTGACCCAGCGCGAGCGCTGCCACGGGGACGAATTCCGCACCGGCGACCGCATCCGCTGCCTGCTCAAGGAGATCAAGGACGACCCGCAGCGAGGCCGCGAGTTCGTGCTTTCCCGTTCCGACGACCGCTTCGTGCACCGCCTCCTCCAGCTCGAGGTGGCCGAGATCGCCGACGGGACCGTCGAGGTGCGCAAGCTGGCGCGCGATCCGGGCTACCGCACCAAGGTGGCCGTGCATTCCAAGGACCCCAAGGTGGACCCCGTCGGCGCCTGCGTCGGCGCCCGCGGCGCCCGCGTGCGCAACATCGTCAAGGAGCTCGGCGGCGAGAAGATCGACATCATCCGCTGGCACGACGAACCGCTCAAGCTGCTCGAGGAGGCCATCCGCCCCGCCCGCCCGCGCAACGTGCGGGTCGACGAGTCCCGCCGCATCATCCATTTCGAGGTCGAGGACGAGGACATGCGCATCGCCATCGGCAGCAAGGGTCGGAACGCCCGGCTCACGGGCAAGCTGATGGGCTGGGGTCTGGACATCACGAAGGCCGCCAACGTGCCTGAATCCCAGGAACAGCAGCTCGGCGAGCGCGCCCAGCGCCTCAGCGAGCAGCTCGGCCTGCCCTTCGACCTCGTCGCCAAGTTCGTCGCCCTCGGCATCGCGGACCTCGGAGCCGTCGCCGGACTCAGCGCCGCGGACTTCGAAGGCACCGACATCCCGGCCGAGGAGATCGAGACCTTCCTGGCCGCCGTCGCCAAGGCGACCCGTTCCTGATTCCCCGGACCAACAGCCAGCCCCGACACCCGAGCAGACGCAGCATGACCGACAAGAAGAAGAAGCCTGAAGCCGCCGCCAAGAAGGCGACGACGGCCCGTTACAACGACGTGGCCAAGGAGCTCGGCGTCGAGGTCAAGGCGCTGCTCGCGCTCGTGGACCAGTTCGTGGACGCCCACCCGGACTTCAAGGACTACGTCTACAACGAAGGCAAGAAGCCGGCGGCCTCGAACAACTTCCCGAAGTTCATCCGCGATGACTTCATGAAGTTCGCCGGCGACAAGCTGCCGAAGAAGGCGCCCGAGCCGGAGCCCGCGGCCGAGCAGCCGAAGGCGCCGGAGCCCGCGAAGCCCGTTCCGCCGGTCACGCCGGCGCCCGTCGTGTCCGCGCCCAAGCCCGCGCCCGCCGCGCCGGTCACGCCGACCTTGCGGACGCCCGCCCCCTCGCCGGCCTCGCCCTCCCGCCCCGCGGCACCGCCCCCCCTGCCGCCCCGGCCCTCCGCGCCCAGGGCCGACCTCCCTCCGGTGGTCGTGAGCACGCCCGCCGCCAACCGGCCGGCGACCCCGCCCCCGATCGTCCGCGCGCCCGTGACTCCGGTCGTGGGCAGGCCCGCCTCGCCGGGACCGGTCGCCCCCGGCAGCAGGGGCGCCATCACCGTCCGCCCGCCGATCGTCGTGCGTGACTTCGCGATCGCCCTGAACCTGAAGCCCTTCCAGGTCATCGGCTCCCTGATGGAGCTGGGCAAGGTCGTGAGCACCACCTCCGTGATCGAGGAAGCCGACGCGCGCAAGGTCGCCGAGCGCCACGGCTACATCCTGGAGATCCGTCACCGCGGCGAGGGCGTGCAGCCGGTCAAGAAGGAGGAGAAGCCCAATGAGGATGACCCGGCCCTGCTGGCTCCCCGTCCGCCGGTCGTCTGCGTGCTGGGTCACGTCGACCACGGCAAGACCACCCTGCTCGACTTCTTCCGCAAGACCAACGTCGTGGCCGGCGAGGCCGGCGGCATCACGCAGCACATCGGCGCCTACTCCGTGAAGTACCAGGGCGAGAAGCCCGAGTACAAGGGGCGGTCCGTCACCTTCCTCGACACCCCGGGCCACGCGGCCTTCGCCAAGATGCGCGAGCGCGGCGCGAGCGTGACCGACGTCGCCGTGCTCGTCGTGGCGGCGGACGACGGCTTCATGCCGCAGACCGAGGAGGCGCTCAAGTTCGCCCAGAAGCACGCCGGCGCCATCGTCTGCGCCGTCAACAAGGTCGACGCCAAGGGCGCCAACGTCGACCGGGTGAAGCAGCAGATGCAGCAGCGCGGCATCACGCCCGAGGACTGGGGCGGCGAGACCATCACCAACTCCGTGTCCGCGCTCAAGGGCACGGGCATGAACGAACTGATCGAATCCATCCTGCTGCAGGCCGAGGTCCTCGACCTCAAGGCCAACCCCAAGTGCCCGGCGCAGGGCGTGGTGATCGAGTCGCAGATGGAGACCGGACGCGGACCGACCGCGACCGTGATCGTGCAGAAGGGAACCCTCAAGCCCGGCGACGCCTTCGTCTGCGGCGAGACCTGGTGCAAGGTGCGCGCGCTGATGGACGACCGCGGCGGACGCCTCACCTCGGCCGCCCCGGGCGCCCCCGCGCTCGTGCTCGGCTGGGACGCCGTCCCCTCCCCCGGCAGCCGTTTCCAATGCGTGAAGAACGACCGCGAGGCCCGTGACCTGGCCGAGGAGGCCGCGCAGGCGGCCCGCAAGGCGGCCGAAGCGCGGGGACCCGCGCCCGCCCCCGCGGGCCCGCAGGGCATGTCCGACCTCGACCGCCTCATGGCGGCCCTCGAGAAGGACAAGGAGAAGATCCTGCGCGTCCTCCTCAAGGCGGACGTCAACGGCACCCTCGAGGCCCTCGACGGCTGCCTGCGCGACATCAAGTCCGCCAAGGTGCGCCTCGAGATCGTGGGCGGCTCCGTCGGGCCGGTCACGCAGGGCGACGTCGCGCTGGCCGAGGCCGCCAAGGCCTCGATCGTCGCCTTCGACACCAAGCTTGAGAACGGCGTCCAGGCCCACCTCAAGCGCACCGGCGTGCGCGTGGTCTCCCACGACATCATCTACGAGCTCATCACGCTGGTGAAGGAGGCGATGGCCGAGCTGCTCGATCCGGAGATCCGGGAGAACAAGCTGGGCGCCGCCGAAGTGCGCGCGGTCTTCCCCCTGGGCAAGGAGCACCAGGTCGCCGGCTGCATGGTCACCGAGGGGCTCATCCGGCGCGGCGCCAAGGCGCGTCTCGTCCGCAAGGGCCAGGTCGTGCACCAGGGCCCGGTCGAGACCCTGCGCCGGTTCAAGGACGACGCGTCCGAGGTCAAGGCCGGCTTCGAGTGCGGCATCAAGCTGGGCGGCTATGACGACTACGAGGCGGGTGACGTCATCGAGGCCGTCGAGATGCTCCAGATCCGCCCCTCGCTCTGACCCATGTCCCAGCGCCAGCTGCGCGTCGCCGAACTCGTCCAGCGCGAGGTGTCCCTCGCCCTGCGGCAGGGCTGGACGGCCGAGGCCGCGCTCATCACGGTGACGCGCGCCGCGGTCACGCCGGACCTGAGGCAGGTGCGCGTCGGCTACGCGGTCTCCGGCGACGCCGCGGCCGGCAAGGCGGCGCGGGCGCTGCTCCGACGCATCAAGGGCGAGCTGCGCTCGACGGTCGGCCGGACGCTGGGCCTCAAGAGCACCCCCGAGCTGACCTTTGTCGAGGACGACGTGACGGGCGGCGTCGCGCGCGTGCAGGCGCTGCTGGACGAGCTTTCCCGCAAGGACGGACCGAAG
>CAZRPB010000111.1:0-5069 GCA_964601955.1 uncultured Klebsiella sp. | reverse complement strand
TGCACGAGCGCGCGGGCGATGGCGACGCGCTGCTGCTGGCCGCCGGAGAGCGCTCCGGGGCGCGCCTCCTCGCGGCCGGCGAGGCCGACCTTGCCGAGCATCTCGCGCGCGCGGGTACGCGCCTCCTCGTGGCCGGCTCCTTGGATGAGCAGCGGCACCATGACGTTCTCCTCCACGGAGAGCGTGGGGATGAGGTTGAAGGACTGGAAGACGAAGCCGAGGTGACGGCGGCGGAAGGCGGTGAGCGCCTCCTGGCCGAGGCCGTCGAGCCGCTGTCCGAACACCTCGATCTCCCCGGCCTGGGGCGTGAGCGTGCCCGCGATGACGGAAAGCAGGGTCGTCTTGCCGCATCCGGAAGGACCGACGAGCATGACCAGCTCTCCGGCGCGGGCCTCGAAGGTCGCCTGCTTGAGCGCGGTCACGCGGGACTCGCCCTCCCCGAAGGCCATGTCGACCCCGCGGACTCGGACGGCAGGGGTGTCGGCGACGTCGCTCATCCGCGGAAGACGGTGGAGGCGTCGACGCGCGACACCTTGACGATGCCGATGAGCGCGGACACCAGGCTGATGCCGAGGATGAAGGCCAGCGTGGCCCACAGCACCTGGGGGAACATGACGAAGGGCGGCATGCCCTTCTCGATCATCACGCGTCCGATGGCCTGCGCCATGCCGGCGCCGAGGCCGAAGCCGAGCAGGCCCGCGACCGTCGCCTGGAAGACCAGCATGCGCGACAGCAGGCCCATGCCGGCCCCCATCGCCTTGATCGCGGCGAAGTAGCGGAGGTTCTCCAGCACGAAGGAATAGAAGGTCTGCCCGGAGATCGCGATGCCCACGAAGAGTCCGAGGGCCACGGCGGTGCCGAAGGAGAACGGGATGCCCGTGTTGCGCCAGAACCACCAGAAGGTGTGGCGGGCGAGGCTGCGTTCGGACCAGTCCCAGATGACCGTGTCGGAAGTCCAGGCGCGCAGGCCGGTCTCACGCTCGATCCGGTCGCAGAGTTCGGCGGGCGTCACGCCGGCGCCGGGCTCGACGAGCATGAAGCTCAGGGTGCGGCGGGCGCCGAGGGTGTAGGCCTTGGCGCGGTCGTAGGTGGTGTAGGCGAAGGGCCCGCCGGTGAACGCCCGGCGCACGCGGCAGATGCCGACGATGCGGGCCTCGACGTCGTTGATCTCAAAGGTGTCCCCGGGCCGCAGGGGCCGCGTGGTGACGGTGCCGTCGGGGGCGACCTCGGTGCGGCTCATGAGCTGCGCGCCCCATTCGTCGATCATGACGGTGTTGGGGAGGCGGAGGTCCTCGATGCGGCCCTGCACGATCTCGGCGGGCGCGCCGGCGAAAGTGTCGGCGTCCAGCCCGACGAGCGTCACGAGCTTGAAGTTGCCGTCCGGCATCCGCGCCTGGAGGAAGGAGGTGTGGAGCGGCGCGGCCCAGGAGACGCCGTCGACGGACCTGACGCGGCCGAGGTCGGTGTCACGCATCGGCTTGGCGTCGTTGACCTGCTCGACCATCGGGTCGCTGACCCAGACCTTGGCCCGGATGTTCACCACGGGGGTGTACGTCCAGCTCATGATGCCGAAGAAGACCGAGGTCTGCTGGGCCATCAGGAGCGCCGAGAAGCTCAGGCCGCAGAGCAGCATCGCCAGCTTGCCCCGGTCTCCGAAGAGCATGTTGAGGGCGAGGCGATACATCGTGGCGGAAGGCGGAGTCTCCGCCAAACCAGCGTCAGGTCAACGGGAAGTCAAACCGGCCGGCCGATGGCCCGGCCGCGACGGCCGTCACTTGATCAGCCAGAGCGACTTCGTGAAGGCGGGACCCCAGGAAGCGTTCACGGCCCAGGCGGCGACCAGCAGGACCAGCGCGAGCGAGAAGCAGCGGACGACCTTGGCCCTGTCCTCGCTCTTGGCGCCGGCGTGCAGCAGGCCGACGGAGCCCAGGGCCAGGATCGGATGCAGCCAGGAGACATTGCGCGCATCCGACTGCAGCACGGCGATCAGGCCGATCACGAGGTTGATGTCGACGAGTACGGCGACGATGCGCTGCAGGCGGGTGTTGGGCCCCTTGACGAGCGCGTTCACCACCACGATCAGGACGAGAAGCAGCAGGAGCGAGCCGTAGTGCTTGTGGATGGCGAAGAGCGGATTCATGGACGGGAGCGTGAGGGCGTTCTCCGCGACTTCAAGCCCTCGCCGCGGGTTTCATCGTTCCTCGGGGAAAAGGCGGAGGAAGAGCCGCGCGGCCAACGTCGCGCCCAGGAGCTGGCAGAACAGCTGGCCGGCCGTACGCGGGAAGGCCTTGGCCAGGAAGGTCCATTCGCGGGCGAAGTCGGCGAGCACGGAGCCCTCGGAACCGAAGGCGGAGGCGGGGCCCTTGAACTGCGAGGCCAGGGTCACGGCCGGATTGAGGAACGGAGCGTCGGCCGAGAACATGCCGGCGACGCCGAGCACGGTGAGCGCGATCGCCACGCCGTGATAGCCGTTGCCGGCGGTGAGGCGGGACGTGGCCACCATGAGGATCACGAAGGCGAGCAGACCGGTGCCGAGGGTCTCGGCGACGGCGAGCGAGAGGAAGCCTTCGAAGACGGAGGCGGGCATCGTGGCGGCGAGGGCGGCGGCACGCTCAGGGTCGTAGTCCGCCAGCAGGCCGGCCAGCAGGCCCGCGGCCGCGGCGGCGAGCAGCTGGATGAGGACGTAGGGCACGAGCCCGCCCTTCGGCATGCGGCCGCGCAGGCGGAAGGCCAGGCTGACGGCGGGATTGTAATGGGCGCCGGAGACGGGGCCGCCCACGTAGATCAGGGCGCAGAGCAGCGCGGCCACCAGGAGGGGCGCGCCAGCCCCCTCGGTCATCGTGACGGCCAGGCAGAGGAAGAAGGTGCCGAGGGCCTCGAACGCCAGTTTGACTCGCATGGAGGATTGTCGCCGCGGGCCCGCGGCCGCTCAAGGCGGTAATCTCTCAGCGGACGCGCCGGAGCCAGTCTTCGGAAAAGCCCGCCATGTCTTCGACGCCGGGCAGGCGTCGGTAACGCGCCTGATACTGCTTCGCGGCCTCCTCCTGCGCGGCGAGCAGGAGCTTGAGGGCGCCGTGCAGGGGGACAGGCTTGCGATCCGGGCCGATCAGCGACCACCCGACGTACTTCCCGTCCTTCCGCTCGTTGTCGTAAAGCTGCCAATGGAGGACCAGCGGGGGCTTCCAGCCCAGGAACTTGGCGAGGATCTCGCGGTTGCGTCGCTCATGGTCCGCCGCGTCGGCGCAAGCGCTCATCGGCAGGCCGCACTCGCCGATGAAGATCCGGCGTCCGGGCAGCGTGGCCTTGGGCTTCAGCTGGCGGGAGAGGTACTCGAGCGTCGCCGCCACCTCGGACGGCGGCAGCAGCTGGCAGTCGTAGGCGGCGTAGGAGACGAAGTCCATGTCGACGCGGGGCAGCACCTGGTCGGCCATCCGCCTGCGTCCCTGCTTCATGGCTTCGCGGACGCGGCTGACCTCGGCGTAGGCGTAGACCTGGCAGCGCGAATACGGCACCTCCTTGCGCGCGTCGTCCACGGCCTTCTGCCGGACGTTGAGCCATTCGACCATCGCGTCGACGCGGGCCTTGGGCGCGTCGGCCGCGGGATCGAGGCCCTCGAGCAGCTGGACGTCGCCCTGCCAGTGGCCGAGGAAGAAGATCTTCCCGGAAGCGTCGCGACGGGTGAGCAGGTCCTTGGCGTAGGCGTAGGTGGCGGCGTATTCGCGGGCGGACTCCTGGGGCGTCAGGCCGTCCTTCCAGACATCATCGGCCCGGTACCAGAAAAGGTAGTGGGTGAAGGGCATCCCGATGAGCTGCGTGAGCTCGGGCTGGGCCGGCGCACGGACCTTGATGATGCGGGAGCCGAGTTCGGCCACGGCCTTCGCGCCCTCCAGCACCACCGGCTCACGGGTGAACTTGTAAGTCGGCGAACCCACCTGCGTGCCCACGATCTGGGGGAACGCGCCGGTGATCTCCTGCACGGGCGTCGGGGCCGGCGCCTCGAGCAGGATGTTGCCGGCCCGCTTTCCCTGGGCCGTGAGCGCCGCGCCAAGGAAGATCAGGCAGGCTGCTCCCAGCAGGCGACGGGGTGTTGCTCTCATGGGGCGGACTTCAGGGGTCGGGCGTTGAAGTGTCCGACCAAGGCCGCCTCCGTTCAAGTCCGTTCCCACCCAAACACCATGAACACACGATCCCTGAACACGCTCCTCCTCGCCTCCCTCCTCGCCGCCGCTCCCGCGTTCGCGGCCGAGGACAGGCCCGCGGCCTCCCCGGAGAAGATGCAGCTGGCCGCCGCCCGACGGAAGGCCGCCGCCGAACCGGAGGTCGTCGCGGCCTCCCAGCAGCACCGCGCCGACAAGGCCCTGGCCGAGAAGGCCAGGTCCGACTACCAGGCGGCGCGCAAGAAAGCCGACGCCTCGGAGTCGGAATACAAGAAGCTGTTCGACGAGGCGCTGGCCAAGGCGGACCCGGAGGCGCCCGCGCTGGTGAAGAAGGAGAAGGACGCCTTCCGTGAGCGCATGGCCAAGGCGCGCGCCTCGAAGAAGTCGGCGGACAAGGACGGCGAGGACGACGGCGACGCGCGCTGAGCCCGCACGACCGGCCAGGGGCCCGCCGCGAGGCGGGCCCTTTTTGTTTCAGCCCAACGCGCGTTCAAAGTCGGACCAGACCTCATCCACGGGCTCGAGGCCGACGGAGATGCGGAGCAGGTCGGGATCGAGCCCGGCGGCGCGGATCTCCGCCCTGCCCTTCTCCGTGCTGACCTCCTCGAAGTGCGCAAGCCACATGAAGGGCGCGGCGATGGTGAAGGAGAGCCCGAAGCTGGGGCCCTTGACCACGTTCAGCCTTTCGTAGACGCGGCGCATCGCGCCCTCACGGAGCTCGACGGTGACGAGCGAGCCGGCGCCCGCGCCCGGCCGCATGATGCGACGGTAATGGTCGGCGGTCGGTCCGGTCAGCGCGGTGCGCACGCGCACGACGGAAGGATGGGCGGCGAGTCGTCGCGCGAGTTCGGCCGCGTTGGCCGAGAGCCTGGCGGTCACCTCGGCGACCTTCGCGACCTGCGGGGCGAGCGC
>CAZRPB010000110.1:0-5202 GCA_964601955.1 uncultured Klebsiella sp. | reverse complement strand
CCGACCACCGCGACCTTCCTGACCGTGGGCAGCTGGGCCAGGATGCGGTCCATGTCCTCGATGTTGCGGAGCGAGTGGACGCCCTTGGAGCGCACGCCCGGGACGTCCGGGATGAGCGGCGCCGCCCCGGGCGCCAGGATGAGCTTGTCGTAGGGCTCGTCGTATTCCGTGCCCTTGGCGTGGTCGCGCACCCGGACCTTCTTGCCGGTACGGTCGATCGCGACCGCCTCATGCCGCACGCGCACGTCGACATTGAACCGCTTGCGGAACAGCTCCGGCTTGGCGACCAGCAGCTTGGCGCGGTCCTGGATGGCGCCGCCGATGTGGTAGGGCAGGCCGCAGTTGGCGAAGGACACGTGGGAGTCCTTTTCCAGCATGACGATGTTCGCCTGTTCGTTCATCCGGCGCGCGCGGGTGGCGGCGGAGGCTCCGCCGGCGACGCCGCCGACGATGAGGATTCTGGGGGAGTTGCTCATGGTTCAGTTGGAGAAATGGGATCGGATGCAGCCGAGGATCGTCAGGCAGCCGGCGTGGGCGACCCGGTACCGGGCCGTCCGGCCCTTGCGCTCGGCGGCGAGCAGACCGTGGGCGCGGAGGCGCATCAGGTGCTGGCTGACCGTGGCCTGCGGACGGCGGAGACGGGCGGTCAGCTCCGCGACGGAGAGGGGGCCTTTTTCGAGCTCCTCCACGATGCGGAGACGTTCCGGGTGGGAGAGCGTGCGCAGGGCGCCGGCGCAGCGTCGCAGCACCTTGGAGTCGAGCGGCCGGCTTTTTGACATATTCAAAATATTGAATGTTTATTTACGTCTGTCAAGCGCCGGACGAGGTGGGGATGTAGGATGGGGGCGGGCCTGATGAGATGCCGTGCAAATGTGCAAAAACGGAGCGATGCTCCTGTGCAAAGGTGCAAAAGTGCGGATACAGAGGGAAGGGCCGGGTGAGTTACGACACAGGGGGCATCTCAGGTAGGGTTGAGCGTCCTCGCTCAACCGCGGCTGACCAAGGGTGGTCAGCCCTACCTCGAGGCAAAAGGCCTCAGGCACGGCAGGGTGGGGTACGCATCCCCCTGTCACCTTGCCCACTTGCCCCCCCCCCCTGCTGATTTCAGGCCTTCTTCTCGGCTTTCGAGATCAGGGTGAAGACGCCCGCGGTCATGGCGACGAGTCCGAGGTAGCAGGCCCATTCGGGCAGTCCGAGGAGGTCGGGCAGGCGCACTTTTCCGAATGCGCCGACCGGGATGACTTCGGCGGCCAGCCAGGGGAATGCCAGCGCGTAGGCGATGCCTCCGGCCATCATGCCGGCCAAGGCCGCCATCGCGTCCAGACGGCCCGTCGCGGCCGCGGCGAGTCCCGTGCCGGGGCAGGAGCCGCAGACGGCCATGCCGATCCCGAAGACGCCTGCGCCGACGCACACGGCCAGCAGGTTGAGCTCCTTGATCTGCAGCGTGGCCAGTCCGGTCTCCCGAAGCAGCAGCACGCCCACCCCGCCGACCGTGAGCGCGGTCATCATGACCTTGACCACCGTGAAGTCGCGCAGGCGGAAGAAGCGTACGATGACGTCGGGGTCGGTCACGCCGCCGCGGTGCAGCAGGAAGCCGAAGGCGAGGCCGAGCAGGACGGCGGACCAGAGCAGCGGTTCACCGGTGAGGAAGGCGGGAGGAGTCATGGCGTCAGGCCCGGCGGCGGTAGAGGAGGGCGGCCGTCACGGAGCCGGTGAGGAACATGACCGCGAAGAAGACCCAGCCGCTCGCGGCCAGCTGCAGCGTGCCGCTGATGCCGTGTCCGCTCGTGCAGCCGTCAGCGAGTCGCGCTCCGAAGAGCAGCAGCGCCCCGCCTAGGAAGGCTCCGGTCAGGCGAAGCGCCCTTGAGGAGCCGAAACGGGAGGACCATTCCTCCGACTCCGACGTGAGCCGCAGTGCGCCCGAGGCGACGGCGCTGAGCAGCGCTCCGGCCGCGGTGCCGACCAGGAAGAGCGTGGAGTAATCCCAGCCCGGACGATGGGAGGGCTTCGACCAGTAGGCGTTCGCGGCCACGCCTTCGGAGCTCAGGAAGGGGATGGCGCATGCGCCGGCGGCCTGGGAGAGGCCGGTGGACATTCCAGGGGCCTTGCCAGGAAGGGCGAAGGCGAGGATGCAGACCAGTCCGATGAGGGCGCCGACCAGATAGGGATTCCAGCGAGGGTTTTTCATGGGGCTTCATCCAAGATGAACGATGAATGATGGGGGATGAAGGATGAAGTTGAGGCACAGGCGGCTGGCGGTCGGGGACACCCAGTGGCCGCCTTGCATCCACTCCATGAAGTCCTCCACTCAGACCACTACGCTGTCCTCAATTCAGCGCTCAACGGTGGCCGGGCTTCAGGCCAGCCGATTGGCCGCACTCACGAGCGCCTTGAGACCGGCAAGCTCGATGTTGGCGTCCACGCCACAGCCCCACGCCGCGCGACCTCGCTTGTCCTGCACGCAGACGTAGGCGGCGGCGGCCGATTCGGAACCTGAGGAAAGGGCGTGGGAGCGGTAGTCCCTGACCGAGTAGCCGGACCAGCCGTGAGGCTCGAGCGCGTGCACCAAGGCGTTGATGGGGCCGTTGCCTTCGCCACGGAGCGTGAGCGTCTCCCCGCCTCGGCGGACTTTCACGCGGCAGGCCACGAGGTCCTTGCCCGCGGGGTCGGAGTCGAATTCGACCAGCTCCAACGGGCTCGTGAGGTTCACGAAGTGTTTCCGGAAGTGCTCCATGATCTCGGCCGGGCTGAGCTCCTTGCCCAGCTTGTCGGCGTGCTGGCCCACGGCCTGTCCGACCTCCGGGTGCATCAGCTTGGGGAGGTCATAGCCGAACTCCCGGTCCAGCACGTAGGCGACGCCGCCCTTGCCCGACTGGGAGTTGATGCGGATGATGGCCTCGTAGGAACGGCCGATGTCCTTCGGGTCGATGGTGAGGTAAGGGATGTCCCAGGGGGCCTCGGGGCCCTGCTTGGCGCGTCGGTCCATGCCCTTCTTGATCGCGTCTTGGTGCGAGCCGGAGAACGCCGTGAAGACGAGGTCGCCCGCATAAGGATGCCGTTCATGCACCGTCATGCGCGTCAGGCGCTCATACAGCGCTCGCACGGCGGGCAGGCCGTCCAGGTCGAGCTTCGGGTCCACGCCCTGTGAGTACATGTTGAGCGCGACCGTGACCACGTCGAGGTTACCCGTGCGTTCGCCGTTGCCGAAGAGCGTCCCCTCGACCCGGTCGGCGCCCGCCATGAGGCCGAGCTCCGTGGCGGCGACGCCCGTGCCGCGGTCGTTGTGCGTGTGCAGCGAGACGACCGCCATGGAGCGGTCGCTCAGATTGCGGCAGAACCATTCGATCTGGTCGGCGTGCGTGTTGGGCGTGCCGGCCTCGACCGTCAGGGGAAGGTTGAGGATGATCTTCCGCTTGGCGCTCGCGCCCCAGGCCTTGGCCACGGCCTCGCAGACCTCGAGCGCGTAGTCGGTCTCGGTCAGCACGAAGGTCTCGGGGCTGAACTCCATCTGCCACTCCGTCTCCTGCTGGGCGTCGGTGAGCTCGCGGATGAGCTTCGCGCCCTTGACCGCCATCTCCAGCACCTCCGCCTTCGACAGGCCGAAGACGATCTCCCGCTGGGCGGGATTGGTGGGCGTATACAGATGGACGATCGCCTTGCGGGCGCCCTTGAGGGATTCGACCGTGCGGCGGATCAGGTGTTCACGGGCCTGGACGAGCACCTGCACCGCGACGTCGGCGGGGATGAGGTCCTGCTCGATGAGCTGGCGCGTGAACGCGAACTCCGTGTCGGACGCGGAAGGGAAGCCGATTTCGATCTCCTTGAATCCGATGCGGCAGAGCTCCTTGAACATCTCCAGCTTCTCCGGGACCGACATCGGCACGGCCAGCGCCTGGTTGCCGTCGCGAAGGTCGACCGAGCACCAGCGGGGCGCGCGGTCGATCGTCCGGTCAGGCCAGGTCCGGTCGGGCAGCTGGACCGTCCGGAACGGGCGGTACTTTTCCCGGGGCTGGCGCATGGTCATGGGAGGGTGGGGAGGGTGGAAGGTGGAGGCGAGGGCTCAGTGCCCAAGAAAAAAGCCCGCCCGGGGTCCGGGCGGGCTTTTTCGCAGAAGGCGACCCGGACTCAGGCGTCAGGCTTGGTCTTCGGAAGCTTGGTCACGCGCTTGATGTCCTTGAGGACGCCGCGCTTCTTGAGCAGTTCGACGCGTTCGAAGCGCTTGAGGACGTTGCGCTTGGCGCCCGAGGAGGCGGCGCTGGCCTTGAAGCTGTTGTGCTGGGTCATGACCGTATTGGTTGGAAAGTCGGAGCAAAGCCCGCCCCGCCCCGGGGGCAAGGGGAAAAGCAGGCCACGGGGACGGCCCTTCGGGCGGTTTTCAGGCCAGAATGGCCTTCACCGCGTGCCCGTGCACGTCCGTCAGGCGGAACTGGCGGCCCTGGTAGCGGAAGGTCAGGGCCTCGTGGTTGATGCCGAACAGGCGCATGATGGTGGCCTGCATGTCGTGGACGTGCACCGGGTCCTTGGTGATGTTCCAGCCGAAGTCGTCCGTCTCGCCGTGCCAATGCCCGGCCTTCACCCCGCCGCCGGCGAGCCACCAGGAGTACGCGCGCCCGAAGTGGTCACGCCCCTTGTAGCCCTGGCCCGCCTGGTTCTGTCCGAAGGGCGTGCGTCCGAATTCGCCGCCCCACACCACGAGCGTGTCGTCGAGCAGCCCGCGCTGCTTGAGGTCCTTCACGAGCGCCGCGCTCGGCTGGTCGGTGTCCTTGCACTGCTCGGCCAGCTGGCCGGTCGTGAGGTTGTTGTGCTGGTCCCACCCGGAATGCATCAGCTGGGTGAAGCGCACGCCGCGCTCGGCGAGGCGCCGGGCGATCAGGCAGTTGTTGGCGAACGTGCCGGGCGTGAGCACGTCGGGTCCATACATCTCGAGCACCGACTTCGGCTCATTGGAGAAGTCGAGCAGGCCGGGCACCGAGGCCTGCATGCGGAACGCCATCTCATACTGCGAGATGCGGGTCTCGATCTCGGGGTCCCCGGTGAGCCCGAGGTGTTCGCGGTTGATGTCCTGCAGCCCGTCGAGCATCGCGCGGCGCGCGTCCCGGCTGACGCCGGGCGGGTTGCCGACGTAGGGCACGGGGTCGCCGACGCCCCGGAAGCGCACGCCCTGGTGCTTGCCGGGCAGGAAGCCGTTGGACCAGTAGTGCT
>CAZRPB010000109.1:0-5254 GCA_964601955.1 uncultured Klebsiella sp. | reverse complement strand
CTCCGCATGCTCAAGGACGAGGTCCCGGAACCTGCGTTCGGTCCTGGCCATGACACGGCGCTGCGTCCCGTCGTACCGCACGGAGGACTGTTCGGAGAAATCATGGGGCCAGAGCTCGCGCAGCCATGCCTCCTCGACGGCGGTGCAGAGGGAGAGGTAGGTCGTGACCTCGCCGCGGGCCTGGATCTCGTCGATCTCGGCGGCGACCAGCAGCCGGGCCGAGCGCACGGAGGATTCGCGCCGCAGTTCGCCCTTGCGGCCGTGGACGACGGCGCAACGGAGGGTGCCGGCGTCGAGCCTCACGGCCAGGCGGTCGGAGAAGCCCATGAGGACGCATCGCCTCACCGAGGCGGAGGCCGCGGGCGCGGCGTTGACCGGGAGCCGCTGCCCTTCCGCGATGCGCAGGAACTGCCGGGCGGCCTGGTCGGCCTGCCGGGCGGTGAGCCCGTGCACGCCCAGGCGCTCGCAGGCGTCGGCGTCAAACTTCAGCTCGGCGGCGCGACGAAGGAGCGCGAGCCGGATGAAGAAATCCGAGCCTTCGTCCTGCTCCACGGCGTCGCGGGCCTCCTCGGTGCGGCCGTCGACCTTGCGGAAGAGGATGTCGCGCCCTTGCGCGAGGCCCACGATGCGCGCGACTTCGGCGACGCAGCCCAGGTCCCCCGCCGCGAGCAGCATGCGGGCGTATCGCGGGTGGGCGGGGAAGACCGCCATGCGTCGACCGACCGGCGTGACCTCGCCCGCGGCGTCGAGCGCGCCGAGGTCACGGAGCAGTTCACGGGCCCGCCGCAAGGCGCCGGCTTCCGGACGTTCATACCACGGGAAGGATTCGGGCGCCCCCCAGCCGGAGGCGAGGAGCAGCAGCGCGGTCTCGGCCAGGTCCACGCGGCCGACCTCGGGGGTGTCGCGTAAGGGGCGCGACTCGTGATCCGTGCGCGACCAGAGGCGCACGCAACGCCCGGGGCCCGTGCGGCCGGCACGTCCGGCACGCTGCTCCGCGGACGCCCGGGAGATCGGCTCGACCATCAGCGTGTCGATGCCGCGATGCGGATCGAAACGGGCGACCCGGGCCAGGCCGGCGTCGACCACCGCACGCACCCCGGGAATGGTCAGCGAGGTCTCGGCCACGTTGGTGGCCACGATCACCTTGCGCCGCGGGCCGGGCAGCACCGCGCGGTCCTGCTCCTCCGGGGGAAGTTCGCCGTGGAGCGGAAGCACGTCCACGCCGCCCGACTCGGAGAGGGCCCTGACGGCGCCGATGGTGCGCATGATCTCGTAGGAGCCGGGCATGAACACGAGGACGTCGCCGTCCGGCTCCTCGCGAAGCACGCGGCCGACCTGCTCGGCGGCGAGATCCCAGACCGGTCGTCGGGAGTCCCTGGGCACGTGCAGGTGCTCGATCTCCACCGGATAGGTCCTTCCGTCGGCCGCAAGGGTCTCCGCCCCCTCCAGCCAGCGGGCCACGCCCTCGGTGTCGAGCGTGGCGGACATGACGACGATGAGCAGGTCGGGGCGGTCTGACTCCTGGATCCGGCGTGCCAGGGCCAGTCCCACGTCCGAATGCAGGCTGCGCTCGTGGAATTCGTCGAAGACGACGGCTCCGATCCCGCGCAGGGAGGGATCGGAAGCCACCTGCCTGAGCAGCAGGGCCTCGGTGATGAACTTGATCCGAGTCTCGGCGGATTCCGCGCGGTCAAAACGCACCTGATAGCCCACTTCGCCGCCGAGCCGGCAGCCGCGCTCCTGGGCGATGCGTGCGGCCAGCATGCGGGCCGCGATGCGACGCGGCTGGAGGACCAGGACCTGCCCTTGCGTCAGCCCCAGGTCGATCAGCATCTGCGGCAGGCGCGTCGACTTGCCCGAACCTGTCGGAGCACGGAGGACGATCCGCCGCGTACGGCCGCAGGCCTCGGCGAGCGCCGGACGCAGGGCGTCGATGGGCAGGGGCTGGCTCATGCGACCGGCAGCTCGATGATGCGGGCGCGCGGCTCGCCGTCCCCGAGGGTCAGCCTCGCGACCGTGACCGGCAGCCGGAAACGCCTCGGGCCCGCGCTGCCCGGATTCAGCCTCAGGACGCCGTCACGGCTCTCGACCAGCGGGACATGGGTATGTCCGGTGATCACGACCGCGGGCGCGTGGGCGGCCTCGTCGACCAGCAGGTGTCCGTGGTGGACCAGCACCCGGACGCCGGCCTCGACGCGGAGGAGGAATGCCGGCAGTTGCGGATCGTCGTCGCAGTTGCCGCGGACCGCGAAACAGGGAGCGACGAAGGCGGTCAGATCCTCGACGACATGCGGCCCGCAGACGTCCCCCGCATGCAGCACCAGGACGCAGCCTTCCAAGGCCCTCACCGCCTCGGGCCGGAGCCGGCCGTGGGTGTCCGAGATGACGCCGATCTCCGCCGTCGCGCCCATGTTCAGGAAGGGCGGCGCAGGCGGCCCGTGGGCACGGGACGCAAGGCCGTGAATTCGGCGCCGAGCGTCTCCTTCAGCTTCTCGCGCAGGCCGGGCGGCAGCGCGTCCACGGCGGCCTGGAACTCCTTGTCTCCGGGGAAGGCCGTGCGGCCCTGCTCGGAGACGCCGGGCACGGACTTCTCAAGCTGCGGAAAGACGAAGGCCTCGCGACGTCCCGCCTGATCGGCCTCGTCCTCCGCAGCCGCGACGTCCAAAGGCGGAGAGGAATCCCCCGGGTCTTCAGCGACGGGCTCCTCAGGCAAGGCCTGCGTGGGAGCGGACGGGGCCGCGGGCGGCGGCGTGACGGCCGTCGGCGCGGGCGGTGGCGTCCCTATTTTTTTTTGGCCGGGCTCCCTGGGGAGTCCGGCTGCAGCGGCGGCGATGTCCTTGATGAGCGAGTCTATCGGTCGCGCCCTCGCCCGTTCGATGGCCTGCAGCATGGTCACCTCGAAATTGGCCCGGGGAGAGAGTCCGTGACGTACGCCCTGCTCTCCCTGCTGGAGGCACTCCAGGAGCCTCACGAGCTGCTCGGTGGAAAGCGGGCCGCCGAGCAGCGGGGAGACCCCGCCCTTGCGCACCGAATCAAGCGTGGCCTCACGGACCCGAGACTGGAGGTCGGCCAGCACCCGGATGAGGTCCCTGCCCTCCTCATGGAAGACGTCGCAGAGACTGAGCGCGGCCGGGCCGTCGCCGAGCGAAAGCGCCTTGGCGAGATCTTCGACCTGCTTGGCGGAGGCCAGCCCATAGATGGAGAGCACGTCGGCCTCGGTCACCTTGCGTCCGGAGAAGGAGATGACCTGGTCGAGGATGGACTGGGAATCGCGCATCCCTCCGGCGGCGAGGCGGGCGATGGCCTTGAGCGCGGGCCGGTCGGCGGCGACGCCGTCGGCCTTGACGATGCGCTCAAGCTGGTCGGCGATGACCTCCTCGTCGATCGGGTGGAACTCCAGCCGCTGGCAGCGGGAGGTGATGGTGGGAAGGACCTTGTCGGCCTCGGTCGTCGCGAGGATGAACTTCACCCAGGCGGGAGGCTCCTCAAGCGTCTTGAGGAGCGCGTTGAAGGCGTCCTTGGTCAGCTGATGGGCCTCGTCGATGATGAAGACCTTGAACGGGCAGCCGGTGGGGGCGAACTGGCATTCCTCGCGGATGCGCTTGGCGTCCTCCAGCGACCGGTTGGAGGCGGCGTCGATCTCGACCACGTCGAGGCAGCTGCCCTGCTCGATGGCCAGGGCCACGGGGTCGTCCGCCTTGAAGCCGGACTTCGGGCCGCCCGCGCAGTTGAGCGCCTTGGCCAGGATGCGGGCCGTGGTGGTCTTGCCCGTGCCGCGCGGTCCGACGAAGAGCCAGGCGTGGGGCAGGCGGCCGCCGTCCAGCGCGTTGCGCAGGGTGCGGACGATGTGGTCCTGCCCGACCAGCTCCTCGAAGCGGCGCGGCCGCCAGCGGCGGGCGATGACCTGGAATGCCTTGTCGGACAAGCGGGACGGAGATTGCGGCCGTGACGCGGAGTGTCAACGGGCCATCGCTCTCATTCCCACTCGATCGTGGCGGGCGGCTTGGAGGAGACGTCGTAGACGACCCGGTTGATGCCCTTCACCTGGTTGATGATCTTGGTCGAGGCGCGCTGCAGCACGTCGTAGGGCAGGCGCGCCCAGTCGGCCGTCATCGCGTCGGACGAGGTGACCGCCCGCAGGGCGCAGACGTTGTCGTAGGTGCGTCCGTCGCCCATGACGCCGACGCTCCGGACCGGCAGGAAGACCGCGAAGGCCTGCCAGACTTTGTCGTACTGTCCGGACTCACGGAGCTCGCGGATGAAGATGTCGTCGGCCTGACGGAGGACGTCGAGCCGCTCGCGGGTGATGTCGCCGCAGACGCGGACGGCGAGGCCGGGGCCCGGGAAAGGATGGCGCCAGACCATCTCGCGCGGGAGGCCGAGCGCCTCGCCGAGGGCGCGCACCTCGTCCTTGAAGAGCTCTCGCAGCGGCTCGAGCAGGCGCAGCTTCATGCGCTTGGGCAGGCCGCCGACGTTATGGTGGCTCTTGATCGTCACGGCGGGGCCGCCGTGGGGCGAGAGCGACTCGATCACGTCGGGGTAAAGGGTGCCCTGCGCGAGGAACTCCACCTTGCCCTTCTTGCGACGCTGCACCTCGGCCACCGAGCGCTCGAAGACCTTGATGAACTCGTGTCCGATGATCTTGCGCTTCCGCTCGGGATCGGTGACCCCGCGGAGCCGACGGAGGAAGGTCGAGGAGGCGTCGACGACGCGCAGGTCCACCTTGAATTTTCCGCGGAACATCCGCTCGACCTGGGCGCGCTCATTGAGGCGCAGCAGGCCGTTGTCGACGAAAACGCACGTCAGCTGCCTGCCGATGGCGCGCTGGATGAGGGCCGCGGCGACGGAGGAGTCGACGCCGCCGGAGAGCCCGAGGATGACCTGCGACTTGCCCACCTTCTGGCGGATCTCGCGGACGGCGGTCTCGAGGTAGTCCTCCATCACCCAGTCGGCCCGGCAGCGGCAGATGCGGAAGAGGAAGTTGCGGAGGATGTCGATGCCCCGCTCGGAGTGGGCGACCTCGGGATGGAACTGGATGCCGAAGAAGCGGCGGCGGGAGTCCTCGATCACGGCGCACTCCGAATTCTCCGTGCGGGCCACGGCCTTGAAGCCGCGGGGCAGGCGCGTGACCTTGTCGCCGTGGGAGTTCCACACGCGAAGCGGGGATTTCAGGCCCTGCAGGAGCTGCGAGCCCTTGCCGAAGGACAGGACGCCGTGGCCGTATTCGCGGTGCGAGCTGCTGGCGACGTTGCCG
>CAZRPB010000108.1:0-5382 GCA_964601955.1 uncultured Klebsiella sp. | reverse complement strand
GACGAGCAGGCCTTCTCCAAGCAGGGCCAGCAGGTCACCAAGGTCGGCGAATGGAACCGCGTCAAGATCGAGGCCAACGGCACCCGCATCCGCACCTGGATCAACGGCGTCGAGCGCGTCGACGTGCGTGACGACGGCTACAAGACCGGCTTCATCGCCTTCCAGGTCCACGGCATCGGCAAGGACGCCGCCAAGGCCGGCACCACCGTGCAGTGGCGCAACATCAGCCTGACGCCCATCGGCGACAACACCCTCTCGGAATCCGAGAAGGCCGACGGCTGGACGCTCCTCTTCGACGGCCGCACCTCCAAGGGCTGGCGCTCCGCCAAGGGTCCCGACTTCCCCAAGGAGGGCTGGTCCGTCGAGAAGGGCATGCTGCACACCGCCAAGGGTGACGGCAAGGAGTCGGCCAACGCGGGCGACATCATCACGACCGGACGCTTCTCCGAGTTCGAAGTCTCGGTGGACTTCAAGCTCACCACGGGCGCCAACAGCGGCCTGAAGTACTTCGTGCAGCCCAACCTCAACCAGGGCGCGGGCTCGGCCTTCGGCCTGGAGTTCCAGATGCTCGACGACGCCGTGCATCCGGACGCCAAGCTGGGCCGCGAGGGCAACCGCACGGTCTCCTCGCTGTACGACCTGATCACCGCCAAGGGCAAGCGCGCCAACCGCATCGGCGAATGGAACAACGCCTACGTCATCGCCAAGGGCACCAAGGTCGAGCACTGGCTCAACGGCCGCAAGGTCGTCGCCTACGACCGCGCCACCCCCGAGTTCCGCGCGCTGGTCGCCAAGAGCAAGTACGCCGACCCCAAGTACGGTAAGAACTTCGGCGAATGGAAGGACGGCCACATCCTCCTTCAGGAGCACGGCGACGAGGTCTGGTTCCGCAACGTGAAGCTGCGCGACCTGTCCAAGAAGAACTGAGGGACTGAGCCAGCCCCTTCCCGGAGGCCGGGCGGCGCAAGCCGTCCGGCCTCCTTGTTTACGGAGGTCCCCCTTGCCCATGGCCGGCCCGCTCGCCAGCATGGGACGACCCCATGAGAGCCCTGCTCGCCCTGCTGATCACCTTGGCCGGCCTGAACGCCGCCGAACCCGCACGTCCCAACGTCCTGTTCATCATCGCGGACGACTGGGGCACCGGACACGCCGGCGCATACGGCTGCTCCTGGGTGAAGACGCCCAACTTCGACCGCCTCGCACGGGAGGGCCTGCTCTTCCTCAACGCCTATACGCCGACGGCGAAGTGCGCGCCCTCGCGCTCCAGCATCATGACCGGCCGGCACCCCTGGCTGCTCGGCGCCGCCGCCAACCACTTCCCCTACTTCCCGCCCGAAATCGGCATCCTGCCCGAGGCCCTCGACAAAGCCGGCTACTTCTACGCCACGACCGGCAAGGTCTGGGGACCCGGCCAGTCGCTCAAGGCCGACGGATCGCCGCGCCCGATGACCGGCAAGGTCTACCAGAAGCGCCGCCTCCAGCCTCCGGCGAAGGCCGTCGCGCCCAACGACTACGCCGCCAACTTCGCCGACTTCCTGCAAGACGTGCCCAAGGACCGCCCCTGGTTCTTCTGGCTGGGATTCCAGGAACCGCACCGCGCCTATGAGGAAGGCAGCCACGTCCGCTTCGGCAAGAAGCCGTCCGATGTCGACCGCGTGCCAGCCTACTGGCCGGACAACGCCATCGTGCGCGGCGACATGCTCGACTACGCGGTGGAGGTCGAGCACCTCGATGCGCAGCTGGGCAAGGTCCTCGAACAGCTGCGCGCCAAGGGCGAGCTCGACCGCACGCTGGTCATCGTGACCTCCGACAACGGCATGCCCTTCCCCCGCGTCAAGGGCTCCGCCTACGACCACGCCAACCACCTGCCCTTCGCGGTCCGCTGGCCCGCCGGCATCGCGAAATCGGGCCGGAAGGTCGCGGAATTCGTGAGCTTCGCCGACCTCGCGCCGACCTTCCTGGAGGCCGCCGGCCTGCCTTGGGAAAAATCAGGCCTGCTGCCGACCTCCGGCCGCAGCCTCTTCGACGTCTTCAGGTCCGACGGCTCCGCCCGCGTGACCGGGCGTGACTTCGCCCTGATCGGCCGTGAGCGCAACGACCTCGGGCGTCCCGATGACCAAGGCTACCCCGTGCGCGGCATCGTGACGCAAGGCATGGCCTACCTCGAGAACGCGGAGCCCTCACGCTGGCCCGCCTGCAATCCCGAGACCGGTTACCTCGACACCGACGCCAGCCCGACCAAGACCTTCCTCCTGCAGGCACGACGCGAAAAAGGGTCCGACCCCTTCTGGGAACTGTGCTTCGGCATGCGTCCCGGACGCGAGCTGTACGACCTCTCCTCCGACCCTGACTGCGTCAAGAACCTGGCCGCCGCTCGCGATAAGCAAGCCGAGTCCCTGCGCACCAGGATGTGGGCCGAACTGAAGCGCCAGGGCGACCTGCGGGCCGTCGGACGCGGGGCAGAATACGAGGCCTTCCCGCATTCCGACGAACGTCGTCGCAACTTCTACAACCGCTACGTGAAGGGCGAACTCCTCGAGGCCGGCTGGGTGAACAGGACCGACTTTGAGCCGACGCCCATCAAGCCTTCCCGCTGACCATGCGTCCCGCCGTCCTGCTCGCCCTGTTGGTCGCCGCCTTCGCGACCGCGGCCGAAGAACGCCCTAACATCCTGTTCTTCTTCGCCGACGACTGGGGCCGATTCAGCCGCCTCTACGCCGAGCACGACCGCCGCGGCGGGCCGAACGAGATCCTGCGCACCCCCAACCTTGACCGCGTGGCCAGGGAAGGCGTCCTCTTCCGCAACGCCCACGTCAACGCACCGTCCTGCACCCCCTGCCGCAGTTCGCTCCTCTCCGGCCAGCATTTCTGGCGCACCGGACGCGGCGCCATCCTGCAGGGCGCCGTGTGGGACGAGACCATCCCCACCTACCCCCTCCTCCTGCGCGACGCGGGCTACCATCTGGGCAAGTCCTACAAAGTCTGGAGCCCCGGTTCGCCGGGCGACGCGCCCTACGGCGGCCAGACGCACGCCTTTGAGAAGGCCGGACGCGCCTTCAACAACTTCTCCGAGAACGCGAACGAGCTCGTGGCCAAGGGCGACACGGTCGAGGCAGCGCGGACGAAGCTCCTGGACGAAGTCCGCGGCAACTTCCGGGCGATGCTGGCCGCGAAGCCGGAGGGCAAGCCCTTCGCGTACTGGTTCGGCCCGACCAACACTCACCGCACCTGGGTGCGGGGCAGCGGCAAGAAGCTCTGGAACATTGATCCCGACTCGCTCAAGGGACGTCTGCCGCCCTTCCTGCCGGACGTGCCGGTGGTGCGCGAGGACCTTGCGGATTACTTCGGCGAGGTGCAGGCGCTGGACGCCGCGATGGGCGTGCTCCTTGAGGAGCTCGAAAAGGCCGGCGAACGCGGCCGCACGTTGATCGCCGTGAGCGGCGACCACGGCGCCCCGGGCTTCCCGCACGGCAAGTGCAACCTCTACGCCTTCGGCACCGGCGTCTCGCTCATCGTTTCCGGCGCGGGCGTGAAGGGCGGGCGCGTGGTGGACGACATGGTCACCCTGCCCGACCTCGCCCCGACCTTCCTCGAAGCCGGCGGGGTGAAGCCGCCCGCGGTCATGACAGGACGCTCGCTCTGGAACGTGCTGAAGTCGGACCGCCAAGGCCTCGTCGACCCGTCCCGCACCTGGATCGTCGCCGGACGCGAGCGTCACGTCGAGATCGCCCGATCCGACTACTCACCTTACCCGCAGCGCGTCCTGCGCACCCACGACTACGCGCTCATCGTCAACTTCCGCCCCGAACGCTGGCCCCTCGGAGACCACTACCGCCTGGGCGGCGCCGATGAGCCCACCTTCGACGAAGTCGCCAAGACCACCTTCGTCACCATCCCCGACGATGACGCGGGTCCGACCAAGGCGTGGTTCGTGGGGGCTCGCAAGTCGCCCGAGTGGGCGGCGATGTTCGACAAGTTCTATGGTCGTCGGCCGATGTTCGAACTCTACGACCTCCGTCTTGACCCGAACGAGATGAACAACTTGGCCGAGGACCCGGCCTACGCCGCCGTACGCAAGGAGATGACCGACCGCCTCTTCACCATACTACGAGAGACCGGGGACCCCCGCATGATCGAGGACGGCAAGTATTTCGAGACCCCGCCGCTCGCCGGCCCGCTGCCCAAGCAGGAGCAGAAACGGCTGCCCGGGGGACAGCCCGTCAAAAAGGCCAAGAAGAAGTGAGCCGGGTGGGGCTGTCTGAACGCCCTGCCCATCAGCCGATTAGGCGTCACCTCCCTGCCGGGATAAGGGCGCCTGCTGGCATTTGTGAGTCGTTTACGACGCTCGCCCGCGTTCAGGCTTGGGATAATTTCCTGGGCATGGAAATCCTCAGAGCTTTCTGGCGAAACCACCGTCTGGGCCTCCTCTACGGCGCCCTCTGGGCGCTCGCACCGATCATCATCATGAACCCGACCCCTCTGTTCAATTACTATGACGGCCCGAAGAACTTCAGGCTGTATCCGATGCAGTGGGGCGTCTGCTTCGTCATGGTGATCGCGAGCATGCTGACCGGAGCGGCCATCACCGCGCTCTTCCGCCGGTTTCTCAAAGGACGCAGCACCAAGACGCTCTTCCTGTGGGGTCCGTTGTCGCTGCTGATCGGCGCGACCCTCTACGGCTTCCTTTACGCGCAGCTTTGCTGGACCCTCCTTGAGCCGACCGAACCCTGGGGTCAGCTCACCCTAGGATGCGTGATCATCCATCCCGCCATGTCGTTCCTGTCGGTCCTGGCGTTCGGGCTCATTCCGCTGGCCGGACTCAACACCTGGGACCTGTGGCGACGGGTCAATCAGCCGGTCGGCTGAACCCGTGCTCGTCCCTGCTTCCGTCTCCGGCGGACGCCTTCACTTCTTCCCCAGCTCCTCACCCCGCTTCTTGGCGGCGTTGAGGGCGGCGGCGACGGCGTCACGGAACTTGGCGGCGGCGAGCGCGTCGAGCCCGGCCTTGGTCGTGCCGCCAGGAGAGGTCACCTGCACGCGCAAGTTGTCGGGCGTGTCGCCCGTGCTTTCGAGCAGGGCGAGCGACCCCTCGAACGTGCGACGGACGAGAAGCTTCGCCTGCTCGGGCGTGAAGCCCAAGGCGATGGCTGCCTGCTCGTAGGCCGCAACGTACTCGAAGAAGAATCCCGGTCCGCTGCCGGAGACCGCCGTGACCGCGTCGAACATCGACTCGGGCAGCTCGACGACTTCGCCAAGCCCGGAGAGCAGCGAGCCGACCAGCCGTGCGTCCTCGGACGTGAGCGGAACGGCGGAGCAGCGTGCCGTGACGCCGCGGCCGATGGCGCCGGGCGTGTTGGGCATCGCGCGCACCACGTTCCGGGC
>CAZRPB010000107.1:0-5437 GCA_964601955.1 uncultured Klebsiella sp. | reverse complement strand
GGCACGTGGCTCCGCCAGTTCTACGTGGCCGCCACGGTCTGTTCACCCAGCCGGGCCGCCTTCATGACCGGCCGCGTCCCGGCCCGCTTCCACATCCACGGACATTTCTCAGACCATCCGGCGAACGCCTCCCGATCGATGCCGGACTGGCTCGACCCCGACGTCACCACCCTGCCCGACCTTCTGAAGAAGGCCGGGTACGCCACGGCGCACTTCGGCAAGTGGCACCTCGGCAACGGCAAGGACGCCCCGGCCCCCGAAGCCTACGGCATCGATGTCTCGAAGACCGTGAACTCATCCGGCGCCCAGCTCGGCGACGAAGGCAAGGAGCCCTACTTCCGCGCCCGCTCCACGGCTCTGATGGTCGATGAGACCATCAAGTTCGCGACTACCAACAAGGACAGGCCCTTCTACGTCAACCTCTGGACCCTCGTCCCCCACGCCCTGCTCAAGCCCACGCCGGAGCAGCTCGCCGTCTACGCCGACCTCCAGCCCAAGGCCGACGACCCGGCCTTCGGCGAGTGGACCCGGAAGTATTACGCCAACGCCAAGGACCTGCGCTCGCAGATGCAGGTCTTCTGCGCCTCGCTCACCGACCTCGACACGCAGATCGGCCGCCTGCTCGACGCGCTCGACGAACTCGGTCTGACGAACGACACGCTGATCTTCTTCTCCAGCGACAATGGCCCGGAGGACTACCGCGTCGGCAACGCCGCCAACGCCGGCGTCGGCAGCGCTGGACCGCTGCGCGCACGCAAGCGCAGCATGCACGAGGGCGGCATCCGCACCTTCGGCCTCGTCCGCTGGCCCGGCAAGGTCCCCGCCGGACGCGTCGAGGAGAACGCCGTCGTCGGGGGCGTCGACTTCCTCCCGACCATCGCCGCCCTGGCCGGCGTGAAAATGCCTGCGGACCTCGCGTCCGACGGCGAGGACAGGTCCGCCCTGTGGCTCGGAGCCGCGGCGACGCCCCGCCGCTCGCCGCTTCACTGGGAATGGATCTCCGGCGTGCAGGGGCCGCAGGACGGCTACCAGCCGCCGCCCCTCTGCGTGCGCGACGGCGACTGGAAGCTCTTCGTCGACCACGCAGGCAAGAACGCCCAGCTCTTCGACATCGCCAAGGACCCCGGTGAACACAAGGACCTCGCGGCCGATCAGCCCGAGGTGGTGAAGGCCCTGACGCAGAAGGCCCTCGACTGGGTGAAGACCCTTCCGCCCAGCCCCGCGCGCGACAAGTTCGCCAAGTCCGGACCCCAGGCGAGGACGCCGAAGAAAACCGAGCCCAAGGCGAAGAAGGCCCTGGACCGCCCGAAGATCTTCGCGACTTGGGACAAGGACAAGGACGGCTACCTGGCCAAGGAGGAGTTCATCCCCCACATGGCCGACCAGGCCGACGCTCCCGGTCGTTTCATTCGCTTCGACAAGGACAAGGACGGCCGGCTCTCCCAGGAGGAGTTCATCAAGGCCGGCAACTGAGGGTTAGGCTGGCAAGGGTGGCCGACGGCGCCTATCCGTCAGTCACCCCATGATCTCCCGCATCCTCATCGCGGCGACGTGCCTGCTGGCCGCGCTCACACCTGCCCAGGAACAGCCCAAGGCCGTAAAGAAGAAGGCGAAGGCTTCGGCTCCGAAAGCCGACGCCTACTCGCCCGCCGTGCCTAAGACCACCCTGGCCAACGTGCGCTACGGAGACCACGAACGCCACGTGCTCGACTTCTGGAAGGCCGAGTCCTCCGCCCCTACCCCGCTCGCCTTCATCATCCACGGGGGCGGATGGGTCGGCGGCAGCAAGGAGCGCGCCGAACGCTTCGCCGACGTCTCCGCCCTGCTCAAGGCCGGCATCTCCGTAGTTTCCATCAACTACCGCCTGATCAAGCGCGACCCTGCGGTCGACACCTCGCCTCCCGTCAAGGCCCCGCTGCATGATGCCGCCCGCGCCCTGCAGTTCGTGCGCAGCAAGGCCGCGGAATGGAACCTCGACAAGACGCGTGTCGGGGCCGCCGGCGGTTCGGCCGGCGCCTGCTCGAGCCTCTGGCTGGCCTTCCATGACGACCTCGCCGACCCGAAATCGTCCGACCCCGTCGCCCGCGAATCCACGCGGCTCACCTGCGCGGCGGTGACCGGTCCGCAGACGACCCTCGATCCGGCCCAGATGAAGGCATGGACTCCGAACAGCACTTACGGCGGACACGCCTTCGGGCTGGGCAACTTCGCCGAATTCCTGGCCGCCCGCGAGAAGATACTGCCGCTCATCGCCGAATACTCGCCCTACGCGCTCGTGTCCTCGGACGACCCTGCGGTCTACATGACCTTCGGGGCGCCGCCCGCCATCGGCGAGAACCAGAAGGACCCCACGCACACCGCCAACTTCGGCGTCAAACTCGCCGAACACTGCGCGTCCAAGGGCGTCTCCGCCGAGGTCTACTACACGGGGGTCAAGGAGCCCAAGCACGCAACCCCGACGGCCTTCCTCATCGCCAAGCTCAAGCCGGACGCGAAATGAGGACGCTGGCCGCCATCGGCGCGCTGCTGCTGGCCGGCTGCGCGACCCAGGAGACGTTCACCGTCCGGGAGGATTTCGGGCCGGGCTTCGACGCCAGGAAATTCCTGACGCCGCTTCCCAACAAGAACACCTCAGTACGGAACGGCGCGCTATGGACCCGGGGGTCGAGCGGCGGCAAGTATCCCCCGATGGTCTACCTGGCCCTGGACGGCAAGGACCTGACCATGTCCTTCCGCTACCGACATCTCGAGAAGGGCGGCATGCTCTGGCTGTTCGTCGACGGCGACGACGGCTACGGTTCGGTCGACCACATGCTCCGCGTCCGGCTAAACCGCGACTCGATCGTCCTCGAAGTCGACGCCCACACCCTCGACCCCAGGCACCCGCTCCGACAGAACACGCGGGAGCCGGATCCGGTCAGCAAGGCCTACCGCACCAACGAACACTTCCCGCCCGAGAAGGTCGACCTCTCTGCCAACGAATGGCGCACCGTCCGCCTGGCCTTCAAGGGCGACACCGTGGACATGTCGGTCGATGGCAAGTGGGATCGCACGCTCAAGCGGCCGAACTTCGACGCGACCAAGCGTAAGCTCCTCTGGATGCAGAACGGCGGCGCCGCCGGCATCGAGATCGACGACATCGTCATCACGCCGACCCCCTGAAGGCCGGCGCCGAAGCATCCGGATCCTGCGCGTCATCCCTCTTGCCACGCCGCCACCGGGCTGACACGGCCCGACCTGATGCCTGCCGGAAGCCGAGGGAAGCAGGTACTGCAAAATATGTCCGAAAGATTGTCCTAAACGGGAATCAGACCCGCCGAGCAGGCCCATTTGCGGTTTGTAAGCGCCTCGCCGAGTTCCATTAATGAGCCCCATGAAGAACCCCCTCGCCTTCGCTTCTTTCCTGCTCTCCGCCGCCGTCCTGTCGGCTCAAGCGGCGGATGCAACGACGGCTTCCGCAGCGGCGCCCGTCCAACCGGGAGGCAAGCTGCCGAACCCGGTCAAGGTCCAGCTCATCAAGGTCGTGGACGGCCTCATCGACCCGGTCCACGTGACGGCTCCCAAGGACGGCTCCGGCCGACTGTTCGTCTGCGAACGCCACGGCCAGGTCCGCATCGTCAAGGAAGGACAGCTCCTCAAGAGGCCGTTTCTCGAGATCAAGGACAAGACGCTCAGTTCATTCCTGGAACAAGGCCTCTTCGCCATCGAGTTCCACCCCAAGTTCAAGGAGAACGGACTCTTCTACGTCAGCTATTCCGACCTCTGGTTCAACGGAGCCACCATGCTCGTGGAATACAAGGTCTCGAAGAGCAACCCGGACAAAGCCGACCCGGACAGCGCCAGGGTCATCATGCAGATCGACTTCCCCTACTGCAACCACCACGGCGGCAAGATGGCCTTCGGGCCCGACGGCTACCTCTACGTCGGCGTCGGGGACGGCGGCTGGGAGGGCGACGTCATCAACGCCGGGCAGGACCTTCACACCTGGCTCGGAAAGATGCTTCGCATCGACGTGAACACCTCCTCCCCCGACCGCGCCTACGGCATCCCCAAGGACAACCCGTTCCTCACGCCCCTCCAGCAGATGACCCTCTTCGGCGTCTCAGAACTCCAGTTCTCCAAGATCCATCCCAAGGCCAAGCCGGAGATCTGGGCCTACGGCATACGCAACCCCTGGACGTTCTCCTTCGACCGCAAGACGGGCGACCTCTTCATCGGCGACGTCGGGCAGAATCACTGGGAAGAGGTCAATTTCCAGCCCGCCTCCAGCAAGGGCGGTGAGAATTACGGCTGGAAATTCATGGGCGGCAGTCACCCCTTCCCCATCGAGCTCGAGAACAAGGGCGCTCCACGGGTGGGCATCCTGCCCATCGCCGAATACAGCCACGTCGACCAGGGAATTTGCATCACGAGCATCGGCGTCTATCGAGGCAAGGATTACCCTGTCCTCGACGGCACGTACTTCGTCTCCGACTGGGGCTCGGGCAAGATCTGGGGCATGCAGCGTGACGGCCAGGGCCGCTGGCAGATGCAGGAACTGCTCGACCTTGACACCCCGATACGCCCCACCTCGGGCGGAGAGGACGAACAGGGCAACCTCTACGTCACGCATGCCTCCGCCAATTACGGCGGACCGGTCGATCCGGCCGTCGGCGAACGCGGCGCCCTTTGGAAAATCGTCCCCGCCGACCAGGTGCCCGCTGGCGCGTCGGTCGCCCCTCTCCAGAAATAATCCGGGCCCCGACCACTCCGCGGCGAACATCCGAACCGGGGAAGAAACCTTACATCCATGGTCTAGCGGCCGGGGCCCGACGGCTTGGCCGGCTCATGTTGCGAACGCCGGGCGCCTGACGGCGCCGACCCCCCTTTCCACTTCCATGAAACCATCCCTGATCCGAGTCCTGACGTCTCTCCTGGTCCTGCTGGCCGTCGCCATCGGAACGCCCCTCGCGGCCGCGGACAATCCCGCCGCCGCGCATGCGCACGAGGGTGCGGGCCTCAAGAAAGAGCTCATCGAGGGCATCACCCCCGCCGATTTCCTCCGGCTCACCTCCGCCCCGAAGACCGTCAAGATCACCGTCGTCGCGGCCTACACCGCCGACAACTACGGGATGAACTTCAATGGCGCCTCCCACGGACGGGGCACGTACGTCATCCCCGTCGGCTGGACGGTCGAGGTCGACTTCATCAACCCCAGTCCGGTGCCGCACAGCGCGGTCATCGTCGAACGTGAGCAGACGAAGAAGCTGCAGGTCGGAGAGCCCGCCTTCGAAGGGGCCTCAGTGCCGAACCCCGTCACCGGCATCAGCGGGAACAAGGCTTCCTTCCGCTTCGTCGCAGACGAAGCCGGAGATTATGCCGTCGCCTGCGGATTCCCCTCGCACGCCCTGGCGGGACACTGGATCGGCTTCGAAGTCAGCGCTTCGGCCAAGGCCCC
>CAZRPB010000106.1:0-5510 GCA_964601955.1 uncultured Klebsiella sp. | reverse complement strand
CCCTTCCGACCTTGAGCCAGAGCGGGGTCACGACCGCGCAGAGGGCCATGGTGACGGCCGAACAGCGGAGCGAAAGCATCGCATCCCCCTTGAAGAGGTCGACGATGAGGAACGTGAAGATGCCGCAGGGCATCGCCGCCTGCACCAGCATGACCTGGCGCAGGGAAAGGTCGGTCACGCAACAGGCCACGGCGCCGAGAACGAGCGGCGGCATGACGAGCCAACGGACGACGATGACGCCGAGGCTGACCCGCAGGTCCTCCCGGAGCCTGAAGCCGCCGAGCAGCTCATGCAGGTAGATGCCGCTCAGCAGCGTGCCCACGGGGATGGCGCAGTCACCGACGGGATGCAGGACCTTGCAGAGGAAGCCGACGGCCTCCGTCGCGCCCAGCCCGGAAAGGTTGACGGCCAGAGCGACGAACAGGGCCACGGTCATGGGCTGCAGGAGATTGGCCATGCCCTTGCGCAAGGAACTCCCCGACAGCATCGCGATGCCCACGGTCCAGACCGCGGCCTCGACGCCGACGTTGTGCACCAGCAGCACCCCGACGACGTCGCGGTCGAAGAGCGCGGCGGTGACCGGTATGCCCAGGTACCCGAAATTGTTCACGCCGGCGGAGAAGGCGAAGGTCCGGCGTCGAACCCCGGCCGGAATCCCGGAAAGCGCCCCCACCGCGGTGGCCACGGCGTAACCGGTCAGGATGAGCAGGAAGCCGGCGCCGAGGTAGAGCATCGCCTGACCGCCTGAAGCGATGAGCGGATTGCGGCTCACGCGGTCGAAGATCATCGCCGGGAAGAAGACCCAGATGATCAGCCTCATGATGGGCTGACGGGCCTGCGGTCCGATCCAGCCCCGGCTTGCGAGGAACCAGCCCAACAGGATCAGGGCGCCCAGTCCGGCCAAGGCCATGCCCAGTTCGGGAGAGAATAGGTCCACGGCTCCAGACGACCTGACGACGGCCCGATTGGGAAGAACAAAAGGACCCCGTCGACGGATCCCTGGCCCTTGACTCCGTCCCATTTCCGGACAGCATGTCCTCAGTTCCTTCTCAGTCCTCCCCGAGAGAGACCGACGTATCCATTTCGGGGGTGTTCCGGATTCGATTCCAGCCAAGATATCGCGACGGCACGCGGAGGACGCCAGTCCCCTCCTAAATCCGACCGGCGCAGTACAACTGCCAAAAACACCATCACGTTCGAGAACGACAACGTTCTCGCGCTCGCTGCCTAATCACAGCGACGAGCCCCTGAGCCCGCCCGCGGCCCAGGATCAGCTCGGTCAATGCGGGTGAACCCCTCCTCTGACTGACATCTCCGGGGTAAGCGAGAAGACAGGTAGGCCGCACGGGCGCCCGTCCCCCAATGCGGCCGAGATCAAAGGCGAGGCTAAGCGTGTAGAAGTTACGACGTAAGGGCCGGAAGACGTGGGTTCGACTCCCACCACCTCCACCATCTGAACGGCCTGCCCGTTCCCTCACCGGGACGGGCAGGTCCTTTGTGCCCGCTCAGACCCGCCTGTAGACCTCGAGACGGCAGTCGTAGCCGCCCAAGTCCACCGTACGCCGATGCTCCAGACGGAGCGGAAGCCCCTCGGGCTCGAGGCGGAGAGGATTCACGAACACGAGCAGCCCGCCGGGCCGGAGCACCTCGGCCGAAACCTTGAAGAGGTCGGCGAAGAGTCCATGGAGATTCGGCACGCGGACGCGACGTCCCAGGGGCGGATTGGAAATGACAAGAGAGACCGAGCCGCGGCCGAGGCCGCCCTTCGACGGAGCATCGCGGAAATCGCAGGCGATGAACTCGCCGGTGACGTCCCTGACCGCGGCAGCCTCGAAGTTCGCCCGGGCGAACGCGACGGCCGCAGGGTCGATGTCGGTACCGACGGCGCGACGCACGCCGCCGAGCATGGCCCGCTCGACGAGCTCGAGCCCGGAGCCGCAGAAGGGGTCCCAGATGACCTCCGCATCGGCACCGAGCGAAACCCTGGCGAGGCAGGCCGCCAGCGGCGGATGCGACGCGGCGTCGACGGCGGCGGTGCGATAATGCATCCGCGGATCGGGCGAGACACGCGGACGCAGTTCGACTCCTGCGCCCAATGGAGAGGTTATGACATCGATGGTCCAGGCGGCCGACTTCGGATCGTTCAGGACGGAGGGAGCCAGGGCGTAGGCCCGCTCGGCGATGCTGTCGATGACCTTGGCGGAAGCTCCGTCCAACGAAAGGCGGTACCTGGGAGCGCCCTCGGAGAGCAGCTCCATCAGACGGACCGAATTCGCGGAGGCGATGAGGGCCGCCAGTTCATCCACGGCCGACGGCGCGCCCGGATTCCGGATGACGCCCAGGGGGAAGGACAGGGTGTCGAAACACCTGAGGGCATGGGCCTCCGCCAGACTGAACTCCCGCGTGACGTCGGCGATGACGCACCCCGCCCTCACCTCCCGCACCTTGAAGGGCGAACCGGCCGTCTCTTCGGCCACGAAGGACTCCAGCCCGCGACGGCAGCGCAGATGCACCATGGATCCAGCGCGAAAAGGAATGCGCACGTCGATCCTGGCGGAGACGCCGCCCGACTTGCGGGCGATGCCGGCCTTGACCTTGCGGACCGAGACCTCGGAGGTTTCGCCGGCCGCGACGGCCCTGAGCGTCGCTTCGCCGCCGACCTTCTCAAGGGCATCGGCCAGCCTGCGACGTTCCCTTTCCTCGCCGCTGACCTTGAGCGCGTCCAAGATCGCCGACTCCTCGGCGGCTCCGGAGGCGAACTTGGGCAAAGCCGCGGCGGCATAACGCCTCACCTTCTCCTCCGGATCCTTCATCAGGCCCCGCAGCCAGTCCCGTGCCGCAGCCTTGAGCCGCTCGTCCCGACAGGCCGAGACGACCGTACCGACCGCTCGGATCAGGGCGACGCGGGCGACCCGCTCCCGGCCGAGCAGGCGGTCGAACGCAGGCACCTCCTCGGCGAGGAGACGACCAGCGGGCAGCGCCCTCAGCTGACGGTAGAGCTCATTGTCGGACCTCATCCGAGTTTGAAGACCGCCGCACCGACGACCGATGTCAACGGGAGAGCCCGGCCGATGTCTTCGGATGGCGGTTTTTTCTCAGAAAAAGCCCAAAGCTCGGCAAGCGCATGCCGCACCTGCGGCAGCCTCTCTCCGACCCTCAGAGGACCTGTCCGGACTACCTTAAAGTTGCTTTTGACAGGGGGGAATTATTGCCCACTAGATTCAACTGTCTTGCGGCCTTTCCCAGCGTCCGCAGGTCGGTCCCTGACCCATTTCCGACACCTTTCCGACCAAAACCAGATGATGCATAACGGACTCCCCCCCAAGCAGGGTCTCTATGACCCCCAGTTCGAACATGACGCCTGCGGCGTCGGCTTCGTCTGCCAGATGAAGGGCAAGCGTTCTCACGACATCATCCAGCAGGCCCTGACCATCCTGGTGAACCTCGATCACCGTGGCGCCTGCGGCTGCGAGACCAACACCGGAGACGGCGCCGGCATCCTGATCCAGCTCCCCCACGCCTTCTTCACCAAGGTCTGTCCCGAAGCCGGCATCAAGTCGCTCCCCAAGCCGGGGCATTACGGCGTGGGCATGCTCTACCTCTCCCCCGACGCCAAGGTCCGCGCGAAGTCCGAGGCCGTGCTCGCCGAACTCGCCGCCCAGGAAGGACTCACCGTCCTCGGCTGGCGCACCGTCCCCACCGTCAACCGTACCCTCGGCAAGACCGCCGTCGCCAGCGAGCCCTGCGTCCGTCAGCTCTTCCTGGGACGCCCGGCCTCCTGCGCCACCGACCAGGACTTCGAACGCAAGCTCTACGTCGTCGGCAAGCAGGCCCATAACCGACTCCGCGCCTCCGGCCAGGACGGACACTACTACGCCTGCTCCTTCTCCTGCCGCACCGTCATCTACAAGGGCATGCTCATGCCCGAGCAGGTCGGCCAGTACTTCCCCGACCTGGCGGACAAGTCGATGGACACCGCGCTCGCGCTCGTCCACTCGCGCTTCTCCACCAACACCTTCCCCAGCTGGGAACGCGCGCACCCCTATCACTACATCGCGCACAACGGCGAGATCAACACCCTGCGCGGCAACGTGAACTGGATGAAGGCGCGCGAGCCCCTGCTGGCCTCCCCGCTCTTCGGCGCCGACATCAAGAAGATCGTCCCGGTCGTGAACCCGAACGGTTCCGACTCCGCGATGTTCGACAACGTGCTCGAGCTCATGGTCATGGGTGGCCGCTCGCTGCCCGAGGCCATGATGATGATGATTCCCGAGCCCTGGAACGGGCACGAGTCCATGAGCCCGGAGAAGAAGGCCTTCTACGAGTACCAGTCCTGCCTCATGGAGCCGTGGGACGGTCCCGCGTCCGTCGTCTTCACCGACGGCACGATGATCGGCGCCACCCTCGACCGCAACGGCCTGCGCCCCTCGCGCTACTACGTCACCAAGGACGACTACGTCATCATGGGCTCCGAGGCCGGCGTGCTGCCCGTCGATCCCGCGAACGTCGCCAGCAAGGGACGCCTGCAGCCGGGACGCATGTTCCTCGTCGACATGAACGAGGGACGCATCGTCGCGGACGACGAGGTCAAGGCGCGCTACGCCAAGCAGAAGCCCTACCGCGAGTGGCTCGACAAGAACCTCATCAAGCTGGCTGACATCGCCGACGCCAAGGAGGTCCCCGGCCCCGACCATTCCACGGTCCTGCAGCGCCAGCTGGCCTTCGGCTACACCTTCGAAGACCTGCGCAAGCTCATGGTCCCGATGGGCAAGGACGGCGTCGAGGCCATCGGATCGATGGGCACGGACATCCCCCTGGCCGTGCTGTCCAACCAGTCGAAGCTGCTGTACGACTACTTCAAGCAGCTCTTCGCGCAGGTCACCAATCCTCCCATCGACTGCATCCGCGAGGAGATCGTCACCTCGTCCGTCACGACCATCGGCCCGGAACGCAACCTGCTCGACCCTCGCCCTGAGAGCGCCCACCTGATCGAGCTGCCCTCCCCTATCCTCACCAATGAGGAGCTCGCCAAGCTGCGTCACGTCGCGCACGGTCACTTCCGCTCCGTCACCGTGCCCACGCTCTTCGACGCCAAGTCGGGCGCCAAGGGCCTGGAGCAGGCGATGGAAGACCTGTGCAAGCAGGCCTCGCTGCACATCGACGCCGGGATCAACCTCATCATCCTGAGCGACCGCGGCGTCGGCCGTGACAAGGCCGCCATCCCGGCCCTGCTGGCCGTCTCCGGCCTCCACCACCACCTCATCCGCGAAGGCAAGCGCACCAAGGTGGGCCTCATCCTCGAGTCGGGCGAACCCCGCGAAGTCCACCACTTCTGCACGCTCATCGGCTACGGCTGCGCGGGCATCAACCCCTACCTCGCCTTCGAGACCCTCGACGACATGATCCGCCAGAAGCTGCTGGTGGGCGTCGATCACTACACCGCCTGCAAGAACTTCGTGAAGGCCGCCACCAAGGGCATCGTCAAGGTCGCCTCCAAGATCGGCATCTCG
>CAZRPB010000105.1:0-5533 GCA_964601955.1 uncultured Klebsiella sp. | reverse complement strand
ATGCCCTTCTGGTCCGAGCGCTTCTCGATCGTGGCGACGAAGCCGGCGGGCGTCGCGTGCGTGACCGTGGCGGTCGTGACCAGGCCCGTGCGGCGGCCCGAGGCCTTCATCTTCTGCAGGATGGTGGTCGGGCGGCGGCCGTCCGGCGTGACGTTGATGACCCCGTTGGTGATGCGTTCGCCGATGCCCCAGCAGGAGGCCGCGGCGGCGGAGTCCGTGACCATGCTGTTGGCGGAGGCCGTCTCGCAGAGGCCGCGCACCACCGGCAGCTCACGGTAGATCCCGGGCCAGCGGGCCGGCGCGCCCGTCGTGAAGCGCAGCCAGGCGTCGGCGAGGCCGAGCGTCGAGAGTCCCATGCCGTCGGAGACCATGAAGATGACGTTCTTGGCGCGGCCGGTGCCGCCGTTGGCGGAAGCCTCGCGCGTCTCGGCGCCGAGGGCGCGGGCGGCGCCGGCGCCGAGCACGGCGGAGCCGAGGCCGGCCAGCCGGAGGAAATCGCGACGGGAGGTGCGTGGGGAGGGCATGCCCTTCCCTACCCTCGGTCCGGCCGGGCGGGCAAACCGGAAGTCAACCGCCTCCGTGACGGCCGCGTGAAATCAGCCCTTGGCGGCGGGGGGCTGGGCGGCGGGCACGTGGGCCTTGAGCCGCCGTTCGCGGACCTCGGCGGAGACCAGCCCGATGAACTCTTCCAGCGTGCGGTTGCCCTCGAAGGACTTGTCGGCGCGGGAGCGCACGTTGACCTGGCCAGCCTCCTTCTCCTTGGCACCGAGCACGAGCATGTGGGGGACCTTGGAGAGCTCCGCGCGGCGGATCTTGGCGCCGAGCTTGTCGGAAGAGCCGTCGGACGTCGCGCGGATGCCGGCGGCGATGAGCCGGGCGACCGCGGCGTCCGCGTCAGCGTTGAGGTCGTCATTGAGCGGGATGACCCGCACCTGTTCCGGCGAGAGCCAGGTCGGGAAGTCGCCCGCGAAGTGCTCGATGAGGATGCCCACGAAGCGCTCCATCGAACCGAAAGGCGCGCGGTGGATCATCACCGGCCGGTGCGGACGGTTGTCCGGCCCGATGTAGGAGAGGTCGAAGCGCTCGGGCAGGTTGAAGTCGACCTGCACCGTGCCCAGCTGCCATTCGCGGCCGATCACGTCGCGCACCACGAAGTCGATCTTCGGTCCGTAGAACGCGGCCTCGCCGGCCTCCTCGGTGAACTTGACCCCGAGCGTGGCGGCGGCGGCGCGGCAGGCGGCCTCGGCCTTGTCCCAGTTCTCCTTGGCGCCCGTGTACTTCTGCGAGTCAGGGTCGCGGAGACCGACGCGCACGCGGTAATCCGAGAGACCCAGCGTGCTGAGCACCACCTTGACCAGTTCCAGGCAGCCGAGGACCTCGCCGAGCACCTGGTCCTCCGTGCAGAACAGGTGGGCGTCGTCCTGCGTGAAACCGCGGACGCGCGTCATCCCGTTGAGTTCGCCGGACTGCTCCCAGCGGTAGACCGTGCCGAACTCGGCGAGGCGCACCGGCAGGTCGCGGTAGGAGTGGGGCTGGGAGGCGAAGATGCGGATGTGGTGCGGGCAGTTCATCGGCTTCAGCAGGAAGCCCTGCACCGTGCCTTCCGAGAGACGGTTCGTGAGTTCGCCGCAGCCGCAGCCCTCCTTGGCGAGCAGCTCCATGGCCTCGCGTTCCACCAGCGGCGGGAACTGCGCGTCCTTGTAATAGGGGAAGTGTCCCGACGTGCGGTAGAGGTCGAGATTGCCGATGTGCGGCGTGAAGACCTGCTTGTAGCCCGTGCGGAAGAGGTGTTCCGAGATGAAGTCCTGGAGCTGCTGGCGGACCACCGCGCCGTTGGGCGTCCAGAGGATGAGCCCCTGGCCGACCTTCTCGTCGATATGGAACAGCTTCAGCTCCTTGCCCAGGCGCCGGTGGTCGCGCTTCTTGGCCTCCTCGGCGCGGGCCAGGGCCTGCTCGAGCTCGTCCTTGGTCGGGTAGGCCGTGCCGTAGATGCGCTGCAGCTGACGGTTCTTCTCATCCCCGCGGTGGTAGGCGCCGGCGACGTGGAGCAGCTTGAAGGCCTTGACCTGGGACGTGTAGCGCACGTGCGAGCCGGCGCAGAGATCGAGGAAGTCCCCGTTGCGGTAGAACGAGATCTGCTCGCCGGCGGGGATGTCGGCGAGACGGCCCGGCTTGTAGCGCGTCTGGCCCGTCTCGGCGATGAGCCGTTCGGCCTCCTCGCGGGAGCACTCCATCCGTTCGAACTTCTGGTTCTCCTTGGAGATCCGGCGCATCTCCTCCTCGATCTTCACCAGGTCCTCGGCCGTGAACGCGTGGTCCAGGTCGAAGTCGTAGTAGAACCCCTGTTCCGTGGGCGGGCCGATGTCCAGCTGGGCCTGGGGGAAGAGCCGGCGCACCGCGGCGCCGAGCATGTGGGCGGCCGAGTGGCGGAGCTCCTCGAGGGGGGTCATCTGGGGCCGGTAGGACATGACGTGGTAAAGGAGCCCTTTCGCTAGGGACTCGTCCGCCTCAGGGCAAGGACGGAGGCGGTCAGGCCTTCTTCAGGTCGTAGCCGTCCTTGCGGTCGACCATCGTCCAGCCGAGCGCCGTGAGCTCCTGCCGCAGCAGGTCGGCCGCGGCGAAGTCCTTGGCCTGCTTGGCGGCCCAGCGGCGGGCGCCGAGCTCGGCGACTGCGACGGGAACCTCGTCGGCCTTGCGTTCCTGGAAGAGCGTGAGACCCAGCGTCCAGAGGATGCGGGCCAGACCGCAGACGTCCTGGCGGACCTGTTCGGGCGTGAGCTCGTCCTTGGAGCCGGCGACCGCGAAGACCTGGCCCAGGCAGCCCGGGACATTGAGGTCCTGGCAGAGCGCCTCCCAGGCGGGCGCGAAGCGTCCCCACGTGGCGGCGGTCTCACGGACCGTCGGCGGGGCGAACTCAGCGCGCGTGAACCCGGCGGCCTGCAGGAGACGGTCGGCGAAACGCTCCAGCTTGCCGAGCGCGCTGCGAGCGTTCTCGAGACCTGAGAACGTGAAGTTGAGCGGCGTGCGGTAGTGGCCGGCGATGAGCGCGTAGCGGACCTCCGTCGGCGTGAAGCCCTTCTCCACCAGCTCGTCGAGCGTGTAGAGGTTGCCCTTGCTCTTGGACATCTTGTCGCCCTCCACCATCAGGTGGGCGCTGTGGAACCAATGGCCTGCGAAGCCCTTGACCCCCGTGGCGCACTCCGACTGCGCGATCTCGTTCTCGTGGTGCGGGAAGCAGAGGTCGACCCCGCCGCCGTGGAGGTCGAACGTCGCGCCGAGGTGGGCGAGCGACATCGCCGAGCATTCGATGTGCCAGCCCGGGCGGCCGTCGCCCCAGGGGCTCGGCCAGCGGTTGTCGCCGTCCTTGGGCGACCAGGCCTTCCAGAGCGCGAAGTCGCGGATCGACTCCCGATCGTATTCGTCGGCGTCGTTGGCCTCCCCCGCGCTGTTCGTCGACTGCGAGCGCAGCTTCGAGGCGTCGATGCGGCTGAGCTTCCCGTAATCGGCGCAGGTGCAGACCTTGAAGTAGACCGAGCCGTCGGCGGCCGCGTAGGCGTGGCCGCGGTCGACCAGCGCGCGGATCATCTCGACCTGCTGGGGGATGTGGGCGACCGCGGAGGGCTCCACGTGAGGGCGGAGCAGCCCGAGCGCGTCGCAGTCGCGGTGGAACTTGTCCGTCCAGCCCTGCGTGAACTCCGCGAGCGGCTTGCCCGCCTTGACCGAACCCCGGATCGTCTTGTCATCGACGTCCGTGATGTTGCGCACGTGGCGGACAGGGAGACCGTCCGTCTCGAGCGCGCGACGCAGCACGTCCTGCAGGATGAACGTGCGGAAATTGCCGATGTGGGCGGGCCCGTAGACCGTGGGTCCGCAGCAGTACATCCCGAAGACCTTGCTGTCCGGGCGGAGCAGCAGCGGCCGCGTCTCGCGGCTCATGGTGTCGTGGAGGAAGACCGGCATCGCCCCTGCCTACCGCAAGCCCGCCCGGCCGGGCGAGAGGAAACCGCCGTCAGCGGGAGCTGACGCTCACCCAGTCGACCAGCATGCGGGCCGGCGGGAACGGCTTCGAGCCGTCGGGCGGCCCGGCGAAGCCGCCGCCCACCGCGACATTGAGCACCAGGTGGAACGGCCGGTCGAACGGCGCCGGGAAAGGTCCGCCGGAGGAGTGCCATTCCCTGAGCTCGTGGACCATCGTGTCGTCGACGTACCAGCGGAACGCGTCCTTCTCCCACTCCACCGCGAACCGGTGGAAGTCCTGCGTGAAGTCGCCCTTCGGCAGCTTCCAGACCTTCGTGGCGCTGCGGTTGTGCGGCCAGGATCCCCCGAAGTGCAGCGTCGTGTGGACCGTGTCCGGCTCCTGGCCCTTGAACTCCATGATGTCGATCTCACCCGAGGCGGCCCACATGCCGTAGCTGTCGCGCGTCGGCAGCATCCAGAACGCCGGCCAGACCCCGCGGCCGCCCGGCAGCTTGGCGGACATCTCGATCCGGCCGTAGAGCCACTCCGCGCGCCGCTTCGTGCGGATGCGCGCGGAGGAGTATTCCTTGACCGTGCCCGCGACGTTGACCGGCTCGCGCCGCGCCTCGATGACCAGCCGGCCGTCCTCGACGCGCAGGTTCTCCGGTCGGTCGAGGTAATATTGCAGCTCGTTGTTGCCGCCCCCGTGGCCGTTCTCCTCGGCGGTCCATTTCGTCCAGTCGAGGTCCTTCCCGTTGAAGTCGTCGCGCCAGACCTCCTTCCATCCGGCGGCGGCGAGCGGGGCGGACAGCAGGGCAAGCAGGAGACGGAGGCGCATGCGGTGACTTTGCCCGCAAACGGCCCCGCTTCCAGCCCGATGACGCAGAAACGGCTTCCGCCCGGGCCCCTGCGGTGGCAGGATGACCCTCCCCATCCTCCCCACACCCATGAGAATCGGAACCAAGTCCCTCCACGCCGGCCAGAAGCCCGACCCCGCGACCGGATCGCGGGCCGTGCCCATCTACCAGACCACCAGCTACCAGTTCCGCGACTCCGAGCACGCCGCGAACCTCTTCGCCCTGAAGGAGCTCGGCAATATCTACACCCGGATCATGAATCCGACCACCGACGTGCTGGAGCAGCGCGTCGCGGCCCTCGAGGGCGGCAGCGGGGCACTCGCCCACGCCTCCGGCCAGGCGGCGATCACCGCGGCCATCCTGAACATCGCCGGCGCCGGCGACCACATCGTGTCCGTGTCCCAGCTCTACGGCGGCACCTACAACCTCTTCCACTACACCCTGCCCAAGCTCGGCATCGAAGTGTCCTTCGTGGACGGCGACGACCCTGAGAACTTCCGCAAGGCCGTGAAGAAGAACACCAAGGCCTTCTACGGCGAGGGCCTGGGCAACCCGCGCCTCAACATCTTCCCCTTCGCCGAAGTCGGCCGCATCGCGAAGGAAGTCGGCGTGCCCCTGATCATCGACAACACCGCCCTCTCCCCGTATCTCAACCGCCCCTTCGAGCACGGCGCCAACGTCGTCGTCCATTCCGCGACCAAGCACATCGGCGGCCACGG
>CAZRPB010000104.1:3638-5576 GCA_964601955.1 uncultured Klebsiella sp. | reverse complement strand
CCGACGAAGGCGGGCGCGTCCTTGGGCAGCTGCTGGAACTTAGGGACGTAGATCTTGGCCGGATCGTAGAGGTCCCAGTACTTCTTGGGGGCGACGAAGGGCAGGTGAGGCTTGGCCATGCCCACGGCGAGGAAGAAGGGCTGCCCTTTCTTCTTCAGCGCGGCGAGGGTCTCGGCGGCGAGGCGCGCGGTCCTGCCGTCAGTATAGGTGTCGTCCGGCACGTCGGCGGACTCGACGGCCGGGCCGCGGGCCCGTCCCTTGCCGTCCTTGTTCTTCGGATCCTGCATGGCCTTGAGGGCCTCAGGGGAGGCGTACTGGGGAGCCTTCGGGGTCTGCCACGGGGTCGACCAGGTCGGCGCGTCGTCAAACCCGCCGTGGAAGATCTTGCCCATGCCCTGCACGAAGTAGCCGTTGTTCTTGAAGTGCTGGCCGATGGTCACGGCGTCGGGCAGGGCGACACGGAAGTGCGTCTCGAGGTCCCAGACGCGCGTGGAATCGGGACGGCGTCCAGTCATCAGCGAGGAGCGCGAGGGGCTGCAGACGGCCTGCTGGCAGTAAGCGCGGTCGAAGGTCGTGCCCTTCGCTGCTATGCGGTCCAGGTTGGGCGTGCGGATGACGTCGGAGCCGGAGGCCAGCAGTTCGGGGCGGAGGTCGTCGACGGCGAAGAAGAGGACGTTCATCGGACGATCGGCGGCGCAAAGGGCCGCGGAAAGTCCGAGCAGGGGCAGGGCGAATCGGAACATGGGGATGCGTCTTCTACAACCCCGAGGGGTCGAATTGGTTGCCGTCACTTGAGCCGGGTCACTCTCCGACGGCCGCTTTCAGTCGGTGGCGCGCCTTGTTGAGGTCGGCGATGGTGCGCACGGCCTCCAGTCGGGCCTGCACGGCGTCCTGCTGGGACTGCAGGGTCTCCAGTACGGCGCCCACGGCGAAGTCGCGACGCTGGGTCGCCAGTTTCAGGCCTTCTTCCGCAGACTTGAGTCCGACCTCGGCCGCCCGTACGGCCGCCGAAGTGGCATGCACGGAGGCATGGGCCTCCACGACTTCGCGGGTGACGGCGTCACGGATGCGTTCGATGCCCAGCTTGCCCTGCGCGGCCGCGGCCTCCGCCGCCCGCACGCGCGAGGAGTCCAGCAGGCCGCCGGCTCCGATGCGCCAGAAGAGGGTGACCTGCGTGTCGGTGCTGCGTCCCCAGTCCTGCCGGGCCGAGCTCGGGCTTCCGCCCAGTCCGCCGCCGAAGACCTGCGCGCCGAGGGTCGGCCAGAGGGGCGCGTACTTGGCGCCGGCAAGGTTCTCCTGGGCGGCATTGTCCAGGCGCTCGGCCTCGGCGATCTCCGGACGCTTCGCCAGTGCGGTCTGCACGAGGGCGTCGAGTTTGACGGCCAGCCCGGTGCCGGGAACGTTGATCGCGATGGGACGTCGGTCGGCGGGGATCAGGTCTTCCTGCAAGGGCAGGCGTACGACTTCGGCGAGTCGGGCGGCCGCGGCACGGCGTGCCTCATAGGCCTTCTGGCGGCGGACTTCGGCACGCGTGACCTGCGCGAAGGCGCGGTGTTCGTCGCCCTTCGAGGCGAGGCCGGCCGAGACGGCGGCCTTGACCTGATGATGAAGGTCGCCTGCCAGGGAGACGGCTTGATTCAGGAGATCCGCCTCTGCCTGGGCGGCGCAGAGTTCGAAATAGGCCTCGGAAGCGGCCAGGAGGATGCGGCGACGCTCCGATTCGAGGCGGTGCTCGGCGGCGAGGGTCACCTGCTTGGCCGCGAGGCGACGGTAGGTGGATTCTCCGATCTCAAGCGAGAGCTGGAGGGTCGCTCCGGCTCCGAAGGAGTTCTTGGTGATGTCGGTGACGTCACCGACGATGTCCTGCAGCTGTCCGGAGTGGTTGCGGTAGGTGATGCCAGGCGCGATGACGGGGAACATCTGCCACAGGGTGCCGTC
>CAZRPB010000104.1:0-3538 GCA_964601955.1 uncultured Klebsiella sp. | reverse complement strand
TGCGGTAGGTGATGCCAGGCGCGATGACGGGGAACATCTGCCACAGGGTGCCGTCTTCACGCGCCCGGGCCTCGGCCAGGCGCTCCTGGGCGATGCGCACTTCGACGGAATCGGCTCCGGCCAGCCGAAGGACTGAGGGCAGGTCGATCTTCTCCGCGCGGAGAGAGGCGGCGAAGCAGGCGATGAAAAGGAGGGCACGCATCACTTGGCGATGGTCACGGGCTGTCCGTCGACGAGGGCGGCGCCGGCGGTCACGATCACGGTCTCGGCTGCGGTGACTCCCTCGAGGACCTCGAGGTTCGCGCCGTCGTTGAAGCCGTGCTTGAGCACGCGGCGACGCGCCTTGCCGCCCTCGAGGACGAAGGCGACCGCGGTGGTCTTCTCAAAGGTGACGGCCGAGAGGGGCAGGACGGACGCGCCGGCGTGGGTCTCGACACCGAGCTTCACTTTGGCGAACATGCCGGCCTTGAGCGCGCCGTCGGCGTTGGCGACCTCGGCCTCGGCCAGCAGGGTCTTGCTGGCGGGGTCGAGGGCCTCGGAATGGCGGGTCAGGCGGGCCGCGACGGGCTTGGTGCGCGCGGTGTCCACGGCGATGAGGAAGGGCTGGCCGACGGTCACGAGGGATGCCTCATATTCTGGGACGGAGGCCTGCACGCGCACTTTGGCGGAGTCGGTCAGGGTCACGATGGACGCCTGTCCGGCCGCGGCGCCGGTGGCCGCGGGCACGAAGGCGCCTTCGTCGACGAAACGCTTCGTGACGGTGGCGTCGAAGGGCGCGGTGATGCGGGCGTGGGCGAGGAGGGCCTCAAGGCGTGCGGTGTCGGCCTTGGCGGCGGTCGCGCGGGACTCGGCGGCGTCGAGGGCCTGCTTGACGACGAGGTCGGGCGCCTTCTTCGCGGCGTCACGGGCGCGTGCGGCGTCCCGCTCGGCCAGCGCGGATTCGGCCCGGGCTCGGAGGAGGTCGGCGGAGAGTTCGGGGGACTCGAGTTCGGCCAGGACTTGGCCGGCCTTCACCTTGTCGCCGATCTCGACGCGGATGGCCTTCACGTGCCCCGCGACCTTGGCGGTCAGGGTGACCTGCCGGTACGGGCGCACTTCGCCGAGAAGCTCGACGCTGCGGGTGACGTCCGCCTTGGCGAGGGCGGTCGTCTTGAATTCGGCCGCGTCGGCGGCGCACGCCAGGACGGCGAGGAGGAGCGTCAGGTCACGCTTGATGGGGCGCATGGTGGGTGCTGGAAGGGTCGTCGGGGTCGAGGGAGGGTGAGAGGGCCGCGCGACCGCGATGCAGCGCCGCATAGGCGGCGGGCACGAGGAGCAGGGTGGCGGGGGTGCCGAGGAGCAGGCCGCCGATGACGGCACGTCCGAGGGGCGCGGTCTGCTCACCCGCCTCGGTCAGGCCGAGGGCCATGGGGAGCATGCCCGCGAGCATGGCGCCGGCGGTCATCAGGACGGCGCGCAGGCGTGAACGGCCGGCCTCTTCGGCGGCGGCGTCGGCGGCAAGTCCGGCCCGACGGCGTTCCTCGGCCGCGGTGACGAGGAGGATGCAGTTGGCGACGGAGACGCCGACGGCCATGATGAGGCCGATGTAGCTCTCGATGTTGAGGGTCGATCCGGTCAGCAGCAGGAGGACGGCGCCTCCCGCAAGGACGGCGGGGATCGGCACGAGCACGGCGAAGGCGGCGCGCACGTTCTGGAAGGACGCGGTGAGGAGCAGCGCGATGACGGCGAGGGCGGCGATCAGTCCGGTGCGCAGGCCGTCCAGCAGCTCGCGCATGGGCGCGACCTGTCCGCGGACATCGACCTTCACCTTGGCGGGCGGGGCGCCCGCGGCGGCCACGGCGGCATCGACTTTCTCCGCCAAGGTGCCGAGGTCGGATCCGTGGAAGTTGGCGGTCAGGGTGACAAGGCGCTGCATGTTGTACCGGTCATACTGCGCGACGGCGGTGGAGGGCTTCAGGGTGGCGACGGAGCGCAGGAGGACGGGGCCGCGGTCGGCGCCGGCGGGACCGACGGGCAGGTTGGCGATGTCCTCGGCGCTCTTCACCGCGGCGGCGGGCACCTGCACCTGGACCTGGTAGGCGACACCGTTCTTTGGATCGGCCCAGTAGTTAGAGAGGATGAAGCGGGTGGAGAAGGTGCCTGCTACGACGGAACGCGCGGCTTCGGCGTGACGGAGGCCGAGGCGCCCGGCCTTCTCGCGGTCGATGTTCACTTCGAGGACGGGGTAGTCGAGGGTCTGCGCGAACTGCAGGTCGCGGAGTTCGGGAATCTTGGAAAGTTCGTCACGGATCTTCTCGGCGTGGGCACGGTTGTCCGCCAGGCCCGGGCCGCTGACGGCGACCTCGATCGGGGTGGACGCGCCGAAGCTCATCACGCGGCTTACGATGTCGGCCGGCTCAAAGGAGGCGCGCACGCCGGGCAGCTCTTTGGCGAAACGGGCGCGTAGGCGCTCCTTGGCCGCTGACAGGTCGGCCTTGGCGCCTTCCTTGAGCTGCACCTGCAGGGTCGCCTCGTCGGTGCCGCTGTTCCAGGCATGCACGAGGTTCACGGGATAGTTGGGCGCATGGACTCCGACCAGTCCGAGGGTGGTGCCGACGTTGGCCGGTCCGAGCTCGGCCTTGATGAGGTCCAAGGCGCGGATGGCGATGGATTCGGTCACGTCGAGGCGGGTGCCGGGCGCTGCACGCAGGCGCACCTGCAGCTGTCCATGGTCGGCCGCGGGGAAGATGTCCTTGCCGAGTCCGGGCACGAGGAACCAGCCAAGGGCCGCTGCGGCGACGATGCCGGTGAGGGCGGCGATGCCGGGGCTGCGCAGGACGGGGCCGAGCAGTCCGCGGTAGAATGCGGCCAAGGGCGCCATGAAGCCCGCATCGGCGTGCGAGCCGCCCCGCGGGAGGAACCTTGCGGCCAGCACGGGCAGGAGGGTCGAGGAAAGGACGTAGGAGGCGGCCATGCTGAAGCCGACCGCCAGGGAGATGGGCACGAACAGGGCGCGCGCGGCTCCCTCCATGAAGAAGGAGGGGATGAACACGGCCACGACGCATAGCATCGCGAGGAGCCGGGGCACGGCGGTCGCGGCCACGGCGTTACGCACGGCCACGGGCGGCGCGAGTCCCTTGGCCAGTTCCTGGTGCACGGCCTCGATCGCCACGGTGGCCTCGTCGACGAGGATCCCTACGGCCAGGGCGAGTCCGCCCAGGGTCATGAGGTTGACGGTCTGGCCGCAGAGCCAGAGTCCGGTCACCGCGGTCAGGAGCGCGAGGGGGATGTTGACGACGACGATCAGGGTGCTCCGTGCGTCGCGCAGGAAGGCGAGCACCATGAGTCCGGTCAGCACGGCGCCGAGGATCGCCTCAAGCAGTAGGTCGTCGATGGCGCGACGTACGACGGGGCTCTGGTCCATCTCGTAGCTGACCTTGACGTCTTCCGGCACGGCGGCCTGGAAGCGCGCGAGGTTCGACTTCACATGGCCGACGACGTCGAGGGTCGAGGCGTCGGCGCGCTTGGTGACGGGGATGTAGACGGTGCGGCGGCCGTC
>CAZRPB010000103.1:0-5741 GCA_964601955.1 uncultured Klebsiella sp. | reverse complement strand
TTCCTAGCCCTGCCCCTGGCCCTTACTTAACCATCTCCCTCCACCCGGCCATCGTCTCCTTCAGGAGTTCTCCGGACTCCTCCCTGATGCCGTAGCCCTGGAAGCCGAAGGGACCGCGATAGCCTGCGGCGCGCACGCCTGACACGAAAGCCTTCACGTCATAGGAACCTCGCCCGAGAGGCCGGATGAGGCGGTCCCAGCCCATCTTGGCGGTGTCGCCGGCGTCGGCGCCGTTGATGGTGACGAACTCCAGCCTGGGCAAGGCTCGCCGGATGAGGGGCAGAGGGTCGGCCTTGCCGCCCTCGACCTTGAGCCAATGGCAGAGATTGAAGGTGACGGTGAGGCGGGGGTCGTTGATGCGCTCAGCGGCACGCAGGCAGGTCTCGAAACGGTCGCCCCAGAAATTGGCATGCGGGTAGAGCGAGATCCGGACCTTCCGGGGTCCGGCGTAATCAAGCAGACGGCGCAACGTGGCGTCCACGACTGCCTCGCGCGCCTGCTCCACGGGAAGCGAAGCGGAGGCCTCGCCGAGTTCGACCTTCTGGATCGCAAGCCAGAGCACGGCGTCGAGTCCGGCGAGGTCATCGACGGCGCGGGTGAGGTCGGCGGGCAACGCGGAATCCCGCGCGTCGAAACGGGCGACGTGATAGGCGTTGTAGAACCTGAGCCCGCGTGCACGGAGGGCCTCGGCGTGGGCCCGGGCCGAGGAAGGTCGTCCGCCCAAGCCGGCGTAGCCGAGCCCGGCGAGCAGCGCGGCGTTCTCGGCCGGCGCCAAGCGGGCCGCGGTGTCCATCGCGAAGAACACGGGCGTCTCGGACGTGGAAGAGGCGCAGCCGCAGAGGCCGAAAGTCAGCAAAAGCAGGAGGAGTCTCATGGCCGAATCGTGACGCCGCGCTCACGCAGACGACCGACGAAACCATCGGCGTCCGGCGGGGTGATGATGAAGCTGCGGAAGAGGCCCGTCCGCCGACGCAGGCGCACGACCCGGGACGGCCGGAGCGAGACCGCGTAATGCTCGTTCCAGAAATCCCAGCGACGGTCGGCCCATTCCACGTCGGCCAAGGCCACTTTGCGGATCGTCCGACCGTACATGAGCACCCGCACGTGCGTGCCGTCCACTTCGAAGGACATCCCGGCGCAGACCCCCCAGGTCAGCAGGACCGCGAAGGCGACGGCGGCCAGAAGGGGCGCAAGATGCACGAGCAGCTCCACGGGAGGCATCAAAGTCGCGCATTTCAGGGTGGCAACACCGCTAAGACCATCCTCGCCTTGCCCCGAGGGGCGTGAGGGCTTGGATGAAGGGATGGCGAAAGCCTTCCGACCGGCCAACACCAACGCCCTCTGGGCGGCCGTCGGCGTGCGCACCCTGCGTCGACGGGGCCTCACCCACGTGGTGATCTCACCCGGCTCGCGCTCGACCCCCATGGCCGCGGCCTTCGCGGAAGAAGCGGGCGTCCAGGTGACCGTGGCATTGGACGAACGCTCGGCCGGCTTCATCGCCCTGGGCATCGCCAAGGCGACCCGCCGTCCCGCCGCCCTGCTCTGCACTTCCGGCACGGCGGTCGCCAATTACCTGCCGGCGGTGATCGAGGCGCGGATGTCGGCCACGCCGCTGCTCGTGCTCTCGGCGGACCGTCCGCCCGAGCTGCGCGAATGCCACTCCGGCCAGACCGTCGCCCAGAACGGAATCTTCGGCACCTATCCCGTCTGGGCCGCCGAGTCAGCCGCGCCCTCCGCCGACCTCGGCCTGCTCCGTCACTGGCGCCAGCTGCTGGTCGACGCCTGGCAGCGCTCACTGGGACCCCTTGCCGGCCCCGTGCATCTCAACCTGCCCTTCCGGGACCCCTTGCCTCCCTCTGAGCCTGAAAAAGGTTTCCGCCTGCCCAAGGGCTTCAGCCTCGAGAAGTTCACCGCAACGGCGGACGGACTCCTGACCCACTGGATCCAGGCCGGCGCGCCTCTCACGGCCGAGCTCCTCGCGGTCTTCGCGAGTGCTGAAGGCGACCGTGGCGTCATCGTGGTCGGCCCCCATGCCCTGAAAGACCGCAAGGAGGAGACGCAGGCCGTGCTCGAGCTGTCCCAGCGTACCGGCTGGCCCGTCCTGGCGGACGGAGCCGGCACCCTGCGCGGCGACCTCGCCGACACGGGCAGGGTCGTCTCCGCTTACGACCTCATCCTGCGCGACAAACGCCTGGCCCGAGTCCTGCGGCCCAAGGCGGCCGTGATCATCGGACCGTTGCCGACCAGCAAGGTCCTGCGGGCCTGGCTGAAGGAGGCCGACGTGACGGCCTGGCAGGTCGGCCGGCCCGGAGAGAACGTCGATCCGACGCACTCGCGCTGGTGCCGGCTTGACGCGCACCTCGTGGCCTCAGGCGAAAAACCCGCGGCTCGCGCCTCGGCTTACGCCACGGCGTGGCAGTCCGCGCAGAAGGCCGCCGCGAAGAGGCTGTCGCGCATCGTGAACGTCGACTGGCCCTTCGAGGGCCGGGCCGTCGCCATGCTGGAAGAGGCCCTCGGTCCGGACGACCGCCTGTTCGTGGCCAGCAGCATGCCGATCCGCGACCTCGAGTGGTTCCACCATCCCGCCGGACCCGGCCCGGAGATCCTCTGCAACCGCGGCGCCAACGGCATCGACGGCACCGTGTCGACCGCGCTCGGCGCCTCGCTCGACGGCAGGCGCACCGTGCTGCTCTGCGGCGACCTCGCCTTCCTGCACGACTCCAACGCGCTGCTCTCGGCCTACGGCCACCGCGGCGACCTGACCGTCGTCGTGATCAACAACCAGGGAGGCGGCATCTTCAACCATCTGCCGGTGGCGAAGCACGCCCGCTTCGAGCAGCTCTGGGGCACCCCGCAGGCGACGGACTTCGGGCGCCTGTGCGCCGCGCACCGCGTGCGGCACGACCTGGCCGAAGGCTGGGCCTCCTTCCGCCGGCTCCTCGAAGTCCGGGGCAAGGGCGTGCGCGTGATCGAGCTGCGCACCGACCGCGAGGCCGACGCGGCCTGGCGCCTCAGGTCATTCCGGGGCTGAACGGCCGCCGAGATCCAGCGCCAGCACCAGGTCGCATCGCGCCGAGCGCGGACGCACGTCCTCGCGCAGAAAGCCGGCCCGGAGATACAGCCTTGTGGCGGCCTCCAGCACGGAAGCGGTCTCAAGACGCACCTTCCTGAAGCCCATTTCCCGGGCCCGGACCAACGCGTGGCTCAGCAGCATGCGGCCCAGCCCGCGTCCGCGCCATCCGGCCAGCAGATACATCTTCCTCAGCTCGCAGACCCCGTCGTCCTCCGCGGCGAGACCCACCGAGCCGACGACCCGGCCGGCCCCGTCGACCAGCACGTCGAAGAGGCCGCCGGCGTAGCTGCCGACGACATCATCCAGATCCCGGTCCGTGCCGGACGGGTCGGGATCGAGTCCGTGCTCCCGCAGCGCGGAGAACACGACGTCCCGGACCGCGTCCGCATCCGCCTTCGTCGCGGGCCTGAGCGTGAAGCCGCCCGTCACTTCGCCGGACCCCAGCGATGGCTGAGCGGGTGCAGGATGAAGAGCGGCGGACCGACCACGTCGCGCGCGGGCACCTCGCCCCAGCCGCGTGAGTCGAAGCTGTTGGCGGAATTGTCACCCAAGGCGTAATACATGCCTGCCGAGACCGTGTGCTCGCGGTCCAGTGGGATCGCGTACGAGTAGCCCCCTGCCGAGGGCAGAAAGCCGTAGTAGCCCTTGTCCACCGCGGGCCGGTTGTTGAGCGCGACCGGCTCGGGCGTGGTCGCGACCACCCCGTTGACGTGGAGCCGGCCGTTCTCGTCGACGCGGATGCGGTCGCCCGGCGTGCCGCCGACGCGCTTCACGTAATAGCTCTGGGAGGGACGGCCGGCTCCGTCGGCCAGGCCCGGGATGTTGCCCGTCTGGAAGACGAACGTGTCGCCCCGCCTCGGATTGCGGAAGTGGTAGGAGACCCGGTCCACGAACAGGAAGTCGCCCGTCTTGATGTCGAAGTTGAGCATCGGCTGGCCCTTCTTCACGAAGACGCCGGTGCGCAGCGCGGAGCCCCTCGGGCCGTTGACGATGAGATTCTCACTGCGCGCGCGCTCGAACACCGCCTGCCAGCGGTCCGCGTCCTGACGGCGAGGGGTGAGCGCGGCCTCCTTCGGGAAGAACGTGCGCAGCATCACGCCCTCGAAACCGAAGTCGCCCGGGACCGTGATCGACTGGGGCGTGTCGCCGACCAGCAGCACGTAGGTATCGTCACGGCCGCCGAAGAGGCCGGTGCCGAGCAGACCCGCATTCCGGACGCTTCCCTTCTGCGCCATTGAATATTCAACGGCCCGACCGTAGCCGAACTTCTGCAGCGGGATAAGCACCTCGCCGTCGGCCGGAGCGGTCATCACGTGGGTCGAGGTCCACTGGAGGACGTTGAACGTGCGCGTCACGGCGTCGGGCACCGGCTGGCCCGGGGCGCGGACCTCGGCCGTCATGCCGTTGTAGGTCGGCCACATCGAGTTCGTCGGGATCTTGAACGGCTGGAAGAAGAAGCTGCGGATGCCTCCGGCGACGATCGCGGCCATGACCACCATGTCCACGAAATCGGCCGGCGCGCTGACGGGGTAGACCTTGCCCCCGACGCGCACCATCGTCCGGTGCAGGTCCATGACGGCGGACTCCACTGCCTGGACGTCAGGCCGGGGCTGGCGCCGGAGCTCCTGGGCGAGACGCTCCTCGTCGGCCTGCAGGGCGCGCAGCTCCTCGGGGGTGAGCACGTCGCCGCGGTAGAGACGGATGGCACGGGCCATCTTGAACAGCGCCTTCGCGATCTTGCGCTGCTGACGCCGGCGACGGTAGTCCTCGAAGAAGCCCATGGGGATGAGGCACACTAGGCCTCCGGACCGGGAGGAAAAGCCTGAACGGCGCCCTCAGCCCTCGTTCTTGAGGATCTTGATGAAGGCCTCCTGCGGGATGTCGACCTTGCCGATCTGCTTCATCCGCTTCTTGCCCTCCTTCTGCTTGTCCAGGAGCTTGCGCTTGCGGGTGATGTCACCGCCGTAGCACTTGGCCGTCACGTCCTTGCCCATCGAACCGAGCGTCTCACGGGCGATGACCTTGGACCCGATGGCCGCCTGGATGGCGATCTTGAAGAGCTGGCGGGGGAGGAGCTCCTTGAGCTTCTCGCAGAGCGCGCGTCCGCGGCCCTCGGCCTTGGAGGCGTGGACGATGGTCGAGAAGGCGTCGACCGGCTCCTCGTTCACCCGGATGTCCATCTTGACCAGGTCGGAGGTGACGTACTCGCCGAAATCGTAGTCCATCGAGCCGTAGCCCCGCGTGATGGACTTCAGCCGGTCGTTGAAGTCGACCAGGATCTCGTTGAGCGGCAGCTGGCAGACCAGGACCACCCGTTCGGCGTCGATCGTCTCGGTGCGCTCGAGCACCCCGCGCTTCTCCTGGATGAGGGCGAGCATGTCGCCGATGGACGTGCCCGGGATGTGGATGTGGGCGCGGATGGTGGGCTCCTCGATGTGGTCGATCGCGGAGGGGTCGGGCATCATCACCGGGTTGTCGAGCACGTGCAGCTGTCCGTCCGTCGTGAAGACGCGGTAGACCACCGAGGGGTAGGTCGAGATGATGTCCAGGTCGTACTCGCGGCGCAGCCGCTCCTGGATGATCTCCATGTGGAGCAGGCCGAGGAAGCCGCAGCGGAAGCCGAAGCCCAGCGCGGTCGAGCTCTCGGCGGTGTAGGTCAGCGAAGAAT
>CAZRPB010000102.1:2590-5744 GCA_964601955.1 uncultured Klebsiella sp. | reverse complement strand
ACTACCGCAACTCCTATGAGCAGGCGGTCAATTCCTTCGGCGACATGTACCAGAGTGACAACGACGACCCGCCCGCCTGCCGCGTCTCGCTGGTCATGGAGGGCGGCAACGCCGGCTTCGCCTCCGCCGACGGCAAGCGCTCCTGGGGCGCGGACAAGCGTCCCGGCCAGGAGACGCCCGTCGCCGAATGGCGTCAGGACGACCCCGGCACCATGCCGGCCGGCGATGTCTACGGCGGCGGCTCGCCGACCGGCGTGGCCTTCTACGAGAACGGAGCCCTCGGCGACCGCTGGAACGGCCTCCTTCTCGCCTGCGAGGCCGGCAAGAACGTGGTCTTCGGTTACCTGCCCAAGCCCGACGGGGCCGGCATGAAGCTCGAGCGCTTTGATTTCTTCACTTCGAACAAGGACAAGGAGTGGGCCGGTTCCGACTTCCTCGGCGGCAAGGCTACCGGGGTGCTCAAGACGCGGTTTCGTCCCTCCGACGTCTGCGTGGGGCCCGACGGCGCCATCTACGTCGCCGACTGGTTCGACCCCGGCGTGGGCGGACATGCCACGCGCGACAACGCTCTGGCCGGCACGATCTACCGCATCGCCCCCAAGGGGTTCAAGTCGGTGGTGCCGAAGATCGACCTCGCCACGACCGAAGGACAGATTGCCGCGCTCCGCAGCCCCTCGCCCAACGTGCGCGCCGGCGGTTTCAACCGTCTGAAGGCTCAGGGCGACAAGGCGTATGACGCGGTCGCAGCGCTGCTCGCCGACGCCAATCCCTACCTGGCCTCCCGTGCCGTCTGGCTGCTCGCCCAGCTCGGCGAACGCGGCGTCGCCCGGGTCCGTCAGGAGCTCGGCTCCTCCGACGACACGCGCCGTCTGGTCGCCTTCCGCGCCCTCCGCGCCGCCGGCCGTGACGTCTTCGCGCTCTGCGAGAAGATGTCGGACGACGCGTCACCGGCCGTGCGTCGCGAAGTCGCCCTCGCGCTCCGTGACTTCCGCACGCCCGAATCGGTGCGGCTGCTCGTGAAGATCGCCCGCCGTTTCGACGGCAAGGACCGTTCCTACCTGGAGGCGATCGGACTCGCCGCCACCGACCGTGAGGCTGAAGTGCACGCCGCCATCGCCAAGGAGATGTCCGGTCCGGCCATGGAATGGTCCGAAGCCTACGCCTGGCTGACTTGGCGCCTGCACCCGGCCTCGGCGGTCCGTGACGTCCGCACACGCCTGGTGTCCGGCAAGTTCGACGAGATCACGCTCAAGCGCGACCTCACCACGGTCGCCTTCACCCGCAGCGCCGAGGCCGTGGGCACCATGGCCGAACTCTCCCTCAGCAAGGACTTCCCCCAGCGTGACCTTGCCAAGTGGTGGCTCGGCAATCGCAAGGCCGGCATCTGGAAGGACCTGGACGTCGACGGCGTGGTGAAGGCGCACGGCGGGGACGCCTCCTCCGCCAAGCTCGTCGCGGCCGAAATGCCTCCCGAGCCCGCAGGCGCCAAGCCGCTCGCCTCGGTCGAGGCCATCGCCGCGCTCAAGGGTGACGTCGAGCGGGGCAGGGCGGCCGCCGCGGTCTGCGTGGCCTGCCACAAGTTCGAGGGCAAGGGCGTGGACTACGGCCCCGACCTGACGACCTACGCCAAGCAGCAGTCTCCGGAGTCGCTCATCCTGAACATCGCCCAGCCCTCCAACAACATCTCGCACGGCTTCGAAGGGACCCGCGTGGTGCTGGATGACGGCATGGTGATCACCGGCATGGTGCTCTCGCCCGGCGACCCCCTCATCATCAAGTCGATGGGCGGGTTGGTGCAGTCCGTGCCCCGAGCCCGCATCAAGGAGGAGAAGCGGCTCGACCGGTCGCTCATGTTCTCGCCCGCCCAGATGGGCCTGACCGAGCAGAGCGTGGCCGACATCGCCGCTTACCTGCGCAGTCTCTGAGCGTCAGGGCAGGCTGGTTGATGCGGAATTGAAAGGGTCGGGGTCTGCGGACTCCGGCCCTCTGCTTTTTCGGCGCCTTACACGTCCTAGCCTTTTTTCTGTTCCAGCCCTGCTTCCGCTCCTATTTGTCCCGATACCCCCATGCGACTGCACGCTCTACTCTTCTTCCTTTCTGCGGGTCTCCTTTGCGCCCAGGCCAAGAAGCCGGCGCGCAAGGCGACATCGAAGCCGCTGGTCGAGGCGCCTGGGCGCTGGATCATGGGTACGATCGGGGTGGGGCGGGGCGCCGATGGTGCGATCGAGGCCACGGCCTACAAGGGCGTCGCCATCCGGCTGGGTGAAGGCGGTCCCGCCTCCATCGCGTACGACCTGCGTCTCGGGCGTGTGCTTGGCGGATGGTCCGGCCAGTTCACCACGGAGATGAACCTGATGTCCCGTGGCGAGTATCCGACGGCCATGGGTCCCCATTACTTCATCACAGGAGAAGTCGCGGGTTATGCGGTCGGAGAGGACGCCTCTTCGCTTCCCGTCGCTCCGGGTTACGCCGCGCTGCCGCCCTCGGCGTTCAAGATCCGTTCCTTCGAGCCCAAGGATGGTGACGGCGCCCTCGTCTTCGCCACGTCTTCCGGTGACAGGGTCACGGAGCGCCCTTCGACCCTTGAGCACAACGAGGCCCGGCTGATCGTACGCCATGTCTCCGCGTCCACGGCCAAAGGCGTGACCATCACGCTCTGCCGAGCGTCGGACGCCGCAAGGGTCGGCGTCCGGGGGCCGGGCAGGGCCGATACCATCGATGGCCACGCGGTGTGGCGCGTGCCCGCCGGTCAGGCTGAAGTCGAGATCGCCTACGCTCCGCCCCTCGCCTCCAAGCCGGAAGGATGGCCCTCTCCCGAATCCAAGGTCCGCAAGGGCCGTGAGTGGAACGCCGACGTGACGACCGTCGGCGAGCTTTCGTCGTCGAAGGACGCGGCCTACGTCCTGGACCGCATCAGGCTGCCGGAGGAGAATCCGTGGAAGGCGCCGATGTTCACCTCGGCCCTGGACATCCTGCCCGACGGTTCCGCGGCGGTGAGCACCTTCCATGGCGACGTCTGGATCGCTTCGGGCATCGATGAAGCCCTGCAGAAAGTCACCTGGCGCCGACATGCGGCCGGCCTCTACCATCCCCTGGGACTCAAGGTCGTGAAGGGACAGGTGCTGGTGACCTGCCGCGACGGAGTCTGGCGGCT
>CAZRPB010000102.1:0-2490 GCA_964601955.1 uncultured Klebsiella sp. | reverse complement strand
GTCGTCGCCACGGGCTTCCGTGCTCCCAACGGCATCGGCATCGGCCCGGACGGACGGCTGACCTCCGGAGACAATGAGGGCACCTGGACGCCCGTCTGCCGTCTTAACTGGATCAAGCAGGACGGCTTCTACGGCGTGGTCGACCTCGCGCATCGTCAGACCCCTCCGACCGACTATGACCGCCCTCTCTGCTGGTTCCCCAAGGACGTCGACAACTCAAGCGGCGGTCAGGTCTGGGTGACCTCCGACAAGTGGGGACCTTGGAGCGGCCGGCTGCTCCATCTCAGCTATGGCACCTGCTCCCTCTTCGGCGTGCTGCCGCAGCCGCTGGATGGCGTCCCGCTGGCTCCCATCCAGGGCGGCGTCGCGCGCTTCGACTTCACCTTCGACAGCGGTGCCATGCGCGCGCGGTTCAGTCCGAAGGACGGACAGCTCTACGTGACCGGCCTGCGCGGCTGGCAGACCACGGCCACCCGCAACGGAGCCCTGCAGCGCGTGCGCTACACCGGCGCGCCCGCGCGCATGCCCATCGCCATGACGGCCGTCAAAGGCGGCTTGCGCGTCACCTTCACCGAACCGGTGGACGTCAAGCTGGCTTCTGACCCGGCGGCCTGGAACCTGGAGGTCTGGAATTACGTCTGGTCCTCGGCCTACGGCTCTCCGGACATCTCCACCCTCGGCACGGCCGCCACGGCCACCGTGCTGGGCAATGACGGCAAGATGCAGTTCAGCAAGGAGCAGATGTCCGAGCGGAAGCACGACCCCGTCGCCGTGCGTTCGGTCAAGGTCGAGGACGGCCGCACGGTCATCCTCGACATTCCCGACCTGAGGCCTGCCATGCAGACCCAGCTCAAGTACGACCTCAGGACCGCCGACGGCAAGGAGCTCCGCGGCCAGATCATCGGCACCATCCACGCCCTCAAGGAGTGAGGGCGTTGTCTCCCTTCAGTCCAGCAGCTGGCCTTCCTTGAGCAGGATCTCCCGGAGGCGCTTGTAGTCCACGTCTTGCACCGGGATGCCCGCGTCGATGGCCATGGCGGCGGCGGCGCCGGCGCTCTGGCCGAGAATCATGAAGACGGGCTCCATGCGCGATGATCCGAACGCGGGATGCGTCGAGGATATGACGGTCGGCACGAGCAGATTGATGCAGTCGGCGCGCTTGGGGCGTATGGCCCGGTAGCTGATGCGGTAGCCCTTGGGCACCGCATGGTCGAACTGGCCCTCCACGCCCACCACGTCGCCCTTCCATTCGCGTTGGGCGTCGGTGATCTCCTCGGGCTTGGAGGTGCGGGTGTGCGTGATGCGGGCCTCCTTGGCGCTCTTGTAGATGATGCGACGCACCACGTGCGAATCCATGATGAAGCTGCCGAGTCCGACCGAGTCCTCGACCTGCGTCTTTCCGAGGCAGTCGTGTTCGGTCACCACGTAGTCGCCCCTGAGGCGGCGTCCTTCACGCACGTAGAGCTCGTGGGGCCAGCCGTCCGTCTCGGGGAATTCATTACGCGGCAGGCCGAACTGGCTGACCCTGCGCCTGAGTTCGGCGGGGATGCCGGGGTCGTTGGCCAGGAAGTGAAGGTAGCCCTGCTGGTAGTTGACGTGGTCCTGGAAGATTCGCTCCCGCTCCTCGTAGCCTGCCTCGACCCAACGGATGCTGCCGCCCACGTAGTCAAGGGAGACGGGGCCGGCCGCGTTGCAGTCGCCTTCGTTCAGCTTCAACGGGCCCCGGGAGTAGGCGAGGTTCCACCATTCCGAGTTCGGGGCGGCGTTGACGTAGCGTCGGAGCAGTTCGTACCGCTCGGCACGGTATCCATCGGGCTTGGGCCATGGCTTCGGGTCCTTCCTGGTGGCGAAGACCCGGAAGCAGAAAGGCTGGTAACGCTTGTCCGCCTTTCCGTGGTCACCCGGCGACCATGCCTCCGGGTCCACGCCCTCGATGACTCCGCTGGCAGGATTGCCCGGCTCGCGGTAGGGATCGACCCGCCACTGGAAATTGTGAGGGGAGTGGCCGGCGCCGATCTGGATGCCGTTGAGCTTCTCCCCGAAGGCCTCGTTCGGCTCCCGTCCGGCCACGTGTTCCACGCCCGCCTTCGCCATGAGGTCGCCCTCATAGGTCGTGTCGAGGAACACTTTGCCGCGGGCCGAGTCCCCGTTTTCGAAGACGATGCGGGTGATGCGGTCGCCCTGCCGGTCCACCGAATGCAGGCGATGCTCGAAGAAGACGGGTACTCCCGCATCAGTGAGCATGGTCAGGAACAGTTTTTCGACCTCAGCCGGGCTCTGGACCTGCTTTTTGAAGAAATCGAGGAAGATGCCGCGCGCCATGCCGCCGATCGTCTCCTTCTTGCCGTAATCGACGTCGCTCAGGCCGGACGAGGACATTCCTCCCACGTGTCGGCGGAAGACGAAGACGCCGGCCGTCCTGCCCATCTTCCTGGCCTGCACCGCGGCGGACACCGCGGCCGGGCTGGCACCGTAGATCACGACGTCGAA
>CAZRPB010000101.1:0-5789 GCA_964601955.1 uncultured Klebsiella sp. | reverse complement strand
GCACCAACTACGGCGAGTGCCAGGCGCACTGCCCGAAGAGCATCACGCTCGACGTGATCGCGAGGCTCAACCGCGAGTACGTCCGCGCCCGGGTGAAGGAGTTCTTCTCCTCCACCGGGAAGCCCCGCAAGGGCGGCGACTGACGCGGGCGAAGCCCGTCCGGCGCCACTCCGCCCTCAGTCGGCCGTCTCGACGTCGCCCGAACGCAGGACGACGCGGTTGTTGCCGGTCGCTTCGCGGACGGCGGACAGGAAGGCCGCCGCCCCGGCCGGATCGCGCAGCACGACGTCGTAGGAGGCCTCGAGCTGAAGGCCGGCCTGCACGTTCTCCAGGGACCGCAGCTCATGCCGCGCAAGATGCGCCGCGAAGGCGGGGGCGAGCAGCGCGCCGGGGTCCTGGTCGGCGCCGAGGCGCACGCGCAGGCGCAGGGGCGCCGGCGCGGCGGCGAAGAGGTTCGCCTTCGTGAGCAGCAGCGCGAGGCCGCAGACGGCCGGGACGGTGACGAGCGCCAGCACGTACTGCCTCGCGCCGACCGCGAGTCCCGCGCCCATGGCGAGGAACACGAACGCGATGTCGCGCGACTGACGCACGGTGCGCCGGAAGCGGATGATGGAGAAGGCGGCGAACATGCCGAAGGCGGCGGCCGCGTTGCCCGAGACGACCATGATGGTCAGGGTCACGACGGTGCCGAGGATCACGAGGGTGTGCACGTAGTCCTGGGAGTAGCGGTCCGGGCCGCACACGGAGCGGTAGGTGCGGCCGACGAGCGCGCACAGGCCGAAGCTGAGCAGCACCGCGAAGAGGATCTCGAGCACCGCGGGGGAGGGTGCGCCGAAGGACTTCGGGATGAGCAGCGCGTGCAGGCGCTCCTCGAGGGTCGGGGCCTGGGCGACGAGGGGGAGGTTCAGGAGCATCGGGAAAGGGGGGCGAGGGCGGCCATGCCGGCGGCGTACTTGCTGAAGGGGCGTGGGCGAATCCCAAGCCGAGAGAGCAGGAGGGCAATCTCCAACGGCACGGCGCCCTCGCCCTTCACTTCGAGGACCAGCCGGCCCTCGTCGAGGGCGCGCACGGTGAACGCGCGGTCATCGGGCGTCGCCCGGAGGTCCTCGTGACGGACCATGAGGTCGCGGTCCAGCGTCAGGCGGAGCGCGCCCAGAGACCACGCCCTGCGGTCGTAGCGCATCACGCAGGCCGGCCTCAGGCCGGCCCGGCGGGCGTAGGCGGCGATCTCCGTCGCCGCCGCACGTTCCCTGGGTTCCAGTCCGTCGGCATGGTCCGAGTCTCCGCGGGCCAGCGCCGCGCAGGCCTCCGGAGTTCCCCGGGCGCGGACTTTGGCTCCGTTCGCGCCGTCCCTCCGCTTGAGCTCGACGAACGTCGTCGGCGCGATGCGGCCGTCGGCGCTGCCGTAGCAGCGCACGCGCACCTTGCTCCGGAAGGGCTCCCCGCGGCGCTGGGCCTCGAGCGCGGAAAAGTCGGGACAGTCGTGATACAGCGTGACGACGGGGTAGGATCCGCCGGCGAGCGCGTCGGGCGTGAGCGCGGGACCGAGCGCCGACACGAGGGCGTCGGCCTGGGCGTCGCCCACGATGAACTTGTGCTCGAAGCGCGCGGACATCGCTCAGGGCAGGCGGACCAGGGAGATGGTCGAGCGGTCGATCCAGGCTTCGCCGCCGGCGGCCTTGAGCTCCATCACCAGCGTGGGCTCGGATTCTTCGGCCAGGACGAAGTCGACGCTCACCGAGCGCCAGGTCTGGGTGCCGGTCAGGGATTTCACGGCGGGGTCCTCGGACTGTCCGGAGAGACGGATGCGGAAGCCGGGGCCCTTCGCCGGATCGGCCCTCACCTCCTTGGTGCGCACGCCCGCGGTGAGGCGGTAACGTCCGGCCGGCAGCGCCAGCTGCAGCCGCCAGTCCGCTCCGCCTTCGGCGTCGACGCCCAGCCGGAAGACGCCCTTGCCGTCGAGGTCGGTCTCGTTCGCCTTCGCGTCCTTGTCCGTCGAGCGACTCCATCGGTAGACGCCGAGCGCGACCGCTCCGCCGGCGCGGCGCAGGCGGGAGGCGTCTTCAAGCTGCTGACGCACGGTTTCCAGCCGCCTCCGGATGCTTTCGGAGGCGTCGCGGCCGCGGTCGGTGAAGCGCTTGGACTCCTCGGCGGAGATCGGACGCAGCCGCAGCTGGACCGCCTCGGCGACGACGAGCGCGCGCTTGGGCCAGTCGACCGGCCGGAGGGCGCGCTCGTAGACCTGCACGAACTGCTCGCGGTAGCGGGCGCGGATGGCCGGGTAGGACCACAGCGCGTCCGGCACCAGTCCGCCCGGGCGGCGGAAGACGTACCAATGATCGTCGCCGAAGACCTGATCCATCCCGTGCAGGATGAAGTGGAAGCGTCCGTCGGTCCGGTTCTCGTAGATGCGGTAGTTGTTCCGATTGAAGGAATAGCCGTCCCAGTGGCAGAAGACCTGTTCCATCGCGAGGTGCCGCAGGTAGGCGTCGACGTCCACCACGGCGTTGAGGCGCTCGGCCCGTTTCGCCGGATCCTGCTCCTGGCAGGCGCCGATGAGCTCCATCAGCCGCCGGTTGTCCTTGGGGTCGCCGCGGTCGACCTCCATGTCGGGCCGGATGTCGGCCACGAAGCCCCCGTCGTAGAGGTGGCCCTTCGTATCCTTGAAGAAGTAGCCGAGGAACTCCGCGTTGAAGCCCTCCTTGAGCACGTAGGGTCCGAGCGCCTTGCCGTTGAGCGAGACCCAGGCGTGGGTGCAGCGCGAGGCGGGCACGCCCGCCTTGCGGGCCATCTCGCCCGCGAGCAGCTCGAGCAGCATCGATCCGTCCTGCGCGCAGTTGTTGAGCTGGAACTTCCCGAGCCCCCGGAACTCCTGCTTCTTCTGCGTCTTGTCGGTGCGGATGGAGAAGCCGGGGCGGGGGTCGGTGATCGGGCGGAAGCTGCCGGCCGAGCCCTTCAGCTTGATGTGGCAGTCCTTGAGCGTGGCGCCGCCCTGTTCGGCGAGGACGAAGTCGACCCATGCGCGCGGATCCTTCTCCAGCGCCTTGAGCGCCGAGGGGTCGAGACGGAGGTCGATCCGAGGCAGGGCGCCGGCGAAGAGCGCGTCGGGCGAGACTTCGCCGGGCCCCTGCTGCGCCATCAGTCGCGATGCCGCGAGGGCGGCCAGGAGGGCAGGGCGGAGCGCGCTCACGGCGTTCCAATCTGCAAGCGGCCTCATCGCAGTCAACGGCGCTCCGGTTCCCCGAACAGCGTCGCGCAGCTCTCGTCCAGGCCGCCCGGACGGCTGCGACGCAGCCAGGCCTCCCGATGCCGGGCGAGCAGCGAAGTCCGCTCGTCGGAGGGAAGGGCGGAGCCCTGCGCCCGACGGAATCCGGCGGCGGCGAGGTCGACGCCGAGCGTGAGCTCCTCGCGCACACGGGCGTCCGCGATGCCGGCGGCCGCAGCGCGGCAGCGCTCCAGATGCGCGAGCGAGGCCTCGACCTCCTCCGCCTTCACGCCCTCGAGATGCCCGGGCAGCGCATCGGGCGCGCAGGTGAGGAAGTCCCAGGACAGGCTGCGGTTGCGCACCGCCTTCGCCGTGAGCCCGTCCAGCCCGCCCACGAGGCGCAGCGTCTCCGCGACGGCGGCGCCGTCGGCGGCGGAGAGATCGCCCAGCGCAGCGCATCCGCGCGCGAAGTCAGGCGAGAGGTTGGCCGTGTGGCGCCAGGCCATCGCCAGGCCCGCCGTCATCGGCAGCCATGAAGTCGGCCACGGCTGGTGATGCCCGCCGTCGCCCCAGGTGGTGAGCAGGATGCCGCTGGCGCCGTGACGGAGGGCGGCGGCGACGGCCTCGGCCTGGTTGGTGAGCGCGTTGTCCAGCCGCCCCGTGAAGCTCTGCCAGGCGGAAGTGCCCGGAGCGGCGACGAAGTCGCGTCCGAGCTCCCTCAGACGGCCGCATTGGGCGTCGAACGGATGGCCGGCGTCGTAACCCCACACCACCGGCGTGGCGTCGGCGGGCGCTTCCTGCGCGAGCGCAAGGTCCTCCATGAGGATGTCGGCCCAGAACATCGGACGACGGCCCCGTTCCGAGGCCAATGCGCAGATCCTGCGGAGGTGGTCGAGATAGACGCGCCTTTTTCCCCGTGCCGCCACCGCCTCCTTGCTGCGGCCCTGGCCGAGCTCCCAAGGTTCGTCGCCGCCGACGTTGACCTGGCGGCTCCGGAAGTGCGGCAGCAGCCCGTCGAGCAGCCCGCCGACGAACCTGAGCGAGGCCTCGTCCGGAAAGAGCGTGCCGGGAATCGGCTTGAACTGCCCCGTGAGCGGGTGCGTCCAGCCGTCGGGACATTCGGCGAGCGGACGGTAGCGCGGATGACGCAGCCAGCGTTCCATGTGGCCGAAGGTGTTCAGGTTGGGGACGAGCTCGATGCCGCGGGCGGCGCAGGCTTCGTCCAGTTCACGCACCTGCTCCGGCGTGAGCGGCGAGGCGTCGCGCCAGGCGTCCTCGTGTCCCGGGAAGGCGAACGCGTGCTCCACGTAGAGCTGGAGCTGGTTGGCGCGCAGCGCGTGGAGGCCCTCCGCCAGCGCGAGCAGCTCCTCCTGCCGCGGGATGCGCAGGCGTGAGACGTCGAGCATGAAGCCCCGCACGGGCAGGTCGGGCCCGTCGAGGATCTCCAGCCTCGGGAGCGCGTCGGGATTCTGCGCGTGGATCTGCCGCAGCGTCTGCGCCGCGTAGAGCGAGCCGCGGGGGCCGCCCGACCTCACGTGCACCCCGGCCGCGCCGACCTCGATCCGGTAGTCCTCTTCGCCGAGCGATTCGTCTCGCTCGAAACGGCAGGCCCCGCCGCCCCAGGCCTTTTCCGCCTCGGCGACGGTGCGCGGGAGGGATTCCAGGAACCGCCGGGTCGGGTGCGGCGCGGGCGGGACCGGCAGGAAGCCCCCGAGCAGGGTCAGTTCCCGCGGACGGGGCAGCAGCACGGGCAGGCTGGCGCGCATCCTCCGAGGGTTGGGGAGGGCGCCCTGCCGGGCAAGCCGCCATCCGCGGTTCCCGCTTGGAGTCCCCGCCGCGCTCGCCTAAATCTCCCGCCTCACCCCGTCCCCATGCTCCGTCCTTTCAGCCTCCTCTTCCTTGCGGCCGCCGCGAACGCCGTGCCCGCCGGCTTCGCCATCCGCGACTACGTCGGCACGCCCCAGGAGCCCGAGCTCTACCCGACCGCCGTGTCGGCCTCCTATGACGGCGACCTGTACGTCTCCTCGGACAAGAACGGCTCCCTCGGCCACATCAAGGACATGGGCCGCATCCTCGTGGCCAAGGACCGGAATCTGGACGGCGTCGTCGACGCCATGGTCGAGTACGCCCGGGTGGACAGCCCGCGCGGCGGCCACATCGTCAACGGATCCTTCTACCTCGTCCACCCGCCCTTCCTGAGCGTGTTCCGCGACAAGGACGGCGACGGTAAGGCCGAGGAGCGCAAGCTGCTGGTCGACGGACTCGGCGGCGGCATCGAGCACCCCCGCGGCGCCGACCACACCACCAACGGCTGCCGCATGGGCATCGACGGCTGGCTTTACATCGCCGTGGGCGACTTCGGCGCCGGCCTCGTGCGCGACAATGACGGCGCCATCGGCACCGGCGACGGCAAGCGCGTCACCCTCTACGGCGGCGGCATCATGCGCGTCCGTCCTGACGGCACCGAGCTCGAGGTCTACTCCGAGATGACCCGCAACAACTGTGACGTCGCGATCTCCCCGACCCTCGACCTCTTCACCCGCGACAACACCAACGACGGCAAGGGCTGGAACACCCGCTTCCA
>CAZRPB010000100.1:0-5858 GCA_964601955.1 uncultured Klebsiella sp. | reverse complement strand
CCGCAGTGCGAGGTCGAGCTGATCTTCGCCGACTGCGAGAAGGAGCTGGGCACCGCCTTCGCGGAGGTCTCGGTGTCCCGGCGCCTGCAGCGCGAGGGGGCGAGCGACTACTTCATCAACGGCAAGCCTTCGCGTCTGAAGGACATCCACCGGCTCTTCATGGATACGGGCGTGGGACGCATGTCCTACTCCTTCATGGTCCAGGGGCAGATCGACCAGATCCTCTCCGCCAATCCCGCCGAGCGCCGTTATCTCTTCGAGGAGGCCGCGGGCATCACGCGTTACAAGACGCAGCGCCGTGAGGCGCTCAACAAGCTGGCCGGCGTCGACGCCAACCTGGCTCGCGTCACGGACGTCATCACCGAGGTCGGACGTCAGATCGCCGTCCTCCGCCGTCAGGCCGCCAAGGCCATGCGCTACCGCCGGCTGCGCCACCGTTTCGTCCACCTCGACCTCGCCTGGCAGGCCAGACAGTACGGCGAGCGACGCGTCCAGGTGGCCGACCTGGAGTCGCGCGCCGCGGCCTGCCGCGCCGAGTCGGACGGGCTTTCCGAATCGCTGCGCGTCCGCGAGGAGGCCCTCTCCGGATCCCGTTCACGCCGTTCCGAACTTTCACTCGCCGTCGAGGAGGACCAGCAGGCCCTGTTCACCCTGCGCGCCGACCGCGACGCCGCCGAATCCCGCGCCAGGACCGCCGACCTCCGCGCCGACGACCTTTCGCAGCGTCTGGGCTCCATCCGGGCCGAAGCCGCCGAGGCGGAGCGGCAGATCGCCGAGTTCGAGGCGCGGTTGCGCGGCCGCACCGACGACCGTTCTTCCGCTGACGGCGCCTTCAGCGCCACCGACGCCGCCTACCGGGAGAAGACCGCCGAGGTCGAGGACGCGGCCCGTCTCCTCGTCGAGGATGAGACCCGGTTGCGCCGGCTGCGCCAGGACGTGCTCGTGGCCGAGGGCGAGATGACCCGCGCCCGCGGGGACCTGACCAACCTTGAGGTGGATCTCCGGGGCTTCCAGACCCGCCACCAGGACCTGACCGATTCCGTCGCCCGCGCCGTCGCCGAGCAGGAGGCGCTTTCCCGCCGCGCCAACGAGAGCGCCGCCGTCGTCACGTCACGCCACGGCGAACTGACCGCCGCCCGGACCTCGGAGCAGGAGACGGTCGAGAAGGGCAGGGCGCTCCTCGCCGAATTCCGCGCCCTGCAGCAGACGATCTCCGAGCAGGACCGCGTCGTGGCCAAGCTCTCCGCCCAGCTCGGACTCCTCGAGCAGATGCAGGCCAGGATGGAAGGTTTCTCCGAGGCGGCCAAGGCCGTGCTCAAGGGAGAGTTCTCGGACACCCTGGCGGCCGGCAAGGCCTCGGCCCTGGCCGAGCTCGTCACCGTCACCGACGCCGCTTCCGCCGCCGCGCTCGAGGCCATCCTCGGCGCCGCTTCCGAGGCCGTCGCGCTTGAATCGGCGGACGTCCTGCCCGACCTCGTCGCGCGCATCGGCGAGCGGGACCTCGGACGGGCCGTCTTCCAGGTGGAGGCTCCGCCCGCCGCCCGTTCCGCGCAGCAGGTCCCGGCATGGCTCAAGCCCGCGGCCTCGGCCGTCAGGCCCAGGTCCGCGGCCCACGGCCGCCTCGTCGCGAACCTCTTCGACGGCTGTCACGTCTGCCCCACGCTCGGCGAGTTCGTCCGCTGGTGGAAGGCGAACCCCTCCTTCGAGTTCTTCCTCGTCGCCACGCCCGAGGGCGATCTCGTCGACCGCCGGGGACTCGTCTTCGCCGGCCGCCCGCGCAAGTCCGCCGGTTCCGGCGCGGGCGTATTCTCCCGCGAGTCCGAGATCCGCGCCGCCCGCGGCTCCCTGGAGTCGGAGAACGACCGGCTCACCGCGCTCAATGAGAAGGCCCTCGGCCTTCAGCGCGACATCGACGCGGCCGATGCGGACGCGTCGGCCCGCCGCGAGTCCGTCGACCGAGCTTCCCAGGAGCTTTCTGTCGCCCAGGCCGATGAGCGCGCCGCCCGTGCCGCCCTGAGCGCCGTGGACGACCGTATCGCCCGCGAGCAGAGGCAGCTCGCTGAGCTCGACGCCTCCAAGGCTGACGCCCTGGCGCGACGTGACCGGGCCCAGTCAGCCCTCTCTGCGAAGGACGCCGACGTCGGCCGCCTCCGCGAGGAGATCGCCCAGGCCGAGTCCTCCCTGGAGTCCCGGCGTCAGGAGGTCGAAGCCCGACGCAACGCCCTCGGGGACGTCCGCCTCTCCCGCGCCGAGCAGCTGCAGCGCCTCGAGACCGTCGGCAAGGAGCTGGCCGAACTGGAGTCGCGCCGTGCCGAGGCAGGCGCCCGTTCCTCCGCCCGGCGCAACGAGGCGGCGCAGAACGAGAAGATGATCGGCGAGCTGCGCGCCGAGTCCGCCGCCGCCCGCGAGCTTGGGGAGCGTCTCCGCGTGGACGCCGAGTCCGCCGCCGCCGAGCTCGCCGAACGCCGCAACGAGCTGGCCCGGCTGGACGCCGAGCTGGAGACCGAGGACCGCGTGCTGGCCGTCGACCGCGACCGCCTGCGTGACGCCGAGTCGCGCCTCAAGTCCCTCGAAGTTTCCCTCGCCGAGCAGGGTTCGCAGTGCGGGTTCATCGCTGAGAAGGTGCGCACCGAGCACCAGCTCGAGGTGGCCGACGTCGACTGGCGCCTCCAGCTCTGGCTGGCTGACGGCGAGCCCGAAGGCCTCTCCGCTCTGGAGGACCTGGACGAGGCCGAGGATGGCGAAGGCGCCGCAGAGGCGCCGCGTGCGCCGGCCCGGCGCGCCGACCCGACGCCGGAGGACTTGGCCGCCCTTGAGTCGGCCGACTGGCCGCCCCTCGTCCGCGAGATCTCCGACCTGCGTGACCGCATCGCCGGCATGGGTTCCGTGAACCTCGTGGCCGTCGAGGAATATTCCTCGCTACGGGAGCGTCACGGTTTCCTCACCGCCCAGAGCGACGACCTCTGGAAGTCCAAGGAGGAGCTCACCAAGGCGATCGAGGAGCTCAACCAGACCTCGCTCCAGCTCTTCACCGAGACCTTCGAGCAGGTGCGCAAGAACTTCAAGTTCACCTTCGAGCGCCTCTTCGTCGGCGGCACCGCGGACCTCCAGCTCGTGCAGTCCGAGGACCCGCTTGAAAGCGGCATCGACATCATCGCGCAACCCCCGGGCACCAAGCTCCGCAGCATCTCCCTGCTCTCCGGCGGCCAGCGCACGATGACCGCCGTCGCGCTCCTGTTCGCCATCTACATGGTGAAGCCCTCCCCGCTCTGCGTGCTCGATGAGCTCGACGCCCCCCTGGATGACACCAATGTCGGCCGGTTCACCGACATCGTGCGGGAGTTCACCCGGTTCTCACAGTTCCTGGTGATCACCCACAACAAGCGCACCGTTTCCGCCGCCGACGCCATCTTCGGGGCGACCATGCAGGAGAAGGGCGTCACCCGCCTCTTCTCGATGCGTTTCAACCGGGAAAGGGACGAGGCCGAACCCTCCTCTCCCGGCGGCGGCTTCACGATGGCGCGCTGAGGTCGCTTGCCTCCCGAGGGAAGGGGGTTAGGCTGTCGATATGCTCCGCCTCCTCGCCATGCTCTTGCTGGGCCCGGCCATCGTGCTGGGCGCCGTCAGATTCGAGACCGACCCCCGGCCGCTGGACCGGACCCGACCCAACGCCAGCCACGCCGACATGCTGGACAGGGTCATGCCCGCCGTCGTCAGCGTACGCACCGCCGAGGTCGTCCCGGACTCCGTGCTCCGCCGTTTCCGAGGCCGCATCGACCAGAGCAAGGTCATCACTGACAGCAAGACCGGCGAGACCCTCGTCCCCCGTGGCCTCGGCTCCGGCACCATCATCCACCCGGACGGCTACGTCGTGACCAATCGCCACGTCGTGATGCTCGACGACGAGCGCGTGGCGGAAGCCGCCTTCGTGCAGCTCTCGGACGGACGTCAGCTGCGCGCCCGCGTGCTGGGGGTCGATGAGGGCACGGACGTCGCCGTGCTCAAGGTGGCCGAGCGGAACCTTCCCTTCGCCAGGTTCGCCGACAGCGACAAGGCGAGGGTGGGGGACGTCGTGTTCGCCATCGGAAATCCCCTCGGCGTGGGCATGACCGTGACCTCCGGGATCGTCTCCGCCACGGGACGTTCCACCCAGGCCGAACTGGCCTTCCAGGACTTCATCCAGACCGACGCCGCCATCAATCAGGGCAACTCCGGGGGCCCTCTCATCGACACCGAGGGCCGCATCCTCGGGATGAACACCATGATCCGCACCGACGGCGGCGGAGGGAACATCGGCATCGGTTTCTCCATCCCCTCCAACCTCATGCTCAGCGTGGCCCTCGATCTGGCCAACTCGGGCAAAGTCGTGCGCGGGATGATCGGCGTGAACGGCGAGGACCTCCCCGCCGACGAGGCGGTCAGGCTCTCCCTTAACCGCGGCGGCGCGGCCCGCATCACCTCGGCCTTGCCCGCGGGGCCCGCCGCCAAGGCCGGCCTGCGCGCCGGCGACGTCATCGTGGCCGTCGACGGGCGGCCCTTCCAGAGCTGGAATGAGCTTCGCCTAGCCATCGCCCGTCGGAAGCCCGGAGAGACCGTCGTGCTCTCATTCCTGCGCGAGGGCAGGGGTTCCCTCGCCAAGGTGACCGTGGCGGAGAGGCCTTCGGGCAACTGACCCGTGCGGGCCCTCCGGGTGATGCGCAATCTGGCGGGGGGCAGGATGCCTCCGCTCACCAGGACCGCACTGCTATCCGGCCTGGCGGTCTTCCTGCTTTCGCTCGTGGTGTTCAAGCCCGTCGCCCCGTCGCATGGCCGTCCACCTGCGGCCGGAACCAACGCCGTGCTGCTGTCTTCGGAGGATCCCGTCGCCCTGCGCGCCCAGCTGCTCGACGAGTCACTGGTCTTCCTGCCTTCCTCGAGCGCCCCGCTTTCACCTTCCGGCGGCTATCAAGTCACCCCAGAAGGCACCCCTTTCTCGGCCTTTCCACCGAGGCTCAGATTTGAACCCAATCGCAGACCTGATTTACCATTCGAGTCGAACTTTTCCAAGTTTATCGCCCCACTGGATGCATTTAATCCGACAAATGGAGATTTATTTTCAACTTTTTCATACACAAAAGCCCCACTTTCATCATTTAAGCCCAGAAGTCTTCATTGCGTCATTACCCCTGCCGGATTCAACCAATTAAGCCCAATTACCATTGAAGTGGGAGATATGCCCATTTTTAAGCCTTTTAAAGACGGATTATTTGTATTTAAAGCATTTGTAGGGGTTGATTATTTGGGATTACTTGGAAAACCCACTATTTTAACCTCTTCGGGTGACTCAAAACTGGATCAGGCGGTTTTGGATTGGATTGGACGGCAGGAATGGGAGGGCAAGCTGGCCCCCGGCTTGTATCAGTTTTGGATCGGTCCATAGCCTTAAAAAGGGTTGTAAAAGCCCTGCAAAAATCCGCTTGACGGTGGGAAGACGGTTCCTCATTCAAACCCTTCCCATCGTGTCTCAGCGCACGAGACGGAACGCCCCTGTAGCTCAGTCGGCAGAGCGCGTCCTTGGTAAGGACGAGGTCGGCGGTTCAAATCCGCTCGGGGGCTCCACCACTTTTCCACGCAACACCAACCACCTCCACCACCCAAAACCATGGCCAAAGAGAAGTTCAACCGCACCAAGCCGCACGTCAACGTCGGCACCATCGGTCACATCGACCATGGCAAGTCCACCACCACCGCCGCGATCGTCGCCGTCCAGGCGCGCAAGGGCCTGGCTGAGAACAAGTCCTATTCCGAAATCACCAAGGGAGGCACCGTCCGTGACGCCACCAAGACCGTGACCATCGCCGCCTCGCACGTCGAGTACG
>CAZRPB010000099.1:0-5914 GCA_964601955.1 uncultured Klebsiella sp. | reverse complement strand
TGAACCATGTCCAACGTCGAAGCCCGCATCGCCGAACTCGGCCTCACCCTGCCCGCTCCTCCTGCCGCCGCCGGCGCCTACGTGCCCGCCGTGCGCTCAGGCTCGCTGCTCTTCCTGGCCGGCACCCTTCCGATCCGGGACGGCAAAGTGGTCTCGCAGGGCAAAGTCGGGCGCGAGGTGGACCTCGTCCAGGCCGCAGAGGCAGCCCGGCTCTGCGCCCTCAACGCGCTCGCCAACGCCAAGGCCGCCCTGGGCGGGCTGGAGAAGATCGAGCGCGTGGTCATGGTCAACGGCTTCGTCAACGGCGTCGACGGCTTCAGCGACAGCCCCAAGGTGCTCAACGGCGCCTCCGAATTCCTGCTCCACGCCTTCGGCGAAGCCGGCAAGCACGCTCGGGCCGCCGTCTCGGTGAACGGACTCCCTCTCGGGGCCTCGGTCGAGGTCCAGATGACGCTGCAGGTCAGGGACTGAACCTCAGCCTCCGCTGACGGAGACGTTGGGGAAGTCGATCCCGAAGCCCTTGCCTCCGGGAGGCGGGCCGCAGTTGCCGATCCGCGCGCAAGCGCGCCGGACGAGTTCGGCGATGCGGGAATCGGCGGGCTGCCTGATCCAGGAGCCGAACCGGACGTTGCCCGAGGCGTCGACCATGAGCGTCACGCCGCAGGCCCCGACCTTCTCGATCTCCGCGCCGTCCTGGCTGATGATCTCGACCCATACCGAGCGGAAACGGGCGTGCACCTCGCCGGCGTAGAGCTGCATCGCGGAGGCGCTGCCGCCGTCCCCGCCGTTCTCGCCCGTGCCATGGGCGCGTCCGCGCACGGAGACGCCGCCGATCGAACCCGTCTTGCCGGAGGAGCTCGATCGTCCTCCCTTGGAGGAAAGGAATTCGCCGAGCGAGGTCTTGCCGGACTTGGAGGATTTGTCGGACGATTTTGCGGAGGATTTGGCGTCGGACTTGGACGCCGCCTTGGACTGCGAGGCCGACTCGGCCTGCTCCTGGGCCCTGCGCACGGCCTCCATGTCCAAGGATTTGATGCGCACGCTCTTGATGCCCTTGGGAGCGTCGGGCGAGCCCTTGGCCACTCCGGCCGCCTTGCCGATTTCGCCCGGACGACGGCCCGGCACGCCGTTGAGGTCGACCAGCAGGGGGTCGGCCGGTTCGAGCGATTCGCCCGACCGCGTGGCCGCGAACCAGGAGAAGCCGACGAACGCACCGACGATGAGCAGGTGAACCAGCACCGACCCGATCATGCCCCTGGCTCCGCCGGACATCGCTCAGCGGACCTCCGTGTCGAGGCCGACCTTGGTCAGCCCGCGGGACTTGGCCATCGACATGACGTCGATCACCTTCTGGTACTGGAGGGCGCCGTCTCCGCGCACGCGCACGACGGGCTGGTCCGCCTCCGGCAGGGCGGCGATGGAGGCGAACTCCTCACCGAGCTGGGCCGGCGTCACCGGTCGGTTGCCCAGACTGTAGGAACCGTCGGCTCCGATGACCACGAACCGGTACTGGGCCTTGGTGTCGGGCGACTTTCCGGCGCCCTTTTCAGCCTTGGGAAGGTTGACCGCGGTGGTCTGCTCCAGGACCGGCGTGGCGATCATGAAGATGATCAGCAGGCAGAAGCAGAGGTCGAGCATCGGCGTGACGTTGAGCTCGTTCATCACGTGCAGCCGGTGCGGCTTGGAGAAGGAGCGCGCCATGCCGGATCACTGGGCGTCCTCCCAGCCGGGAGGACTGAAGGAACCGTCGTCGGTCGCAGGCGCCTGCGGCGACGGAGGGACGGCGGCGGCCGGCGATGAGGCGGCGGGCTGGACGGTCGCGGCCGCGCGTCGGAGCGCCTCGCGCTCCTGATGCTGCGCGAAGTTGCGGCGGGCCTCGCCCTCGAGCTCGAGCTCGACGCGGTCGGCCAGCGCGCTGGCGAAGTTCTCCAGCTCCGTGGTCATGAGCTTCACCCGCGTGAGCAGGTAGTTGTAACCGAAGGTGGCGGGGATGGCGACGAGCAGGCCCAGCGTGGTGGTGACGAGCGCCCCGGAGACGCCGGGCGCAAGCTGCGAGATGCTCGCCTTCTCGGTGAGCGCGCCGAAAGTGAGCATGACGCCCCAGACCGTGCCGAGCAGGCCGAGGAACGGGCCGCCGGAGACGAGCGAGGAAAGCAGCACCATCTTGTCCTCATACTTGACCATGGTGCGGGACACGCCGCGCTGCACGGCGTTCTCGACGTGCCCCATGCAGAGCGTGACGTCGGACTGACGGAGGAGCCGTCCCTTGTGCCGCTGGACGGCCGAGACGGCCTCGGCGACGAGGTATTCGTAGGGGGCGAGGCTCGCGCCGCGCGGGAAGTTGAGCGCGACGACCGCGGGCTCGTCACGGAGCCGGCGCTCGAACGCCAGATTGCGGCGGCGCAGCTCCTGCACGTCGCCCCATTTCTGGATCATGGCGCCCCAGCCGATGAAGGAGCAGACCAGCAGGACGCCGGCGACGGCGAGGCCGGCGCTGTCCATCTGCTGGAAATACCACAAGGTTCCCTTGGTCTCGGCCTCGGCCAGAATCGACAGGGTGAGGAGGGCGGACATCGTCCCATAGGCAATCCGAGTCGAGACCGGCTTCAACAGGAAAAGACCCCCTGTCGCGCTTGAACCCGGAGGTCGCCCCGTCCATGTTGAACCACCGATGCTCCCGCGTCCGCCCAGCTGCCAAGGCTGCCAGCAGCCCCCCATGGTCTTCATCAGCCTCGTCGCCGGAGCCAAGGCTCACCCGTTCGCCTGCTGCGGCGCCTGTCCCTGCGTGGCCAAGGCGGCGGCCGGCACCCTGCCCTCCTTGGCCTTGGGAGTGAAGTTTGACGTGCCCTCCGCCGCGGGGCGCGGGCGGTGCCCGGCCTGCGGGTTCCGCTGGAGCGACTTTGAAAGGGTCCGCAGGCTGGGCTGCCCCTCCTGCTACGAGGCCCACGCCAGGGAGACCGTCGTGACCATCGCCCGAGCCCAGCCCGGCCTGGTCCATACGGGACGCCGACCGGCCGCCGATGAGACCGGCGACCCCCGGGGCAAGATCGCTTCAGCCAAGCGGCGTCTCCGCGAAGCCCTGGCCGAAGAAGATTACGAGACGGCGGCCGTCCTGCGGGACCTGATCGCCGAGCTCGAGACCGGCGACAAGAAAGACTCCCCTTGATGAAGCCCACCGCACTCCTGACGAATGACGACGGCGTGGGGGCCGCCTTCCTGCATGCCCTGGCCCAGGCCCTCGGCAAGGCGGGCCTCAGGGTCATCGTGGCTGCGCCCGCCGGCGAACGCAGCTGGATCGGCCGCGCGTTCAGCCGGCATCGCGAAGTCACCGTGACCGCCCTCGACGGACCGGGCGACGAGACGTGGTCGATCGACGGCACCCCTTCTGACTGCGTGAACATCGCCCTGGGCCACCTGCTCAAGCGAAAGCCCGACGTGGTCGTCTCCGGCATGAACATCGGGTTCAACGCCACCATGCCCCTCTGCCTCAGTTCTGGCACGCTGGCAGGAGCGACGGAAGGCACGGCCTGGGGCCTCCCCGCGGTGGCCTGCTCCTTCGACCTCGACCAGACCGTCTTCGAACGGGCGCACCGCCGATCCGCCGAATGCCCGGAGGAAGTCAGGGTCAACCTGGAGTCAGCCTGCCGCCACGCCGCGGCCTTCGCCAGCTCGCTGGTCGGACATCCCCCGCGCGGCATGCTGGTGCACAGCCTCAACTATCCCTCGAACATGCATGACGGGGCCAAAATGAAGCGCACGGTGCCGGCGCTGGTCCGCCACGGCTCGCTGTTCCAGCCCTCGGAACACGGCTATCGCTTCGCCTGGAACGACGGTGAAACCGTAGAGTCAGGGCCTGACAGCGACCTCTCCTGCCTCGAGCGAGGGGAGATCAGCCACACCGTCTTTGACTTCGGGCGGACCGCTCCGGCCTGAAACGGGGCTCAGTGAGCGTGGCCATGACCGTGGTCATGGTCGTGGTCGTGGCCATGGTCATGGGCGTGCCCTCCTCCGGCCAGCAGCACGGGGAGCAGCAGCAGGACGCCGATGATCGGAACCAGACTCCAGGCCTTCAGCGCGCCGACCTCGCGAAGATAGGGAATGAAGGCGACATAACAGCCCACGGCCCAGGCGCCGAGGTGGTTGGTGAAGAGCCAGAGGCCCGAGAGTCCGGCGTCATTGGCGCGACGCTGGACGTAGACGCTGAGGAGACCGGCCCCCAGGATCGCGGAAAGGATGAGGAGAAAGATGGCGAAGGGACCCCAGGTCGCCTCGGCTTCGTGATGCAGCTCGGCCTCCTGCTTCTTGAGTTCGGCGGCCGCGGCGGCATCGGCCTGAATCTTGGCCGCCTGGACGTCGAAGGCCTTGCCCTTGGCGGCGGCCTTGGACTTAGCGAAGGCGGCGGAACTGACCTTCTCGACGAGTGCGGCCTTCTTCTTCTCGAGTCCCTTGTGAGGAAGGGTCTCGGTCATGTAATGGAAGGAGAAATGGGCGGCCGCGAAGGTGACGGCGGCGGCCACGACGGCGGCGACGAGGAGGCCGGCGCGGCCGAGGGGCTTGTTGAGGTCCAGCGAGAGGCTCATGGGAGGGACGCAACCTAGGAGAGCCCCCTACCCCTGCAAATCCAAACTTGGAAAGCCGGGCGGGAGCCGCCCACTATGCCCGACATGACGCGCCCGCCCACGGAAACCGTGCTCTTCGACCTGGACGGGACTCTGGTGGACAACTTCGAGGCCATCCACCGATGCTATGACGACGTGATGAAGCTCATGGGCCTGCCCGGAGTCAGCCTCGAGGACGTGCGCCGGGCGGTGGGCGGATCGGTGAACGTGACCGTGGTCAAGCTGGCCGGGGAGGCCAACGCCCCGACCGCCGTCAGGCTCTTCCGCGAACACTTTCCCTCCGTGATGTTCCACGGACTGCGGACCTACCCGGGCTGCCGCGAGATCCTGACCGACCTGCGCGCCCGGGGCGTTCGCACCGCCGTCTACACCAACAAGGACGACGCCTGCTCCCGCGCCATCCTGGCCGAACTGAGGCTCGACGGGCTGGTCGACGGCATCTTCGGCACCAACGTCCATCCCTGGCGCAAGCCGCAGCCGGAATTCACGCGTTACGTGGTCGACCGGATGAGGGCCGACCCAACGCGCACGATGATGGTCGGAGACTCGCCGTTCGACATCGCCACCGCGCGCAACGGCGGCCTTGCCCGCATGCACTGCGTCACGACCGGCAGCCACACGGCGGAGGAACTCGAGCCGCACGGCCCGGACGGCATCCATCCCGGACTGGCCGAACTCGGTCGGGACGCCCTCGGCCTGAGGTGATTTTCGCTTCGCCCCGGCGGCGCCGGCCGATTGCATGAACCCATGGCCAATCCGCGCGACCCGAAGGACCGCGGACCCGAGACGACCCTCTCGGGCGTGGTGGAACGCATCCTCTGGCTCGACGAAGAGACGCACTTCACCATAGCGGAACTCTCGCAGGAGAACGGCGAGAAGACCGTGGTGCTGGGCAACATGACGGGCCTGCAGTGCGGCGAAACGGTCGACGTCACCGGCCACTGGGAACGGCACCCCTCCCACGGGCCCCAGCTGCGCGTGAAGTCCTTCTGCTCACGCCTGCCCTCCTCGGTGCATGGCATCCGCAAGTACCTGGGCAGCGGCCTCATCCACGGCATCGGCAAGACCTATGCCGACAAGATCGTGGCCAAATTCGGCGTCCGCACGTTCGAGATCATCTCCCACCAGTCGGCACGGCTCCGCGAGGTCGAGGGCATCGGCCCCGGCCGCGCCAAGGCCATCAAGGAGGCCTGGGAGGAGCAGAAGTCCCTGCGCGAGGTCATGGTCTTCCTGCAGACGTACGGCGTGACCAACGCGCTCTGCCTGCGCATCGTCAAGGCCTACGGGCAGGACGC
>CAZRPB010000098.1:0-6017 GCA_964601955.1 uncultured Klebsiella sp. | reverse complement strand
ACCCTCGCCTCTGCCCAGACAACATGTCTAAAACGGAAAAAACCATAGCGATAGCGGCATACCTGGCCATGAAGGAGATTGGCAAGCCCTCTACCGTTGGCGAGATCTACAAAGAGATCAACCGGCTCTCTTTGTACAAGTTCGGAACCCCATCAGCATCCAAAGACATAGGCGTCCTCGGTCTCACGATAAAAAGGCACATGTCTAACAGCAGGCGAAACGATAAAGCAGCCTGCATGCTTTTCAGCAGCGCCGACGGATTCGCCTCTAACGCATCTCTGATAACGATCATCAGGTCCGCTCCGAAGCAAATCGCCCAAACTGCAGACCTTCTTGTAATAGCAAAACTGTGTCGAAGAAACGAAGTTAAGAAGGCAGATCTTTAACGGACTCACCTGCCCGCCGAATTAACACCAAAGCAACCATTAACCTTCGGCGCATCATTATGAACGACTACTTAGGCGTCTAGAAGAACTAAAACGGGCGCAAAATTCAAAATGAGAATTAATCGCTTGAATCATTCTCCTGGATCTAAGGCTCAGCATCCTAAAGCTGAGACCCATGAACGCGATCAAGCCGGGGCTCTACGAGGCCATCATTACCCAACGGCTAAGCGACGCACTTAAGGCGTCAGGCCTTGAACACGAACGTGCCAAGCTAGGCAAGGCAGACGCCCCTGCCTTGCTTTCGCAATTCCTGCACGCGCTGATACTACAGACGCTTGAAAATGTAGATGAGGATGATGCCCGAACGAAGCAGCTCGAGGTCGTAAATGCGATCCTGTCCACCCTTGAACGATTCAATCAAGCGCTTGCAGGAGACAAGGTTGAGCTCACGAACGAATATCTTCAAGGAGTCCGCGCGGTCGGCAGGAACGCCCTGCCTACGCCACCATCTACACCATTGAGTCAAAGCGCTCTCTTTACAGGGGCGTCCGCAAAACCGCAGCTCAGCAACGAACTGCTTGCCGAGATGCGGTCTGCGGACCGCGTCGACATACTTGTTTCCTTCATCAAAAACTCCGGATTACGCATCCTGGAAGAGGGATTTAAAGATCTCAGAAATCGCAACATCCCAGTCAGGATCATTACGACGACCTATATGGGAGCCACAGACGCCGAAGCGATTCAGCGCCTATCAGGATACCCAAACGTACAAATCAAGGTGTCCTATGACACTAATAGCACACGACTGCACGCGAAGGCCTATTACTTTGAACGCGCGAGCGGCTTTTCGACCGCCTACGTAGGCTCATCCAACATGTCCAATCCGGCGATGACGGGTGGGCTGGAATGGAACCTGAAAGCGACACAGTCTGACCTCCCCAACATACTCAGAGCATTCGAAGGCGAGTTCGAGACCTACTGGAATGATCCTCGATTCCAGAGCTACCAGCAGCAGAGAGATGCACAAAAACTCAAAAATGCACTAGTTGCAGGCAGAACGGACCAGCTTCCAGGACAATCGATCATCCTTTTTGACGTCACACCGCGCGCCTATCAACAGCGCATTCTCGACACACTCGAAGCTGAACGAAAGGTCAGAGGGTCATTTCGCAACCTCCTGGTAGCGGCTACAGGAACCGGAAAGACCGTCATATCCGCCTTCGACTACAAAGCCTATTGCGAAGCAAATGGCAGGGCGCGCCCCAAGCTGCTATTCCTTGCACATCGTGAGGAAATCCTGAACCAAAGCTTACAAACCTATCGTCACGTCCTCAAAGATGCAGGATTCGGGGAGCTCATGGGTGGTTCGTCCGGTGAAGCTGAATCAATGGACCACCTTTTCTGCACCGTGCAGACTGCGCAGTCACGACGTATTTGGGAAACCCTCGGCCGCAGCTACTACGACTTCATCGTCGTGGACGAAGCCCACCATTCGGCTGCCAACACCTACACTGAGATACTTGGAGGTTTCGACCCAAAGATACTACTCGGGATGACCGCAACACCTGAGAGAATGGATGGCGACTCAATCCTGCCGCTGTTCAACCATCGAATCGCTGCAGAGCTCCGCCTCCCGGAGGCACTCGAAGAAAAACTGCTCTGTCCGTTTCAATACTTCTGTGTCGCTGACCCCGTAAGCATAGCCGACAACTCATTCTGGGAACAAGGAAAGTACAAGACTTCGGCCCTCGAAAAGGCTTATGTCTACGATGGCGCCACGGCGAATCAACGTTTAGGTGCGATTCTTTCTGCCTTGGAACGCTATAGCTTTGGAAACATAGCTGGAGTCAAAGGCCTGGGGTTCTGCGTGAGCATCAAACATGCGGAATTCATGGCGGAGAGCTTCAATGAGAAAGGCATTCCCTCCGTTGCCCTCACCAGTCAGACAATCGATGAAGTCCGCAAGGCTGCCGTGCAGAAGCTTCGGTCGGGAGATCTCAAATTTATCTTTACCGTCGATCTGTTCAACGAAGGGGTGGACATCCCCGAAGCCAACCTCGTCCTGTTCCTGCGCCCGACCGACAGCCTAACCGTGTTCCTGCAGCAACTCGGCAGAGGTCTTCGCCATGCCAAAGGGAAAGAGTGCCTTGTCGTGCTGGATTTCGTGGCCCAGATGCACAAAAAGTACAGGGTCGATCGCAAGTTCGCCGCACTACTATCGGGCAGACGCTTCAACATTAAGAAAGAGGTCGAGTCGGGGTTCCCCCATGTCCCGGCCGGATGCTCCATCCAGCTTGAAGCACAGGCCATGGAACAGGTCATCGCCAACATCAAAGCGGCCTATTCAAACCTCAAGAATTACGTCAAAGAGACGGTCGCAACTTTTGAAAAAGACACTGGGAAAAGGCTCACGTTCGGAAATTACATCCAGACTTATGAAATCGATCCGGCTCGCCTTCTTGATGTCAAATCATGGAGCGCATGGAAAGATGATGCCCTTGGATTAGTTGCCGAACCGGAGCCCGACTACGAACCCCTTAAACAAGCGGCGGAGCGCGTCGCTCAAGCAACCGGCCCCAACTACCTGAAAGCCATTAAAGGACTGCCTCAGTCCGGGCTAGGAATGATGGCAACTGGTGATCGCGCCGCCACCATGCTTCATGGCCTAATCTGGCAGAAGCCTGGCAGCAAACTCGGCATGACCGATAGGTCAGATACGTTCAATCGGCTGAAGCTGAACCCCAAAGGCCTTGCGGACATAGCCGAGGTCGCTGAATACAAACTCGGGGTCACCGCCACCCAAGGCTTGCGACCCTATGCCGACCTCCCACTTGAGCTACACGCGCATTATGGTAACGACGAAATCCAGGCGGCCTTTGGCAGAGACATATTTGCTGAATCCGGACAAAAGGGCGTCGGTGTGCTGCACTTTCCATGGTGCAAGGCCTACGCTCTTCTTATCACGCTGAACAAGTCGGACCGAGACTTCTCTCCTTCAACTATGTACAGAGATTACCCGATCAGCCGGGAGCTCTTCCACTGGGAGTCGCAGTCCAACACCACTCAAAAATCAGAAAGCGGTCAAAATTTGATCTGCCACGAAGCCAAAGGTTACTCGGTGCACCTGTTCGTCCGAAGCACTCGGACTGTCGGTCCTGCTACCGCCCCCTTCCAATACCTTGGAAAGGCCAAGCACATTGAACATAAGGGTGAGTGCCCGATCAGCTTTATCTGGAAACTTGAGCACCAGATGCCAGGGGAACTCCTCGAAGGCGTCCAATAGGAATCTCACCAACTATTTTCGAGATAGCACTGCGGAGAGGTTGCAGGAAGTCTTCGGGCGGGCATAGAGAAGGGGCGCTAAATGTCCCTTTGTCCGTCCATATACGTCGGTTGGTCCAAGCCTCTCGCCAAGGCAGTTGCCCATGCCCTCGTAATGGAGGCCAGGAGGCTCAGAGGCTCAGAGGCCCAGAAAGGCATGCCGATCGACTTGGGCAGCCATCGGGTGATCGTGCCGTCGAGTTTTGCCAGCCGGCTGATTCAGGAGGAACTGGCTAAGCTTTCCAGTGGGCACGTTGGCACGGGGACACGGGGACATGGGGATGAAGAAGAGGCCCAGAGGCCCAGAGGCTCGGTTGACCAGATCAACACAGGAAGCACCGGTGTTTTACTTCCGATTTTCCAAACGCCCACGGACTTCTTGAATTGGGGAGATAGTTTTTCGAGGGGGCACGGTGACACGGGGACACGGGGACACGGGGCGAACCAAGAATCGCAGGCTGACACCAATACCTTTGCAGCGGCGAGTGCGGCGGATGCGAAGATGGCCTGGATCGAGGTGCTGCAAGGGACGGACAGGGGAAATTTGAAAATGCTCTTTCCGAAGGGCGAAAAGGGGCGGTTCAGCTTCGAGGAAGCGAAGCGGCTGGCTGAGACTTTGTTCGAACTGCGTGATGAGCTAGGAGGCTCGGCACAGGGGCTGGACTTCGCCGGGGTGGCCGCGCTGCCGGGAAATCAGGAATCACCCCGCTGGCAGGACCTGGCCCGGCTGGAGTCCGACTACCGCGAGGCGCTGCGGCGGAGGGGTCTGAGGGACCACAATGACCTGCGCTCAGAACTGGCCCGCGGAAACGGAAAGCCGGAAGGGGTCACGCACATCTGGCTGGCAGGGCTGATCGACCCGCAACCGCTCTTCATAACGGCGCTGGAGCGCCTGCAGGAGCATTTCCACATCCAAGCGATCGTGGGCGCAGACCCGGACGAGGCCGACCATTTCGACAAGTGGGGCCGGCCGATCCCCGAGAAGTGGCTGAACCGGCAATCGGACTGGAAGGATTTTGACCAGAGCGTGCACGTGGTCGGGGACGCCCCGGAATCCTTGAAGAAGCTCCGTTCGCTGCTCGGCGACGCTAAGCCGACGGACGGGGTGCATGCGATCTGCGCCTGCGACCGGGAAGTCGACGCCCCGAAGATCGCGGCGCTGATCCATTCGCTGGGCGCCGAGGCGGTCAACCCCCTCGGGACGGCCCATGGCTCGCATGGGCTGCATCACGCCCTGCGGGCCTGGAGCCGATGCCTGGGCGAGCAGGAGCCGACCTTTGAGGTCATGCGCGAGGCCCTGCGCATCCCCGACCTCGTGCGCATCACGACAGGCGGTGCGACCGCGTCCGCCTTCACCGAACTCAACGAACAGCTGGACCTGGCCGACCGGACCATGCTGCGCGGGATGGTCAGCGAAGTCTGCGAACAGATTGCCGGCCTGCCTAAGCCGGAAGACGGTTCCCGTGAACAGAGCGACTACGAGGCCATGCAGAAACTGCCGCCTCGCCTGGAGGCCCTGCTGAAGCTCCGTGAGAGACACCTGTCCATGCCCTGGCAGGAGGCGCTGGTAGACTCCCTCACCCTGCTGACCGCCGACAAGAAACTGCGCGAAGACGACCCTGACGGGGAATTCGCGATCGAAGTGGCCGAGGCGATCCTCTCGACCGCGAAGGAGATCGAGGCCGCCCATGAGACCGGGGCCGTCGCCCTGACCCATGAGCAGCTGTTCGGCCTGACCTTGGATGCCGCCAGCACCCAGCGACATCGCCGCAGCGACGCCCAGGAGGCCGTGAACCTGCCCGGGTGGGTCGAAGCCCCGTGGGACCCCGTGCCACACATGATCCTCTTCGGCCTGAACGACCACCTCATCCCCCGGGTCGTGCATGCGCACCCTTATCTCCCCGCCAGCCTACGGGCCCTGGCCGGACTCCCGACCAACGACGCCGTCTTCGCCGCGGCCGCCTTCACCTTCGAGCAGCTGTGGCGTCGCCGGCAGGGCCACGGCTGGCTGGACGTCATCGTCCCCCAGCAGGACGCCGACGCCAACCCCCTCCGCCCTTCCCGCCTGCTCTTCCAGGCTCCGGACGAGGCCCTCGGCCCCAGAGTCAGCCGCCTCTTCGCCGACGCCCCGAACAGCGAGGCCCAGCCCTACTGGCAGATCCCGGCCGAGCACAAGTTCGTGCCCCTCGCCGAGCCCAAGGGGGCCGCGCGCGTGGTGAAGTCCATCTCCGCCACCGCCTTCAAAGTCTACCTGGCCGACCCGGCGGAATTCTGGCTCAAGCGGGCCCTGGGCATGGACGAGGTCAAGCA
>CAZRPB010000097.1:0-6107 GCA_964601955.1 uncultured Klebsiella sp. | reverse complement strand
GGGCCTTGCGCTGCTTCTGCTCGGCGGACTCGTTGTCGCGGATGAACTCGACCTGGGAGTCGTTCGCGGCCGGGAGCATGTCCCAGTAGTGGAGGAAGGCGTTCTTGGGCTGGCCGATGTCGACGAAGGCGGCCTTCAGGCCGGCCTCCAGGTTCTGGACGCGCCCCTTGAAGACGGCGCCGACCATCCGGTTCTCACCCTTGTGCTCGATCTCGAACTTGTCGAGGACGCCGTTGGTGAGCAGGGCCACGCGCTTCTCGAGCGTCTCGCCGTTGATGACGAGCTCACGGTAGTTGGCGCGGTCCTTGGAGAAGTGCTTGACGATGCGCTGGAGCAGCGGGAGGTCCTTCCGGCGACGGGCGGCCTCCTCCGCGATCTTGCGCTGGTCGATGGGCTCCTGGCCGGACGTCGGCTCGGAATTTTCGTGGATTTCTTCGGGTTCGTTGTGTTCGGGCATCTCGGGTTCAGGCCGTCAGGCCGTTTGCCGGAGGATCCCCGCGCTCGCCGCCGCCGGCCGAATGCCGGTGCACGCTCTGGACCAGTCCGAGGAGCAGGAAGCAGCTGAGCACGAAAGACCCTCCGTAGCTGAGGAAAGGAAGGGGGACGCCCGCGACCGGCATGAGGTCGACGTTCATCCCGACGTTGATGACGACATGGGTGGCCAGCACCGCGGCGGCGCCGGCTGCGAGCAGGGAACCGAAGCGGTCCGCGGCGCGGAGGGCCGTCCGTATCACGCGCCAGAGCAGGAGCGCGAAGGCGGCCACGACGCCGGCGGCGCCGACGAAGCCGACCTCCTCGGCAAGGACGGAGAAGAGGAAGTCGTTGTGGGCCGCGGCCTCCGGCAGGTAGCCCTGCCGGGCCTGGGTGCCGTTGCCGACGCCCTGGCCGGCGAGCCCGCCGCGGCCGACGGCGATGACGGCCTGACGCACGTTCCAAGTCACGCCCAGGCCGCGCGGATCGATGACGTCGGGGGCCACGAAGGACATGATGCGCTCGCGCTGATAGTCCTTGAGCAGCACGAACCAGGCGCGCTCCTGATGCTGCCCCCGCACCTTGCGGGCGGGATCACGCTCCTCAGGATGGGCCTTGGAATACTCCGCGACGCCCCGGGCGTATTCGGTCAGATCCACGGCCAGCACCCCCGCCAGCACCAAGGCCGCCGCTCCCGCCGCCGCGAAGAACTTGTAGGTGAGTCCGGCGACGTGCAGCAGGGCGAATGACAGGGGCAGGTAGATGAGGGCGGAACCTAGGTCGGGCTGCACGAAAATCAAGAAAAAGGGCGCCCCGGCCACCGCGGCCACCAGGCCGAGCGTACGCCAGCTGGCCGCGAAGGCTCCGATCGGAAGGCGGGCGAGGAGGGCGGCCAGGAAAAGCAGGGTGCCAACCTTCGCGAGTTCCGAGGGCTGAAGGGAGAAGGGGCCGAAATCCATCCAGCGGCGCGCGCCGTAGACGTTGCGGATGAACGACCCCAGGTCGGCGTCCAGAAGCGCGCAGGCGGAGACGGGAACGAGCAGGCCCAAGGTGAGGAAGTAAGCGGTGCGCGCGTGCAAATGGAGGCGGCGGTAATCCAGGGAGGACACGGCCCAGTAGGCCACCCATCCGATGCCTATGAAGACGGCCTGGTTCTCGTGATGCAGGGACGCGCGCGCCTCACCGGCGGAGCGGATCGCGACCCAGCCGAGGACGCTAAGGCCGGCGATGATGAGGACCTGGGTCCAGTCCGTCCTCCAGGCGAAATTGGCGAACTTGTCCCACCACTCAGAGACGGCCTCGCCCTGCTCTGCCTCGGAAAGGGACATCAGACCCATCGAACCCGCCCGCGGCCGGGGTGGCAAGGCCAACCGTCCCAAATGGAGGCTTGCGACCGGTTCAGGGCAAGCAAGGGTAAGGGGCTCAGGACTACGGTCCAGAGCGATACCATGCCAGTGGCCGCCGACCAGAGCATCCTCGCCGCCGTGGCGTTCTCCTCGGGCGCAATCGTGGCCTACGCGGTGGCCAAATGGAGGGAAAGCACCCTTGGCGCGATGAGGGACGCCAGGTTGCGCTCGGAAGTGGAACTGGCCAGACGTGAGGCCACGGTCGAGGCGGCGGAAATGCACGCCCGGGCCGAGAGCGAGAAACGCGAGGCCGAGGAATTGCGGCGACGGGCGGAGACCGAGAAGCGGGAGGCCGAGGAATTGGCGGAAGACCTGGCCCGACGACGCGACCAGCTGGGCCGGGAACTGCTGCTCCTGGGCGGCCTCACCCCCGAGGAGGCGCGTCACCTGACGGTGGAGAGGATGCGCGGCGAACTCAGCGAGGAGGCCGCCCGCCTCCGGGCCGAACTGCTCGACCGCACGGAGGACGAGGTCGAGGAAGCCGCACGCAGGACTCTGCTCGCCGCCATGCAGAGGCTGACCACGCAGACAACCCAGGACGCGACCGCGGTCTCGGTTCAGCTGCCCAACGAGGAGATGAAGGGCCGCCTGATCGGCCGCGAAGGGCGCAACATCCGCGCCTTCGAGCAGGCGACGGGCGCGACGCTGCTCATCGACGAGACGCCAGGCGTCGCCCTGCTCTCCTGCTTCGATCCGGTCCGGCGCGAGACGGCTCGCATCGCCCTGGAACGCGTGGTGAAGGACGGAAGGATCACGCCCGCGCTCATCGAGGATGCGGTCCGCGCGTCCGAGGAGGAAGTGCTGCGTCTCGCCCGTCGGCTCGGCCGGGACGCCGTGCGCGACCTCGGACTGCCTTCGATGGACCCGCAGGTGGAGGAACTGCTCGGGCGTCTGCACTTCCGGCTCTCCGCCAACCAGAACACGCTCGCGCACTCGGTCGAGGTCGCCCAGCTCTGCGCGGTGCTGGCCGCCGAGGTCGGCCTGGACCCGACGCCCGCCAAGCGGGCCGGCCTGCTCCACGACATGGGCAAGGCGCTCGAGGCCGGGGCCGGCGCAAGCCATGCGCTCGCCGGAGCCTCGCTGCTCCGACGGCTGGGCGAAGACCCGCGGGTGGTGAACGCGGTGGCGGCCCATCACCGCGAGGTGCCGGCGGAGTCGCTCTACGCGCCGCTGGTGATGATCGCGGACGCGGTCTCGGGCTCTCGGCCGGGCGCACGCGCCTCGACCTTGGAGAGCTACGCCCAGCGCATCCGGTCCCTCGAGGAGGTCGCGGCCTCCTTCGACGGGGTCCGCGAGGCCTACGCCTTCCAGTCAGGACGGGAGCTGCGGGTGATCGTGGATCCGGGCAAGGTCGGGGATGCGGAAGCCGCCGAGCTGGGCCGGAGGATCCGCAACCGGATCGAGGAGGCGGTGGCCTACCAAGGCTCGGTGCGGATCATCATCATACGTGAACAGAGGTTCACCGAAGAGGCCCGCTGACCGAGTTTCGGGTTGTGAACAAGACGGGGCGGGGCCATTGAAAACCTTCCGGCCTTAAGCCGGACACCCGGCGCGGTCCCTCAGGACCCCGCCGAAGCGGCACGCCCCCACGACGGGGGCCCGCAATCCCGGACGGCACCGCCGTCCCACAACCACAACCATGAGCAACGAAGAAAACACCGGGCACGAGCATGACTCAGCCCACCACCCCGCGGCCGAACAGTCCGCCTCCCAGGAAAACCGCGACGAAGCCCCGCAAGTCCGTGAATCCAAGCTGGAATCCGAACACGCCGACCTCCCCCCGATGTCCGTGATCGGCGCCTCCGCCGAGCCCGCCGCCAAACCCGGCACCATCGCCGCCCCGAAGCAGTTCGGACGCCGCGGCACGCCCCGTGGCGCCCCCGCCGCACCCGGAGCCCCGGGAGCCCGCCCTTCGATCGGAGTCATCGAGAATCCCGCCGAGGCGCAGGAGTCCATCTCCGGCGCCCTCGCCGCCCGCCCGGCCGCCCCCCAGGGCGAACGTCGTGAACGTCGCGAGCCGCGCGAACACCGCGAGCCTCGCGAGCACCGCGAACCCCGTGAACGGAACGAACGCCGCGACGAACGTCGCGAGCCGCGTCATGACGGAGAACGTCAGGCGCGCCGCGAGGACCGCCCGCGCCGCGAGGAGAAGCCCAGGCTGCAGATCGAGCCCGTAGTCATCCCGGTGCAGGAACCGATCGGATTCTGGGCCTCGCTGAAGCGCAAGCTGGCGACGCTCTTCGGCATTCCCGACAAGGCCGTCTTCGTGCCCTCGGGCCGCGGACCTGAACAGCGCGACGGCCGTCGCGACGATCGCGGCGGAAGGCACGGCGGGCGCGGACGTGACCGCGGCCGGAGCCGGGGACGCGACGGACGCCGCGGCGACCGCGGCCACCGCGGCGGGCCCCGCGAAGGCTGAAGACACCGGGGGCGCCGAAGGCGCCCCCGCTTCTTGGCACGCATGCTCGAAGTCGCGCGCATCATCGGCGGCGTACCGCTGAAAGGCGAGGTCCGCGCGGCGGGCGCGAAGAACGCCGCGCTGCCGCTCATGGCGGCGTCCCTGCTCTCGGCGGAGACCGTCACGCTGCGCGGCGTGCCCGACCTGAGCGACGTCCGCTTCATGGCGGAGATCCTGCGCCACCTCGGCGCGTCCGCCGAATCGCCCGAGCCCGGCGTCTGGCGCATCAGGGCGGCGCAGGTCTCCCACCGGACGCCTTACGAGCTCGTGCGCAAGATGCGCGCCTCCGTCTGCCTGCTCGGCGCGCTGGTCGGACGGCTGGGCCGCGCCGAGATGGCCGTGCCTGGCGGATGCGTCATCGGCCCGCGGCCCATCGACCTCCACCTCCGCGGGCTCGAGTCGCTCGGCTGCCGGGTCACGCTCGAAGCCGGCGTGGTTTCGGTGGACGCGGCGGCCGCCCGCGGCGGCGAAGTCGACATGGGCGGACCGATGGGCAGCACCGTGCTCGGCACCGCCAACCTCGTGATGGCGGCCGCCCTCACGCGCGGCTCCACCCGCGTCCTCAACGCGGCGAGGGAGCCCGAGGTCTCCGACCTCTGCGACCTTCTGCGCAAGATGGGCGCGCACGTCTCGGGCGACGGCACGGCGACGATCGAGGTGGAGGGCGTCCCCTCGCTCGGCGGAGCGGACCACGCGATCATCGCCGACCGCATCGAGGCGGGCACCTACCTGGCCGCCGGGGCGATCACCGGCGGCGACGTCACCGTCCGCGGTGCGGAAGCCGCCCATCTCGGCGCCTTCCTCGGCCGGCTCGAGGCCGCCGGCGTGGAAGTCCTCCACGGGCGCGGCTTCGTGCGGGCCCGCGGCCTGCCTCGCCGAGGCGTCGACGTCGTGACGGAACCGCACCCGGGATTCCCGACGGACCTGCAGGCGCAGTTCATGGCCGTGCAGCTGATGGCCCCGGGCGTCACCACCGTGACGGAGAAGGTCTACCCCCACCGGTTCATGCACGTCGCCGAGCTCCAGCGCATGGGCGCCGACATCCGGCTGGACGGCGCGGTGGCCACGGTCCATGGCGGCCGACCGCTCTCCGGCGCGCCGGTCATGGCCTCCGACCTCCGCGCCTCCGCCGCGCTCATCCTGGCCGGACTGGCGGCGACGGGCGAGACGTGGGTCCAACGCCTCTACCACCTGGACCGCGGCTACGAGAAGTTCGAGGAACGCCTGCGTGGCCTCGGGGCCGACGTCGTGCGCCTGCCTCAGTCGGAGATGCCTTCGTCGCTGCGCGCGGAGGACTGAGTTGCTTGCCAAGCGCCCCGCGCGGGGGCACCTTGCGCCATGGCCCGTGCGCCCGAACCTTCCGACCGATCCGGCAAGCAGGGCCTCGCACGGCCCGACCGCGCCCTGGACGCCGCGTTGCGCCCGCCGCGGCTGGACGACTTCATCGGGCAGGCGCGCACGGTCGAACGGCTGCGGGTGATGGTCGGCGCGGCGCGGCGCGAGGGGCGCACCCTCGACCACGTGCTGCTGCACGGCCCGCCCGGTCTGGGCAAGACCACCTTGGCGCTGATCCTGGCCGAGGAGATGGGACGTCCGCTGCGGCAGACTTCTGGACCGGTCGTCGAGAAGGCCTCCGACCTCGCCGGCCTGCTGACCGGCCTGCAGGAAGGCGACCTGCTCTTCATCGACGAGATCCACCGCATCCCCAAGTCGGTCGAGGAGTTCCTCTACTCCGCCATGGAGGACTTCCGCATCGACATCATGATCGACCA
>CAZRPB010000096.1:2162-6135 GCA_964601955.1 uncultured Klebsiella sp. | reverse complement strand
CCGCCGACGTCCAGCTGAAGATCCTCTCCGGTCGTGATGTCACGGTCGGCGAGCTTCCGGACGGACTGAGCATCGACTCCCAGGCGACCGGTGTGGCGAACGGCCTGCCGGCCACCGGTGCTGACCCCCAGCTGGCCCTTGCTGCACGCACCCTGCGCATCCCCAGCAGGCTGTTGGAAGGGGTTGCCGCCGGATACCAAGGCGTCCGTGCCGTGAACTATGAGCAGATCAACAGGACTTCTCTGGAGGCCAGCAGCATCCCGCCGGAAGTCCGTAAATCGGCCGTGGTCGCGCCCCTGCCAGCCCCTGTTCCGGTCAGCGTCGCTTCAGACCGCATCCCCGTCGTGCAGGGTGTGCTTTCCTGGGTCGGTGATGGTGCCAAAACGGAAGCCGGGGACGGCGGTATGGGCGGCCTCAAGCTGATCGACAACCTTTCGGTCACAATCCAGGGTGGCAACGGCGTGATTAATTACGAGGGCACCAGCTTCAATGTGGGCGAAGGAACCGTCGTGAGGAAATCCGCCCCTTGAGCCATAGCTCAGCCGATCCGCGTCCAGAGCACCTTGAGGTAGCGTCCCTCGGGGTGGCTGGAGACGGTCGGGTGGTCGGCGCCGGGGCCGGTGCGGTCGAAGATCTGGAGGCGCTTCTGGTAGCGATGGGCGGCCTTGGCGACGAGCTCCTCGAAGGCCTCGGCGGAGACGAGTCCGGAGCAGGAGCAGGTCACGAAGAGTCCGCCGGGAGCCACGAGCTGCATCGCGAGGACGTTCAGGTCATTGTATTTCCTGAGCCCGTCGGCCTCGATGTCCGGATCGCGCCCGTCGACGAACTTCGGCGGGTCGCAGAGGACGAGGTCCCAGGTGCGCCCGTTCTTCTGCATCTGGCGGATCCAGCTGAAGGCGTCGGCGTGCACGAAGTCGATGCGGACATTGTTCAGATTGGCGTTCCGCTTGGCCATCTCCACGGCCTTCTCGTCGAGGTCGACGCCGGTGACCTCGACGGCGCCCGCCAGCTTGGCCGCGATGGAGAAGCCGCCGGTGTAGCAGCAGAGGTCGAGGACCTTGAGGCCCTTGGCCAGCGCGCCGAAGCGACGGCGGTTGTCCCGCTGGTCACAGAAGAAGCCCGTCTTGTGGCCTTCGGCGAAGTCGACCTCCTGGACCATGCCGGACTCCTTCACCTTGACGAAGCGGACGGAGGACTTGGGCACGTCGGATGGCATGATGCCTTCGACGCGCGCCACGTGGGGGTCGACCTGGACGATCTCGCGCTTCGTGCCGAGGGCGTCGTGGAGGATCGGAATCCAGCGGGGGAGCCGGCGCATGACGCCGACCGAGGAGATTTCGACCGAGAGCACGTCACCCAGACGGTCCACGATGAGCCCTGAGAGGAAGTCCGCGTCGCCGTTGACCGCGCGGTAGGCGTCGGTGTCGGCATCAAGCTTCAGGACGTCGCGGCGCAGCGCCACCGCCCGGCGGAGCGTCTGCTCGAACCAGGCGTCGTCCGGTCTGCCCGGGGTGTGCTTGATGATGCGGAGGGCGATGGGCGCGCCCGCGTTCCAGAAGCCGTAGCCGATGAACGACCCCTGCTTGTCGTAGGCCGTGACCACGTCGCCCTGGCGGGCGTCCGGGGAGACGTCGCCGACCATCGAGCGGAAGACGTTGGGCTTGGACGTGAAGGTCTTGAGCTGCGCCCAGGGGCGCTCCCTTGTGGCGGGGGAGGGCGTCTCAGGCGCGCGTCCTTGGGGGTCTGGCATGGGCGTGGCCCTGGGCGGGCCGCTGCGTCAGCCGATGAAGCTGCAGACGTACTGGCAGATGCCTGACTTCACCGCGATGGTGAAGCCCGACTTGGCCGGTACGTCGAACTTGGTGCCGGCGGCGTAGGACTTCTCCTCCTTCGTGCCGTCCAGGACCACCGCGCAGGCGCCGTCGGTGATTTCCATGACCTCGGCCTTGTCGGTGCCGAAGTGGTACGTGCCGGGATAGATCAGGCCCAACGTCTTCTTCTCGCCCGAGGCGAAGAAGATCGAGTGGGAGACCACCTTGCCGTCGAAGTAGACGTTGGCCTTGGCGACCGCGCGGACGTTCGTGAATTCCATGGGACGGATTAGGTAAGGTGCGGCGGAGGGAGGGTAAAGGGAGAAAGGGACCGGGGTCACGGCCCTTCGCGCAAAAGCCTCCCCTTCCTCAGATGAGCTTGAGCTTGGGCACTGGTTCGCCCCGCTGACGCAGGCGGATGGACTCCAGATACTCGTCCTTGAACTTGGGCACCGCGGACTGGACCGGCCAGGCCACCGCCTCGCCGTGGGCGCAGATGGTGCGTCCGGCGACCTGGTTGGCGATGTCGAGGAGCAGGGGGACGTCGGACTCCTTGGCGCCGCCCTTGGCGATGCGGCCGGAGACGCGGCTGAGCCAGAGCGAGCCCTCGCGGCAGGGCGTGCACTGTCCGCAGGTCTCGTGGGCGTAGAAGGCGTTGAGGTTGGAGAGCGCCTGGATCATCTCGACCGAGTCGTCGAGGACGATGGTGCCGCCCGTGCCGAGGCCCGTGCCGCAGGCCGCGATGCTGTTGGAGTCGAGCGGGATGTCCTCCAGCGCCCAGTCGAACTCCGTGCCGTTGGGCAGCTTGCCCTTGAAGCGTTCGCCGAACTTGAGGATCTTGGTCGAGGAGCCGCCGGGAATGATGGCCTTGAACTTTCGCCCGTCGAGCGGCCCGCCGCAGAAGTCGTAGAGCAGCTCGCCGAAGGTGGCCTTGCCGGCCTCGATCTCGTAGAGGCCGGGACGCTTCACCAGCCCGCTCACGCCCCAGATGTGCGTGCCGCTGTCGCCGGGCACGCCGATCTTGGCGAACTCCGCGCCGCCGAAGGCCAGCACGTGCTTCACCTGCGCCATGGTCTCGGCGTTGTTGACGATGGTCGGACAGTTGTAGAGGCCGAGCACCGCGGGGAAGTAGGGCGGCTTGATGCGCGGGTAGCCGCGCTTGCCCTCGAGCGACTCGATGAGACCCGTCTCCTCGCCACAGACGTAGCATCCGCCGCCGCGATGGACGACGACGTCGCACGAATAGCCTGAGCCGAGGATGTTCTGGCCGAGGAAGCCCTTCGCCTTCGCCTCGGCGATGGCGGCCTCGAGGAGCTTCGCCCCGTGGATGAACTCGCCGCGGATGTAGATGAAGGCCTGCTTCGCCTGGATGGCCCACGCGGTGATCGCGATGCCCTCCAGCATCTGGTGCGGGTCCTTGTAGATGATCTGCCGGTCCTTGTAGGTGCCGGGTTCGGACTCGTCGGCGTTGACGACCAGGTAGGCGGGCTTGCCCGACTTGCGGTCGAGGAACTTCCACTTCATCCCGGTGGGGAAGCCCGCGCCGCCGCGGCCGCGCAGGCCGGAGAGCTCGACCTCCTTGCAGACCTCCTCGGGCTTCATGGCCACGGCCTTCTTCAGGGCCTCGTAGCCGCCGTGCTTCAGGTAGCAGTCGAGGTCGACCGTGTAGCCGGGCTTGCGGAGGTTGGCGTAGATGATGGGGCGTTCGACGGCGGGCATGGTCGTGGTCGTCGGGTTCAGCCGTTCCATTCGGGCGTGCCGGGCTGCGGCGCGCGGCGTCCGTAGTCGGGGTCCCTGAGGGTGGCCTTGAGCTTCGCCGCGAAGGCCTCGGCCTGGGCGGGCTCGACGTTCTCGTGCATCGCGCCGTCCACGTGGACCACCGGGCCGCAGCCGCAGTCGGCGATGCATTCGACGAACTCCAGCGTGAAGTCGCCGTCGGGCGAGGTCTCGCCCCGCGGGCAGTTGAGCGCCTTCTCGAGGCCCTCCATGAGGGCGTAGGAGCCGCGGAGCGCGCAGGAGAGCGTGCGGCAGACGCGCACGTGCCGGCGTCCGATCGCCGCCTGGCGGAACATCGGGTAGAACGTGACCACCTCGAGCACCTGCATGGGTTCGACGCCGACCTGCTCGGCGACCCAGCGCATGTCCTCCTTGGTGATGTGGCC
>CAZRPB010000096.1:0-2152 GCA_964601955.1 uncultured Klebsiella sp. | reverse complement strand
GCGCTTCTGCGGATACTGCGCGATGATGGCGGGAGCCTTGGCGAGCGTCTCAGGACGCAGCGGCCGGTCGGCGGAGGAAGGGGAGGGGGTCTGCATGGTTCAGCGGTCGCACTCGCCCATCACGAAGTCGAGCGAGCCGAGCACGGAGGCGATGTCGGTGAGGTAGTTGCCCGGCACGACGGCCGGAAGGATCGAAAGGGCCACGAAGCTGGGTCCGCGGATGCGCAGGCGCCACGGCACGCCGCCGCCGTGCGAGACGACGTAGAAGCCCAGGGCGCCCTTGGGGTTCTCGGCCTCGAAGTAGACTTCGCCCGGAGGCACCTGGGGCCCCTCGGTGACGAGCATGAAGTTCTGGATGAGTTCCTCCATGCGCGTCAGCACCTTGGCCTTGGGCGGAAGGAAGACCTTCTTGGCGTCCTCGGCGTACCAGGCGCCGCCGGGCATGCCGCGGACGGCCTGGCGCAGGATGCGCACCGACTGGCGGAGCTCCTCCATGCGGACGAGGTAGCGGTCGAAGCAGTCGCCCCTGGTGCCGACGGCCACGTCGAAGTCGTAGCGCTCGTAGCCCGAGTAGGGCTTGTCCTTGCGGAGGTCGAAGGGCACGCCGGAGGCGCGCAGGTTGGCGCCGGTCAGGCCGTAGGCCAGGGCGAGCTCCTTGGAGATCGGGGCCACGCCCTCGGTGCGCTCAAGGAAGATGCCGTTGCGCGTGAGCAGGCGGTCGACCTCGTCGACCGTGCGCAGCACGCCGTCGCAGAAGGCGTCCACCTTGGCCAGCCAGCCCTCGGGGAGGTCGCGGGTGACGCCGCCGACGCGGGTGTAGCTGGTGGTGAAGCGGGCTCCGGTCAGCTCCTCGAACAGCGTGTAGAGCTTCTCACGCTCGTTGAAGGTGTACATGAACACCGTCCAGGCGCCGGTGTCCATGGCGTACACGCCGAGTCCGAGGAGGTGGGACGAGATGCGCGCCATCTCACAGCAGACGACGCGGATCGCCTCGCAGCGCTCCGGCACCTTGACGCCGGCGAGACGCTCGACGGCGATGGCGTAGGCGACGTTGTTCGCCAGCGGCGCGAGGTAGTCCAGCCGGTCCGTGTAGGGCACGAACTGGTTGTAGGTCATGTTCTCCGCGATCTTCTCGTCGCCGCGGTGCAGGTAGCCGATGACCGGGTCGCACTTGATGCCGTTGTCGCCGTCGCGCTCGAGGGAGAGGCGCAGCACGCCGTGCGTGGCGGGGTGCGACGGACCCATGTTGAGGGTCATGTTCTCGCCGCGCAGTTCCTCCGCGCGGGCGGCGACGTCGCCGATGGAGATTTCCTTGGTGATCTTCACGGCAGGTTCAGGACTTGGGGCGTTCCTCGGTCCAGGACTGGTCGAGGGCGGAGGGCTCGCCTTCGGACATGCGTCCTCCGTGCGAGACGAAGGGGCCGCCCATCATGGGCGCGGGCTCGACGGCCTGTCCGGTCACTTCGGCCACGTCGGCGGCGGGCAGCGGGACTTCGATGCCGGCGAGGGGGAAGTCCTTGCGCAGCGGGTGGTAGGGATAGCCGTCCCACATCAGGATGCGGCGCAGGTCGGGATGCCCGTCGAAGCGGATGCCGTACATGTCGTAGGCCTCGCGTTCGTGCCAGTTGGCGCCGGGATGCAGCGAGGAGACGCTGGGCACGCGGTCGTCGACGGCGGGGACGTGCAGCCGGACGTACTCCTTGGAGGCGGTCGAGAGCAGGTGGATGACGACGCCGAAGCGCGGCGTGCGGTCCTTCCATTCGACGCCGCAGAGGTCGGCGAGCAGGTCGAAGCCCTGTTCGTCGCGGAGGAACTTCACGACCGCGAGCAGTTCGCCGCCGGGGGCCTCGTACGTCGGCATGTCCTTGCCGGCGAGGTCCCGCAGGGCGGGGAAGCGGCTGGTGAGTGCGGCGGCGTCCATCGGCTCAGCTGACGACCTTGGTCTCGACGACGCGCCCCTTGAAGGTGCGGCGGAGTGAGCCGCCTTCCTTGCGGATCTTCTCCTGCAGGAGCATCATGCCGTCGAGAAGGGCCTCGGGGCGGGGCGGGCAGCCGGAGATGTAGACGTCGACCGGCACGATGTTGTCCACGCCCTGCAGGGTGGCGTAGGAGCGGTACATGCCGCCGGAGGAGGCGCAGGCGCCCATCGCGA
>CAZRPB010000095.1:4582-6330 GCA_964601955.1 uncultured Klebsiella sp. | reverse complement strand
TGGCGGAGGTCTTGCGGATGAAGTTCACGAAGGCGAGCCGTGCGGGGTCGTCGTCATTGCGCAGGTTGTGTCCGACGCTGCCATGGTCACGGTCGTCGACCCGCAGGGAGTAGTTCTCGGCATGTCCGGCTGATTTCAGCATCGCCACCATGAACTGGTTCTCCTCAGCACGACCGAGCATGTCCTTCTGGGCGTAGACCGTGAAGACGGGCGGCAGGGCCCGTTGGATGTGGAAGCAGGGGGCGGCTTCGTCCGCGATGACCTTGTATTTGGAGATGCCGCGCTCCTCCCTCACGGTGTAGTGCGTGAAGACCTGTCCGCTCACCTGCGCGATGCCGGCCACGTCGCCGAGGCTCAGTCCGTGCGGGCGCAGCCGGGAGGGGTCGAAGCCGACGAGCAGGGCGAGGTAGCCGCCGGCGGAATGGCCGCCGACGTAGACCTTGCGCGGGTCTCCGCCGTGAGTCGCGATGTTGCGCACGGCCCAGGTGAAGGCAGCCGCGGCGTCGTCGACGTAATCGGGGTAGCGACCCTTGGGTGACAGGCGGTAGTCGGCAGCGACGAAGGCGATGCCCGCCCGGGCGAAGCTGGCGCCGATCGCGGCGCAGTGCTCGGTGGGGCTGTCCTTGGAGCCGGCCTTGAGCCCGCCTCCGTGGAACCAGACAAGCGTCGCGAAGCCCTTCGGCGACGCGTCCTCCGGCAGCGTGAGGTCGAGCTTGCAGCGCTCCCTCGCGTAGGCCTCGGGCGTCACCACCGGATCCCGGTAGGACACGTCCTTCAGGACGCGGAGTTCGGCGGCCGACGCGAGGGGCAGGACGGCCGAGAGGAGGAGGGCGGCGAGGCGCATGTCAGGCGATGATCGACTGCACGATCTTGCCGTGCACGTCCGTGAGCCGGTAGTCGCGGCCCGCGTGATGGAAGGTGAACTCCTCGTGGTTGAAGCCGAGGAGGCGCAGGATGGTCGCGTGCAGGTCGTGCACATGGACGACGTCGGTTGCGGCCTTGAAGCCGAACTCGTCCGTGGCGCCGTGGACGTGGCCGGCCTTCACGCCGCCTCCGGCCATCCACATGGTGAAGCCGTGGTTGTTGTGGTCGCGCCCGTTGATCTTGCCCGCGTTGGAGCCGGGCGTTGGCAGTTCGACCGTGGGCGTGCGGCCGAACTCGCCGCCCCAGATGACGAGCGTCTCGTCCAGCAGTCCGCGGCGCTTGAGGTCGGTGAGCAGCGCGGCGATGGGCTGGTCGGCCTCGCGGGCCAGGCGGCGGTGCTGGACCTCCAGGTCGTCGTGGCTGTCCCAGGGCTGGCCGTCTCCGTGCCAGAGCTGGATGAAGCGCACGCCGCGTTCGGAGAGCCGGCGGGCGATGAGGAACTGCCGTCCGAGCACCGTGTCGCCGTACATCTCGCGCGTCTTCTCGTCCTCGCGGCTTATGTCGAAGGCGTCCGTCGCCTCGAGCTGCATGCGGTACGCCATCTCGAAAGAATGGGCGCGGGCCTCGAGGGCGGCGTCGGCGCCACGGGCCTCGCGGTGGGCGGCGTTGAGCTTCGCGAGCAGGTCGAGCTGGCGGCGCTGGGCCGGCCGCGAGAGTCCGCCGTTGCGGATGTCCTCGACGAGCTCCTCGACCGACTTGCGGCCCGTGTTGACGTAGCTGCCCTGGTAGACGCCCGGCAGGAAGCCGCACTGCCAGTTCTGCGTCTCCTGGATGGGGAATCCGTTCGGGCAGAGCGTGATGAAGCCGGGCAGGTTCTCGTTCTC
>CAZRPB010000095.1:2624-4482 GCA_964601955.1 uncultured Klebsiella sp. | reverse complement strand
GCCGTGGTACTTGTCGAGGGAGGTCTTGCGGTCGAAGGTGTCGACGTGCGAAGGCCCGCCGTTGGCGAAGATGTGGATGACGCGCTTGGCCTTGGCGGGCAGGGGCGGCGGACGTGGGGCGAGCGGACGCAGGGGGTCGACCCTGACCTGGGCGCCCAGGGCCTCCTGGCGGAGGAAGGAAGACAGTGCGAGCCCCCCGAAGCCCATCCCGCATCGGCGGAGGAACTCGCGTCGGCTGACGTCGCTGAGGGGCGGGAGAATCATGTCAGTCGATGAAGTTGAATTCGTTGCTCTGCAGGAGCGTCTGCGCGAGGGCGGACCAGGCGTCCTGGCGGTTCACGACGCGGCCGAACTCGGCCGCGGCCGAGGACACCGAGGCGCCGGACTTCGCGTCCTTGATAAGCGGAGACCAGCTGAAGCCGTCGCTGTTGGCGTCGCCCTTCGAATCGAGGATGAAGTAAAGCTCCTCGCCGGAGGCGAGGGTCACCTTCGGCAGCGTGACGGACGTCCGGACGTCGGCCGGCACGTCCCACTCGCCGATCACGCCCCGGCGGTCGGTCGCCACCCGCGCGCGCACGCCGCCGCTGTGCTTGGAAGCGACGTGGACCTCGCCTTCGATGCGGAAGTCGCCGCCGCCCCCGGAGGACCAGCGGCGCACGGCGCCGAGCATCACGTCCTGTCCGGGGTGGCCGCCCTTGGCGCTCAGGGCGACGTAGCCGTGGGTCGGGCTGGGGTATTTGAGCTGAGGCGACTCGCGGTCCTTGCCGCGATGGGCCATGGGCGTGAAGGACATCTTCTTCGTGGCCGCATTCCAGTTTCCGTATCCGTTCTGCCAGACGGCGGGCGGCGGCTCGCGGTCCACCGTGGAGATGAATTCGAGCGCGGCGGCGGTCTCCGACTCGGAGGCGGAGCGTCCGAGGGCCAGGCGGAACAGCGATGCGACGCGGTCGGCCGGCGAGGTCGCGGACGCGGTCCGTGCGGCGAGCACGTCCGCCTGGGCGCGGCCGAAGGGATGGTTCATCATCCAGAGCGCCTGCTGGGGCGTGGTGGTCTGGTTGCGCCGGGCCACATGGTAGTCCGGGTTGGCGAAGTCGAACGTCCGGAAGATCGCGGGCAGGTTCTGGCGGTCGATGTGGCTGTAGAGCGTGCGCCGCGGGTTGGAGAAGTCCTTGATCAGGTCGAAGGGCTGGCCGCCGACGCGCGCATCGAGCCGGCCGGCGGCGCGCAGGACGGAGTCGCGCATGGCCTCGAAATCGAGCCGGCGTCGGTTCATGCGCCACATCAGGCGGTTCTCGGGGTCCTTGGCGTAGGCGCGGGCGTCGTGGGAGGAGGACTGGCGGAAGGCCGCCGAGGTCACCATCGAGCGGATGAGCCGCTTCATGGACCATCCGTCCTCGGCGAAGGTGCGGCTCAGGTGCTCGAAGAGGGCGTGCTGGACGGGCCGGGGCGTGCGGACTCCGAAGTCGCTGGGGCTGTCGACGAAGCCCTGGCCGAAGACCTGGGTCCAGATGCGGTTGACCATGACGCGCGCGGTCAGCGGGTTCGACGGGGAGGCGATGGCGTCGGCGAGCTCACGTCGGCCGCTGCCTTCACCGAACTCCTTGCGCGGTCCCTGGGTCAGGATCTCGAGGAACTGCCGGGGCACCTTGCGTCCTTGCCGTGAAGGGCTGCCGCGCAGGAGGATGACGCCCTGCACGGGCTTGGACTTGTCCTGGATCACCATCGCGCGAGGGGGCGCGTCGGGGCTGGTGGCCTTGAAGGACTCGATGTCGACCTCGAGCTTGTTCCGCGCGTTGCGGTCGGCGATGTTGTAGGTGGGGATCAGCGACGGCGCGGTCGGGGACTCCGGGCCTTCGGG
>CAZRPB010000095.1:0-2524 GCA_964601955.1 uncultured Klebsiella sp. | reverse complement strand
TCCTTGGGCTCCTCGCTGGAGTTGAAGACCGCGTGGAGGGAGTAGTAGTCGGCCGTGGGGATGGGGTCCGACTTGTGGTCGTGGCAGCGGGCGCAGGCCACGGTCAGTCCCTGCGTGCCGCGCATGACCACGTCGATCCGGTCGTCGATGATGTCGTGGGTGCTGTTCAGGAAACGCCTGCCCAGGGTGATGAATCCGAGCGCGGCGAGGTCGCGGTTGTCGGCTCCCTTCACGAGGTGGTCCGCGGCAAGCTGCAGCCGCAGGAACTGGTCGTAGGGCAGGTCGCGGTTGAAGGCGTTCACGACCCAGTCGCGGTAGGTGTAGGCGTAGGGGTAGCGGCGTTCCTCCTGGAAGACGTAGCCCTTGGTGTCGGCGTAGCGCGCGACGTCCAGCCAGTGGCGGCCCCAGCGCTCGCCGAAGGCCGGAGCGGCCATGAGCCGGTCGACCAGCTTCTCGTAGGCCTGCGGATCCTGGTCCTGCAGGAAGGCCGTGACTTCCTCCGGCGTGGGATTCAGGCCGTGCAGCACGTAGTGGGCGCGTCGCACGAGCGTCTCCTTGGACGCCTCGGCGGCGAAGGAAAGCTCCGCCGCCTCGAGGTTGGTGAGCAGGAACCGGTCGATTTCGTTGCGGGCCCGTGAAGCGTCCTTGGGCTGCGGCACGGCCGGACGCCCCACGGGCTGGAAGGCCCAGTGCGCACGAGGGTCGGCCACCACGGGAGCGGTCTCCTCCGGCCAGGGCAGGCCCTGCCTGACCCATTCCGTGAGGGCGGCGATCGCCTGGTCGGAGATCTTCTTGTCGTCGCTCGGCATGGCGGCGACTTCTTTGCCGCCGGCGTGACGGACCGCGATGATGAGCCGGCTCTGCTCGGGCTTGCCAGGAACGACGACCGTACCGATTTCACCTCCCTTGAGGATGAAGGCGCGTGAATCCAGACGCAGTCCGGACTTCTGCTTCTTGGGCCCGTGGCACTCGATGCAGTTCTCGGAAAGCACCGGACGGACCTGCTTCTCAAAAAACTCGACCTGCGCGGCCGAGGGGGCGTCCGCGGCATCAAGGGCCAGGGCGAATGGCAGCAGGATGAGGGGGCGGAGAGACATTCGTAAAAGAGGACACCCCGGCAGGACGAGGGTTCCCCCAAGAAGTTGCTGGTGCCGTGCGGGATGTAAAGCACTCGGGAGGGTTCGCGAGGGGCGCATTTTGGGCGTGAAAACCCTGACAGGGGCGATTGTTATGAACGAACCCCGATGAAGACGTCATCCTTGCTCAGGAATCTCACCGCTTTGGTCCTGTCCGCCGCCGGCTTGGCAGCCGCCGAACCCCGCCCCGTGACGGAATCCCCGGTCATGCAGGCCAAGGACAAGGAGCGCGTCCTGGAGCTCAGGGGCCTGCTCAACGGTTCCAAGGAACTCTACCTGCTGGTCTCCGACCTCGGCGCCAATGCCTGCGACTGGGCGAACTGGATCGAGCCCGTGGTGGCTCTCAAGGACGGCACCAAGGTCGACCTCACCAAGCTCAAGTGGAAGGAGGTCGACTCGCTCGGACAGACGCGCGTGGGCCGCAATTACGACGGCAAGCCGCTGGTGGTCGCCGGCAAGGCCTACCCCGTGGGCATCGGCACCCACGCCAACTCCTTCATCGCCTTCGAACTGCCCGGCCCTGGCGACGTCTTCGTCTCCAAGGTGGCCATCGACGACGGAGGCGCCATCCGCGGAGGCAAGCCGAGCTCGGCCGACGTGAAGTTCGCAGTCTTCACCCAGCGTCCTTCCAAATACAAGCCCATCGATTTCGATTCCGGTCCGCTCGCCGTGCCAGCGGACATGTTCACGCTGCCGGACGGACTCGAGGTCACGGTCTGGGCGACTTCGCCGATGATCTTCAACCCGACGAACATCGATTTCGACGAACGCGGCCGCATGTACGTCGCCGAAGGCGTCAACTACCGCAGCAAGGCCGGCCGTCGTCCGGAAGGCGACCGCATCGTGATCCTCGAGGACACGACCGGCGCGGGGAAGGCCGACAAGGTGTCCGTCTTCACGCAGGAGGCCGCCCTGGTCTCGCCGCTCGGCGTGGCCCACATCGACGGCAAGGTCGTCGTCTCGCAGCCGCCGGACCTGCTCGTCTACACCGACGTCGACGGCGACGGGAAGATCGACCTGGCCAAGGGTGACCGCCGCGAGGCGCTGCTCACGGGTTTCAACGGCCGCAACCACGACCACTCGCTTCACAGCGTGACGTTCGGTCCGGACGGCCGCTGGAACTTCAACCAGGGCAACACCTGCGCGCAGTTCACGGACCGTTCCGGCAAGACCTTTCGCATCGGCAGTCCCTACAACCACGGCGAGTGGACCAAGCAGGCGGTCGACGCCCAGGCGGTGGCCGGTCTCCGCAGCGACGATGGCAACGTCTGGGTGGGCGGCTTCTCTGTGCGCATGAACAGCGACGGCACGGAGGCCCGCATCATGGGCCACAACTACCGCAACTCCTATGAGCAGGCGGTCAATTCCTTCGGCGACATGTACCAGAG
>CAZRPB010000094.1:0-6558 GCA_964601955.1 uncultured Klebsiella sp. | reverse complement strand
GGCAGCATCGAGCTCGACGCCGCCGGCTTCGGATCCCTCGCCCACGGGGCTCTGGAGATCTTTGGGAACGACAACATCGACAAGGCCGTGACCGACCAGGCGGAGATCCACCGTCAGCTCATGGCCTGCCTCGACAAGCACGTCCATGAGACCTTCGGGCCGGACCCCTCGGCGTCGATCCGCCTGCAGATCCAGGCCGCCCGGGGACGACTCCAGGCATTCGTCGCCTGCCAGGCCAAGATGGCGGACGAGGGATGGGTGATCAAGGCCGTCGAGGGCGACCTGCCCAAGGACGACAGCCTCGGCATGCCGATCACCGGCACCTTTGACCGACTCGACCACAACACCCGGACCGGCGAGTGGCGCGTCTACGACTACAAGACCTTCAACGAGGCCAAGAACCCTGCCGGCACCCATACCGCCAAAGGACTGGCGGACGCGCCCTTCACCTCCGAGATCCGGAAGCGGAAAAAGAATGGAGAAGACAGCGGGGAGATGAAGATCGTCCGCTGGAAGGACCTCCAGCTGCCCGTCTATCATCGCGCCCTGAGGAAAGGCTGGCCCGGCATCGGCGAGACCGGAGTCCTCCATCTCGGATACCTCTGCCTACCGGCGTCCGTCGGCGACACGGGAGAAAAAGTCTGGGAGCACTACCAGGAGGACTACCTGGCGGCTGCGGAGAAGCAGATCGCCGAGGTCGTCGCGGCCATCAGACGGGGCGGCAAGGACGCCTTCCAGCCCTCTGAGGAAGGCAGCCAATACCCCATCCTCGCGGCCCTCAAAGGCCGGCGCATGAAGGAATACCTCAACACCGACCAGCTGGGAGGCGTGCGCCCGTGAGCCAATTCCCCGTCAACGACGAGGTCATCCTGGCCTCCGCCGGCTCCGGCAAGACCTTCGCCCTGTCGGACCGCATCGTGAAGCTCCTCGCCTGCCAGAAACTCCGCGAGGGAGAAGTCAGACCCGAGCAGATCGTCGCCCTGACCTTCACCCGGGCGGCCGCGGCGGAGTTCATGGCCCGGACCTTGGAGAAACTCGCCAAGGCCGCCTCCAGCGAGAAAGAGGCCGCCGACCTGAGGAGCCCGAAGCGTCTCGACCTGCCTGAGACCTGCGACGCCGCGTTCTTCAGGGAGCTCCTGCGCAAGACCCTGCTGTCCATGCAGCGCCTGACCTTGGGGACCCTGGACAGCTTCTTCGCGCGGCTCGTGACCAACAACCCGACCGAGGTCGGACTCGACGGCGGCAGCATCCGGAACATCAGCGAAGTCGAGGCCGAGGACATCCGCACCCAGGTCATCGCCCAGATGATGGCGGAGACCGCCCACGAGCAGATCGATGAAATCTGGGCCCACCTGCGCTCCCTGAATCAGGGCAAGGAAGTGGCCACCCCCCTGAAGGGGTTCGCCGAGACCGCGGCCAAGCTGCAGGACCTGATCACCCTCGCCCGGGAGGACGCCAAATGGGGCGTGGCCGAGACCATCTGGAAGCAGGGCGTGCCGGAGATACTTTCGTTGCCGGATGAGAAAGATGTCGCCGCAGCTGCCGGCGAGATGATGGATTGGCTCAATGGATGGACACGCAACAAGCCATCCGAAATCGCGTTCAGGAATAGCCTCATCAAGCAATTCAGCTCGGTTGCTCAGGCCAAAAGCTCCACCGACATCGAGGATGGATTCTTCGATCAAATTACAGGCCGTCTCCAACTCGTCACACTCTCGGACGGGCAGACCCCACATCAGGTCAAATATGGAAATCTGAAGGAACTCTTTGATTTCCCGCCAAACATCTGCCGAGCCGTCCGGGTTCTGGCACGAAAGGCCTACGGACTATCCATCCAAAACAAGCTCGCGCAGACCAAGGCCATGCATGGCCTCCTGGAGCGATACGACGAAATCTACGACCGAGAGATCCGGCAGCGCGGCCGCCTGACTTTCAGCGACAACGTCACTCTCCTGCTGGATGCCGAGGGCAAGTTCGACATCGACTACCGACTCGACTGCAGCGTGAAGCACTGGCTCTTTGACGAATTCCAGGACACCAGCACCCGGCAGTGGAAGGTTTTGGAGAAGAACCTGACCGAGATTTATGAAGAAAAGGACCAGAAGACCGAGTGGCGGACGACGTTCTTCGTGGGGGACCTCAAGCAGAGCCTGTATGGCTGGCGGGCGGGCAACCCTGAGCTGCTGCGGATGGTGGACGCTAAGATTCCCAAGACCGGCAACAACCGACGCGACTACACCCGTCGATGCGCCCGACCGGTCGTCGACATGGTCAACAGGCTCCTTGGCGACCTGGAGCCGCACGGAAGATTCTTTTCGACCGAGGCTGCGGCCAAGTGGGGCGCGGTCTGGGGCGACCACGAGTCCAAGAACCCCGACCGTCCGGAGTCCGGTGAAGCCCTCTGGGTGCGCCTGAACAACCTTGAGGAGACGGTCGAAGCCAAGGAAGGCAATGAAGGGGACGAGGATACCGGCAAGGCGGCCTGTCAGGCCAAGTGGATCGGGGCGCACATCCGGCAGTCGGGCCTGCTTGACGGCAACAACCTCCTGAAGCCCGGGATCACCTGCGCCGTCCTGGTCTCGAAGAACGAGCAGGCCGCCGAGATCACCGAGCAGCTCCGACGCATGGGCATCGAGGCGGCGGACGAGGCGGCGGCGGAGATCGCCATGGACAACCCCTTCACCGCCGGGGTCGTGTCGCTGATCAAGAACGCCGCCCATCCGACCGACCGCCTCAGCAAGGGCATGGCGGAGATGTCCCCGAGCGCGAAGACGTATGTCGACGCGTGCGGAGGCTGGGAGCCCGCGAGGCTCAGGATGGCGGAGGTGTTCTATGCGCAAGGCGGAGAGGCCCTCCTACAGGAGCTCCTCAGGGGCCGGATGCCGGACGGCGAGACCAACGCCGAGCGATTCCTGGCCAAGCGCGTGCAGCAGATCCTGGCGTTGGCGGTGAAATTCGATGAGGACGAGCGACGCGACCTCGCCCGATTCGCGACCCATCTCGAAAAGTCGTCCCTGCGCGACACCGCCGACCCGAGGTCCGTGCAGGTCCTGACCATCCATCGTTCCAAGGGCCTGCAATACACCGCCGTCTACCTGCCCTGCCTGAACAGCGAGAAGCAGAAGATCGCGCAGGTGCGGGTGAAGGACCCCCTGGTGAAGACCGATGCCGAGTTCACCCCTGAATGGGTGCTGACCCGGCCCAAGACCGCCGTGTGCGAGGCCGACCCCGGCACCCTGAGCGCCGTGCTGACCGAGGAGCGGACCGCGGCGGCGTATGAGAACCTCTGCCGGCTGTATGTCGGCATGACCCGGGCGATCCGGAGACTCGTTCTGGTGACCGATGAGCTTAAGCCCGAGATCCGGGAGAACCTCACCGACGAGAAACTCGAGCGGAAGTATGATTTCGCGACCCTGGTCGAGGCGATCCTGGGCGGCAGCGACGGCGCGGGCATCAAGGGGAAGAAAGTGCACCTGCGCGGGGCCTGCGAGGCCGAGATCATGTTCAGCCAGGGTTCCGACGACTGGATCGGGGCGGCGGCCGTGAAGACCGAGACCGTGAGCGAGGCGCAGGCGGTCCGGGACATCAGCGTCCTGACCCCCGTGCAGCGGACCGAACGCCTCAGACCCTCGAAGTCCGGCAAGCCCTTTGCGGGTGGCTGGAAGCCCGGCAAGGACGTCGCCCGAGGCAAAGTGTACGGCACCCTCGTCCACGAGCTGTTCAACCACCTCGAGTGGGATGCTGAGGCATTCCTGAGGGACCTGGAACGCAGGGCGTGGCCGGTCGAGATTCCGGACCTTTATGACGAGGCCGCGGAGGCCATCGCGGCCTGCCTGAAGTCGAAGCCCGTGGCCGAGCTGCTACGTAAGACCGATGGCGCCGTGCTGTGGAATGAGCGCAAGGCGACCCTCATGCATGAGGGCAAGGTGATCAACGCCGTGTTCGACCGCGTGCAGGTGATCCCCGGGCAGTCCGCGACCGTCATCGACTACAAGACCAACGACTGCTCCCTGGAGCACCTCAAAGAGATGTATCAGGGGCAGATGGACCTTTACCGGATCGCCGTGGCGAAGCTGTGCGGACTGGAGGCGGGGAAGGTCAGGTGCGTGCTTATCCACGTCCGCAAGGGTGAGCTAGTGGAGTGCTGATTTTATGAGCAACCCCTACGAACCAGAGATGACCAAAGCCCACTGGGCGAAGCGTAAAGAGAACGGCACGCTCTATCTGGAGTACCCGATTTGCGGCAGACGCATCGACGGCCTGGTGATCCTAGATGGGAAAACCAGCAAGGAGGCTATCTCCGGCAAGAAAGCGCCAAAGCCTGCGGAACTCAGCGGAAAACAAGTCATCGTTCTTCAGACTAAGCGAAACAAGCTGGGCATGGGTGTGGCTGGCCAGACGATCATTTCCAAGACCTTGCTTGAGCAGGAAGGGGTTAACGTCATCGCTGCCGTGGCGATCTGCCTCAAGTTGGATGAAAAGATCCTCAGGGCCCTCAAGGAGCACGGCTGTGACGCCGTGATCGAGGCTGACCCCAAGGAGTCTGTTCGCAAGAAGGCGACGGGTTAGTCGGCGCGGAGTTCAGGGAAGTGCTTGCGGACGTGGTTGATGACCTGTTCGAGCTGGCCGTTGAGTTCGAAGGCCTCGGCAACGAAGCCGTGGTGGGTGCAGGCCATCGAGACCGCGGGCTTGGCGCCGCCGGTGAAGGTGACGACATGATGCGGGGCGACTCGAACGGTGATAGCATGGATGGCGCCTCCCTTCTTCTGGACGTTGAGGGTGAAGGGGCCCTGCTTCGTCGCTGAGGACTTGGACTTGCGGGTGACTCGGGATGACTTGGCTTTGTTCTTCATGGCTGGGTCGGGTTGGGTGAAATTCAGCGATGGGTGCGGCCGTGTTTGCCACAGCGGACGACAATGATCAGACGGCGGCAGTGACAGACGTCCCAGTGAATGGACATGCAGTCGGCTTCGCTCCATCCGGTGCCCAGAGTGACATGACGGTGTCCGACGAAGCGTTCTGCATCGAAATCCGCCTGGTAGTCGTCAGGGAACATCTGCAGCTGGGTATCGGAGATACGCAGGGTCACGGCACGGCCGAACGCCTTGTTCCAGAAATCCTGCTCCGACATGCCAAGGATCGGCCCATTCGCAAGGGCATCAGCCGCACGATGAAGTCCTTCCAAAGCGCGCTCAGTGTTGTGGACGTGACGATACTTGCACAGGGTCGCCTGAGTGAGCGCCTTTTCTGAAAAAACGACACCGTAGCCATTCGGCTTGCCCGAGAGAAACTGATCGACCACATCTCGCACGGAGCGGCTTGCTTCACGAGGTGCGAGAGGTGCAGAGACCGGCATTGCGACAGGGCCCTTGACGCAACGTATCTGCACGATGGCGGTGAGCTGCTTCATGAATGACCTCCAAAAAACTCGGGCGCATCGCGCGAAGTTGAAGGAGAGCAAGGTGGCTGGGCCAGCTGACTTCAGTCTCAAATTTAAGCAGCAACCGACTTTCTCGATTCGATAGTATGAGTCACTGGAGCAGCTGAGTTGCATGCCCAATGCAGTCGCTGCGGCGCGGATCGCCTGATCAACACGAGCGGGTTCGAGATGTCCGACAATGTAGGAGAGAGTTTTGGAGCGCGACATGCCTCCAGCCTGGCTTGAGGCGGCCTGGGCCGCAAGCAGGTAGTGTTGCGTAAAATACTGTAAATCAATACTTTATGTAAATCAAGTAAAGTATGTAGAACTACTATAACTTGAATTCATCTGTTCATGCATCGCATGCAGAAATGCGAAAGTACCAGAGCACGTAGAGTCGGGGAACCGGGATTAAAGGGAGTTAGGAACTAGCTGATCGATTGAACGGAGGGCCGGACGCGGCGGAATACCGCCGCGAGGGGGCTGACCGCGAGGGGCGGCTGACCGGGGGCGCTCAGCCCTACCTTAGTTTGCCCTGCGGCGAACGGGGTCAGAGGAGCCACCAGGCGAGGGCGGCGGCCAGGAGGCCCAGGAAGGCCCAGAGGAACCAGCTGCACCCATCTGAGGAGGGGTCGAGGCCGTTGGCGCCGGGCGGAAGGTCGTCCGATGAACGGAAGCCCCGCGGGTCGGTCGACCAGGAGGCGGGATCATGCATCTTCTCCCAGGGCTCCGAAGGCGGCGCCTTGACCTCCTCCACGGGAGGTTCGACGGCCGACTTGGGCTGAACTGACATGCTTCTGATGATGGGCCCTAGCCAGATGGGCGTCGAGGCTTGGAAAGGGGGTGCTCAGGGCGGGACTTTAACCCGCAAGCCGGTGAAGGGATATGGGCACAAGGGGGCTGACTTCGAGGGACAGGGACAGGGACGGGGGCAGGCGGTTGGAGGTTGTGCAAAGGTGCAAATCGGAGCGGAGCTCCTGTGCAAAAGTGCAAAGGTGAAGAATACCAGAGACAGGGACAGGGATAGACCGGAGTTAGCTGGCAGGCCGGCAAGTTGGCAGGCTGGCAAGGGGAGACGCAGAGGCCCAGAGGCTCGGAGGCTCGTTTGATCAGCCCGAGCCAGGAACGGCCAAGGGGCC
>CAZRPB010000093.1:0-6727 GCA_964601955.1 uncultured Klebsiella sp. | reverse complement strand
CCCGTGGACTCCTCCAGCACCTGCGTGCCCGGAGGCACGCGCAGCACGAGGTCGGAGCCGTCGGGCCCGGCGCACTGGCGGCCCATGCCCGGCGTGCCGTTCTTGGCGGCGCGGTGAGGCTGCCAGCGGTAGGTCTCCAGGTCGCCCTCGTTGCGGTCGCAGAGCAGCACCACGTCGCCGCCCTTGCCGCCGTTGCCGCCGTCGGGGCCGCCCTTGGGGATGAACTTCTCGCGGCGGAAGCTCACGCACCCGTGGCCGCCGTCGCCGGCGCGCAGGATGACCTTGGCTTCGTCGATGAACATGACCCGAAGGTGGGGACGCCTCCCGCGAGGGTCGAGCCGTAAAGGGCGCTCAGCGCTCCAAGCCGCGGGAGCGGCGCAGCCAACGTTCCACCGGAGAGAAGAAGGCGAGGTCGGCGAGGAAGCCGACCAGCATGATCACGCCCATCACGCCCATCACCTGGTCCATGCGCAGGAGCTCCCGGCCCGCGTGCAGGAGCGACCCGAGACCGAAGCCGGAGAGGATGACCACGAAGATCTCGGCGGCCATCAGTGAACGCCAGGCGAAGGCCCAGCCCTGCTTCATGCCGCTGATCACGCCGGGCAGCGCCGCAGGCAGGATGACCTGCGTCCAGAGATGGGCCCCGCCGGAGCCCATGGTCTGGGCGGCACGCAAGTAGAGCGGCTCGACGTTGAGGACCGATTCGCGCACCGCGACGAGGACGGCCCACAGGGTGCCCATGACGACCACGAACACGACGGCCGACTCCTCGGGACCGAACCAGAGCAGGGCCAGCGGCACCCAGCAGACCGAAGGCAGCGTCTGCAGACCGAGGGCGATGACGCCGAGCGTATCGTTGATCCAGCGCACACGGGCGCAGAGCGCGCCGAGCGGGATGCCTAGGACGACTCCGATGAGGAAGCCGAGCGCCAGACGGCGCACCGTGACCCAGGTGGCGGAAAGAAGCTCGCCGTTGAGCAATCCGTCCCAGCACCAAGCCAGCACATGGGAGGGCGCGGGGAAGAACAGTTCATCGGCGCGGCCGGAACGGACCGACCACTCCCAGCCGCCGAGCAGAAGCAGGGCGAGCACGGTCGGAATGACGGGACGGGGCAGGCTCATTCGACGGCCCCTTCCGTGAGGTGCGAGGCGAGGGACTCGGTGACGCGGGCGGCCAGCGCGGCGAGCGCCGGGTCATTGATCCGTCGCGGCCGGGGCAGATCGATCTCAAAGACCTCGCGCACCCGACCGGGATGAGGGGAGAGCAGCACGACGCGATCACCCAGGCAGACCGCTTCGCGGATGTTGTGCGTGACGAGGACGATGGTCTTGCGGCGTTTGGTGAAGATCGCCTGGATGTCGCCGTACAGCTGGTCGCGCGTGAGCGCGTCCAGGGCCGAGAAGGGCTCGTCCATGAGCAGCACGCGGGGGTTGGGAGCGAGCGACCGGGCGAGCGCGACGCGCTGACGCATGCCTCCGGACAGCTCATGCGGCCGGGCGAGCTCCTTGTTGCCCAGTCCGACGAGATTGAGGTAATGACGGGCGGATTCGCGCCGCTCGGCGTCGGTCAGGTCGGGCTTCAGGCGCAGTCCGAACAGCACGTTCTCAAGCACGTTGAGCCAGGGGAAGAGGGCGTCCTGCTGGAACATGACCAGACGGTCCCGGCCGGGACCGCGCACGGGAGAGCCGGCCAGGCGGATCTCACCCTCATCGGGCAGTTCCAGACCGGCGAGCAGCGAGAGCAGCGTGGACTTTCCGCAGCCGGAAGGACCGACGAGCACGAGGAATTCACCTTCACGTACGTCGATCGAAATGTCCTCAAGCGCCGTCACGGGACCCGAAGCCCCGTTGAAGCGTTTGGTGACGTTACGCAGCGTCAGGGCCGCGGGCTGTGAACCGGGGGAATCCATGTTCAGCGGGTCGGACGCTCCTCCTGCAATTCGGAAAGAAGCGAGTCCAGGGGGTGGGCCTCACGAAGCAGACCGGCGGAGACGGCGTCGTCCATCGACTTGCCGAGGGAAGCCGCAAGCCGGGCGTGCCGGTCGGCGGCCGGCTCATGTCCGTCCAGACGCAGACGGCGGAGCGCGGAGTCGAGCAAAGCCTCCGCCATGGGCTTGGAACGCGTCTCAGCGGCCAGTCCCTGCGAGATCAGCCTGCGATGAAGGGCGGGGTCGGCGATGAGACGGTCGCGCAGCTCCCAATGCGAGCGCACGAAGGCGCGGACGTCATCGCCCCGATCCTCCAGCGCGGCCGCAGAACAGGCGAGAACCGTCACGACAGCGGAAGCGTCTTCAGCCACGACGACGCCGCCGAACTCGGAAGTGAGTCGGGAGACCCATGGCTCGACCGTCCAGGCGGCGTCCACCTGACCGCGACCGAACAACATCACGAGCTCGGGGTTGGCGGCGGGGATCACCTGCGCATCCCCCCCGGCAAGCGTGACCTTGAGACCGCCGGACTTCAGCCAGGCTCGGGCGGAAACATCCTGGGTGTTGCCCAACTGAGGCGTGGCCAGCCGACGGCCGCGAAAATCCTGCGGAGAACGCAGCCCCAGGCCGGGCCTGACCACGAGTGCGTTGCCGCCGGAAGCCACGGGCGCGAGGAGACGGAGCGTCTTGCCCCGCGTCCGGACATGCCCGTTGATCAAGGGAGAGGCGCCCACGTAGACCACGTGCACCGTGCCGGTGAGCAAGGCTTCGACGGCGGAAGGGCCGGCGTTGAAGGCCTGCCATTCGACTTGGACCGGAATCGACCGGGAAGCATGCCAAGGTGCCCCTTCCCTTTCCAACTGCCTCGCGGCAAGAGCCGGCGAATGGGTCAGATTTGGGAAAAAACCAACCCGAAGAGCCTCCGCCCTGAGGGAGGTGCCGACGACCAGAAATGGCCAGAAAAGCAGACTGAATCGGAAGAGGCGCAAGAGGTTAAGGCCTTAAAGTTGATAAGATTAGTAATGATTAAATGATAAGCCGCTGGCCTTTGCAAGCCTCTTCTGTCGTCAAAAAGCGCTCAATTGGACCTCCAAATAAGCAAAGTCGGTGTCGCCTCTTCCGGCCTGCGAGCGAACGAACCCCCCGCAGATGAAATGAGAGTACCCTAAGGTCACGGTCATCCTGCTTTCAGGGGACCAGCGGATCCGGAAATCAATTTCGTCACCGAGATGGCTGCCTGAAGCGCCCGTGGCGTCCTGCAGGGATGCGCCGAGAAACCTGTCGGTCGCAGACTCAAGCCAATAGGACGACCATCCGACGTCGAACCTCAGCACGGCGGAAGGCCTGGCCTCCCAGCGAAGCTTCGGAGTGAAGATGTTCTCGTTGACGATGTAATCACTGGCGGACCAAGGCCGTCCGAACCCGAAGAACTTTTCGAAACGGCCCGATCGGCCGTCCGTCGGACTGTCATCGCCCTTCGCGACGCCCAGAAACAGACCGAGCCGCGAATCCCAGGAATCGCGGGCCCGCCATCCCGCTTCAGCGGTGAAGGCATGCGACCGGACCGGCACCGCTCCGTCATCGCCGTGCTGCAGGGTGAATGAGAGGTCGTAGTCAAAATCCGTTCCGACGACGTCGCCGAAGGCCCGCACGCCCGGCGAGTCGACGCGCCTTCCGCCAGGGCGTGAATCGTCGGTCATCCTGAGCCAGTAGGGTTGCACGACGAAAGGAGCGGCATGCGGACGCAGCTCGGCGATCAGCGCATCGACCCGCTGGCCGGAAACGGGCCGATCCCGTTCGCTCGGCAGCCTCTCAAGGGGCCGGACCGAAAGCACGTCGATCCGCCACGCGCCCGCACGCCCGGCGGCGTAGGCGTGCGCGCCGTCGAACGTGTTGGCGGTATTACGCCATTGGTTGTTGCCGATGAGGCGCCGATCCAGGAACTCGAAGTTATGGATGCCGTAGCGCAGGCCTGAATCGCCCGGTCCGCGCAGTTCGGCGTAGGCACGGATGACTTCGGCCTCATTGACGTCGCGACCGTCCGCGGGAAAGGCGCCGTCCGATTTGCGGGAGTCCTGCAGCTCGACCGCGAACCGCAGGGGATCCACGACCTGCTTGAGGCCGAAATAGACCCGTAAGCGATGCAGTTGCGGCGTGTCCATGCCGGCCTCGGAACGCCTCAGGTCATCGTCCCTAGCCTCGTATCGCCACCGGTAGTCCAGGCCGAAGTCGACCTTGCCCGAGGCGTCGACCGCCTGAGGACGCACGTAAGCGGGCGGATCCGGGTCAGGCCGGGTGGAATAGGAACGTGCCTCGATCGTTTCCGCGCCCGAAACGCCCGCCGCTCCCGCCATGATGATCGGCAGCAGACGGATACCGGGGCGATGGCAAGGACGCGGCTTCATGCAGGAGCGGAAGGGGTGCCGCCGGCACCTCAGCAGTCAATGCCCTTCAAGATTGATGACAAACGTCTTTAGGGAGGACCGGTCAGCTCCGCCGCACCAACGACTGAAAGCAACGCCAGCAGGGTCCAGAGCGCGGTGCGCCAGGCATGGGACCGGATGAGTGAGGCCAAGGCGGGCGAATCCGACCCTTCATCGCGCAGTCTGCGATGGCAGGGCACGGACCACAGGGCGGTCAGGGCCCAGCAGGCCGCCACCAGCGCCAATCCGAACCAGTTGCCCACGGACGCCGCCCAGAGGTGGCCGAGGAGCTGGAGGATGAGCAACGGTCCGACGACCAGGCCCACCCTCCGCGTGTAGGCGTCGTGGGCCGCGGCGAATCCCTCCGGACGCCAGCGGGCGAAGTCCGGATAGGTGCAGAGCAGGATGAGCCAAGACACGGCGGCCATGGCGACGTCGACGCAGGCCAGGGCCGTCTTCAACAAATGAGCGTCCATGAAGGGAACGGAACCGGGTTTTGCCCTTTGCACAATGCGGGCGGACGCTAAAAAGGAAACCATGCCCCGCCCCTTCTCCGGCCTGACTGCGCTCGCGTTCCTGCTGTTCGCTTCACTCTCGGCGCAGTCAACGCCCCCCAACGTCGTCATCCTCTTCGCGGACGACCTCGGCATCAACGACCTCGGCTGCTTCGGCCGCAAGGACCAGCGCACGCCCAACCTCGACCGACTGGCGGCGGAAGGCGCGCGCTTCACGCAGGCCTACGCGGCCGCCTCGGTCTGCTCACCTTCGCGCGCGGCCATCATGACCGGACAGAGCCCCGCGCGCGTCAAGATCACCACTTTCCTCACCGGACGTTCCGACCGCGCCTCGCATCGCCTGCTCGGTGCGAAGATCAACCTGCAGCTGCCGGCCGAGGCGAAGACGCTGGCCGAACTGCTCAAGCCGAGAGGCTACGCGACGGCGGCCGTCGGCAAGTGGCATCTGGGCGGCAAGGGGCACCAGCCCACGGACCGCGGGTTTGACGAATACTTCCCGGGGCGGGCCAATGCCGGAGCCGAATCGCCGCAAGGGGGCAAGGGCGAGCTCGGCCAGGCCGACTACGGGGTGAAGTTCATCGAGCGCAACAAGGACAACCCCTTCCTGCTCTACGTCGCGTTCGACAACCCCCACATCCCGCTCTTCGCCCCGGCCAAGGCCGTCGCCGCCAAGGCCGACGCCTTCCACCCGACCTACGCCGCGCTGATCGAGTCCCTCGACACGGCCTGCGGACGGATCCTCGCCGCGCTCGAGCGCAACGGTCTGTCCAAGAACACACTGGTCGCCTTCGCGTCGGACAACGGGGGCGTGCACATCTCGGAGCTCAAGGAGTCGCCCGCGACCTACAACGCGCCCTCGCGCGCGGGCAAAGGCTTCCTCTATGAGGGCGGCATCCGAACGCCCCTGATCGTCCGCTATCCGGCGCGACTCACGCCGGGTGAGATTTCCGAGCCGGTCGTGCTGGGTGACCTCGTGCCGACCATCTGCTCCCTGGCAGGCGCGCCCGCGCCGGCCGTGCTCGACTTCAACGACCTTTCCCCGGTGCTCTTTGAAAAGAAATCCCTCAACCGCCCCCTGTTCTGGCATCAGCCCCACTACATGAATCAAGGCGGTCGCCCGGGGGGCGTGGTGCGCGAGGGATCCTGGAAGCTCATCGAGCACTACGAGGACGGATCGCTCGAACTCTTCGACCTCTCCAAGGACCCTTCCGAGACCAAGGACCTTGCGGCGGCGGAACCGGCCCGCGTCGCGACGATGCGGGGCAAGCTCGAGGCCTGGCGCCGCTCGGTGGGCGCCGAGGGCATGCGCGCCAATCCTGATTTCAACCGCGCCGCCTGGGAGGAGTGCTTCGTCCGCACCGACGTCACCCGGCTGCAGGCCCTGCCGAAGTCGGAAGCCATGCGGCCTTCGCTGGCCGGCTGGCGCAAGGCCATGGATGACGCTTCCAAGCTGGGCTCCAACGCCCTGATCCACCTTGAGGCGCGCGACGCCAAGGTCTCGGGCGAGAAGCTCAAGTATGAGGAGCCGCCCCACAAGGACACCCTCGGCTTCTGGGTGAACGCCGCCGACACCGCCTCCTGGACCTTCGACGCCCCGGCCGCCGGCAACTACCGCGTGACGGTGCTGCAGGGCTGCGGCAAGGGCCAGGGCGGCTCGACCGTGGCCCTCGACTGCGGAGCGTCGTCATTGGAATTCACCGTCGAAGAGACCGGGCACTTCCAGCGCTTCATTCCCCGCGAGGTCGGCCGGCTGACCCTGGCCGCCGGCACGAACACGCTGAAAGTCCGTCCGGTGAAGAAGGCCAAGGGCGCCGTGATGGACCTGCGCCGGGTGATGCTCGAGCGCGTCGACTGATCAGAG